>DAOUUW010000162.1 GCA_030667965.1 Deltaproteobacteria bacterium
GCGTTTCGGCAAAAGAGAGGAAAAAGAACTTGCTGGGCAGGTGGCAAGAGCCCTTGTTAACAAGGGTGTCACTCTCGGGATGCTCGACCGGCCCAAACAGGCTGAGGAGGTCTTATTAAAAGCAATTGAAGCATCCCCGGACCTATCTGGAGCTTACATCGAACTTATACAGATATTACTGAAAAAACCGGAAAAACACGCAGAAGTTCTACAGAAAGCCGATGAGATCATTAATAGGCGACCGGATGATCCAAGCTTGTTTAACTCCCTAGCATGGAATTTTTATAAACAGCGGGATATGTTCTTGTTGCCAAAAGCCGAAATGTGGTCGAGGCGGTCGGTAGCGCTCTCGCCGGACAATCTTCTTTTTCAGCACACCTTAGCCTGCATACTGTGCGACTGCGGCAAGGGTGACGAGGCAATGTCTTTGGCAAAAAACTATGTGCAGGACACCGCTTTTGTTGAAAAAACAATCGATGACGGGATTGAGTTGTTTGTGGGTCTTGCAGCTGCTGGGTTTGCCAAAGAATCGCTCAGTCTTCTCGATAATTCTCCAGTGGAAAAATTCCTAGAACCGTTAGTGGTCGGGTTGAAATTGTTCTTGGGTGAAGACGTGAAAACTGCTTTTGAAATATTGGAAGTGGCAAAAGATGTAGTCATCAACATCAAGGAGCGGAAGCCGATTGGGGAACGTTCTGAAATATGGGGTTTAGGGAGCAATGGAACGTAAAACCCGGTTAAGACACCTTGCCACGCTTAAGGAGACGGGACACGGTAGCTGGATGGACGTTGAACAATCTGGCGGCATCCGCTGCGGTCTTCTGTCCAGAATCAACCAAATGGGCTTAGAACCCCTAATAGCGTGTGTTACTGTCGCAGTACCGGCCCCCAGTCTGTGCCTCTGCCTGCTTAACAATATGCTGCCTGTGTGGATAATATAATATCCAAACTATAAGCAAAGGGGAACCATGGAAAAATTTCATATCAGGATAGGGTCAAGGCGAGAGAAAGAGAAGGGGGTCAAGTCTGCCGTTGACTTTTCTAATTCAAAAAAGGCTAATCAAAAGCCAAAAGCAGACTTGACCCCCTTTTCATTGGACCATGATCTGTTCACAAAATGACATGACAAACAAAACTTCTGGCACAATTACCTACAACGGCAGTTCTTTTGATGGGGTTATGGAAACCCAGGCAAGTGATCCTATGGGTGGCGGTATGATGAATATAACAACCACCATGCACGGTAAACACCTGGGTGCCTGCAGATAACAGTCTGTATATGCATTCAATTTACCACTAAAGCAGGTAAAA
Source organism: Deltaproteobacteria bacterium (assembly GCA_030667965.1). Taxonomy (GTDB): domain Bacteria; phylum Desulfobacterota; class Desulfobulbia; order Desulfobulbales; family SURF-16; genus JAHLLM01. The sequence continues at coordinate 1,312 of DAOUUW010000162.1, forward strand.
CTTGACAATATGTATTGGTACTTTATTATGATCAATATATGAAAAAATTGATTCTGCGTGCAAGAAAAGTAAAAATTGAAATATCGTAACTTACTTTAATTTGGGAGGAAGAATATGAGAAAAAACAATCTGAGGCAAGTTTGCAGCGTTTTGCTCCTTTTTATTTGTGCCCTGACAGGTTGTGTCTCTGCCGGAACGAAAGCAACTGTAACCTCAGGCCAAGAAGGTCCTTCCATAGGAGAGGCCCAAGCGGAGGCTTATAATGGTCCTAAGGCGCGTATTGCGGTATCCCAGTTTAAAAACAAAACAGGAGGCGGCTGGTATAACCATAAAATAGGTGACGGAATGGCAGACCAGCTTGTCACCGCCCTTTTTAACACCAACAGGTTTATCGTTCTCGAGCGCCAGACGTTAGACAATGTTCTTACCGAGCAGGATCTTGGCGCTACTGGAAGGGTAAAAGCAGATACGGCCGCTGCCATAGGAGAAATTGAGGGAGCCGAATTGCTTGTCGTAGGTGCAGTCACCGAATTTGAAGGGCATGCTTCCGGAATGAGCGGCGGTGCCGGTGGAGGCATGTCCGGTCTCTTGGGAGCAGTCATGGGTGGATTTAAAAAAGCCCACATGGCCATTGACATACGGATTATCGATGCCAGAACATCCAGGATATTAGCGGCAACTTCAGTCGAAGGCGAAGCCAGTGATGTTAACCTGGGTGGATTATTAGCCGGCTACAGCGGCGGTAGTTCCCTGGCCGGCGGATTATCTGGATGGAAAAACACTCCGACTGAAAAAGCTCTCCGAATCTGCATTAATAAAGCAGTGGACTTTATTGCATCAAGGACCCCGCAACAATACTATCATTTCGGCGGCAATGCTCCTGCCCAACCATCTCCCACGCCTGCGTCCTCCAGCTATTCATCTGGAGGTGGATCAGACATTGTTCTTGTTGAGCCGGAATCCTTGAATGTCCGCAGCGGCCCAGGTACAAATTATGCTGTTACCTTCAGCATCAGAGGGGGGGAAAGACTTACGGTATTAGAACGGGTTGACAAGTGGCTGAGGGTAAGGACCTCTGATGGGCAGGAAGGCTGGGCAGCTGAATGGCTGACTACTCCGGCCCATTAAAACTTCTTCCTGAGTTGAGCGATTTGATGACGAAGATGTGTGCTGAGACCTTGCGAGCCAAAGATCAGTGCCGATCGAGTTGATAAATCGTTCAACTCAGGTTCATTTCACTATATGCAGATATTCTTGGTGAAACCTATGACTCTTACTACACGATTTCTCCTTGCTGTTCTTTTTTCAGGGCTCTTGTCAGCTTCGTCAGCCCTCTCCTATGAGGTAACCGCCCAGACAACCGATTGCGCCGGAAATACCGGATTTACTTCTTTTGATTCCAGGAACCTCTACAAAATTCAGTCTGGAAACTGTTACGACCGCAATACCGGGAAAAAACTGCAGCAAGTTCTGCTGAAATCAAAATCCGGCCTTGTTAATTACGAAATGCTCTGGATCACCCAGGAAGAGGCTGGCAATATCATGAAGCAAATTCGCGAGTTGCAAGATGCCAAAATTAAGCGCCTGACCCGGCCGGAAATCATTATCGAAAAAGAGACCATTATTAATCGTAGTCCCGAACCACCTGCAGCGCCCCCGGTATCTGCTGCCGCACCTGCGCCAGCACCCCCAACCTCTGTTGTTCGAGGTGATCTGCCCGGCCCCTTAATCAGTATTATAGACCCGCCAATAACCAACACCCGCTCCATCTCCAAGATCATTACCTCAAAAACCGGGGAAAAGAGAACCATTATCGGTAAAGTAGATGCTCCAGCCGGAATCCTTTCACTCTCCGTCAATGATCAGCCGCAAGTATTGAACGAGCATGGTATGTTTAAAACCGATATTGCCTTAGAAGGGTCTGAAACGCCAGTTACCGTGGTTGCCGTTGACAATCAAGGCAAGAGAGAAAACATGATTTTCCATTTCCTGCCTGAGCCGAAGGAGATGACGTCTATGGATGTTTCTCCAAGCTCAGAAACCGATGCGGATATCTTTGGCAAATACTACGCTCTGTTCATTGCCAACAATAAATATGAGAAATTGGATGACCTCAAAACCCCCAAAAATGATGCTGATGCCATTGGAGACATTCTCAAGAACCAGTACGGATTTACCGTCACCAGGCTGGATAATGCCAACCGCTACACCATCCTTTCTGCCTTAAATACATTGCGCAGGGAGCTTACCGAGACAGACAATCTTCTGATATATTATGCTGGCCACGGTGAATACGACAAGACCAACAATCGCGGCCATTGGCTCCCTGTCGACTCAGAACGAGACAGCACGGCGAACTGGATTTCAACCATAGCCATTACCGACATTATCAATGCGATGTCGGTCAAGCATGTGCTGGTCGTCGCAGATTCCTGTTATTCCGGGGCTCTCACCAGGACAGCCGTTACCGAGCTGGACTCAGGTATGTCCGAAAATGCACGCATGAAATGGCTGCGAGTTGTCGCAAAAACCAGGTCACGCTACGTTTTAACCTCAGGTGGCGTTAAACCGGTCATTGATGACAGCGGCAATGGCCATTCCATTTTTTCCAATGCATTAATAACAGTTTTACGTGAAAACAAAGGGATACTTGAAGGTTCAAAGCTTTTTAAAGATGTGCAATCCAAGGTAACAACACGGGCCGAGGAATTAAACATCAATCAATCCCCCCAGTATGCCCAACTCAAGCGAACAGGTCACGAATTCGGGGAGTTTCTGCTGGTAGGACAAAAACAGTAAAGCAACAGCAGTAAAAAATGGTTGATAACACTGGTAACACAGAAGAAAAAACGTCCGCCCCCCCTGAAACAGTTATATCCCTGAGAATGGGTACAGCTCTGCCGGATGAGGGAGGGGCGACAATAGTACTATCACCCTCTGAGGAAAAAAATCTCCGAGAACAATCCTCTGTCACCTCTCCATCACCACCAGATCAAAACGCTGGAGCAGGACAACTGCACATCGGATCTATTTTAAACGGCCGGTTTATCCTGCAAGAGGAAATTGGCCGCGGCGGGATGGGTATCGTTTATAAAGCAACAGATTTACGGAAGCAAGAGGCAAAAGACAGGGAACCATATATTGCAATCAAGGTGCTTCGTGAATCTTTTCAGACCAATCCAGATGCATTCATTTCCCTCCAAAGAGAAGCCAAAAAGGCCCAGAAATTAGCCCACCCCAATATTTCGACTGTCTACGATTTCGACCGTGACGGTTCAATAGTCTACATGACCATGGAGCTTCTTGAGGGTGAGTCTGTCAGCCAACTGCTCAAACGCATTATGCCTGCAAGACTTCCCTTTGAACGAGTAATTCCCATTATAGAAGGAGCCGCCAATGGCCTCACCTATGCTCATCAGAAGGGGATTATCCACTCTGATTTCAAACCTGGGAATGTTTTCATAAGTAAAAAGGGTGAAGTGAAAATTCTCGATTTTGGCATTGCCAGAGCCGCCACCCAACCTGACCAGGTAGCCAGTGATGCCACGGTATTTGATCCAGGAAGTCTTGGGGCGCTTACTCCTGCTTACGCTAGCTGCGAGATGTTTAATCGGGCCGAACCTGATCCCCGGGATGATATTTATGCCTTTGCCTGCGTCTGCTACGAGCTTCTTGCAGGAAAACATCCGTTCAACCGTGTTCCGGCCAACCAGGCTGCTGCCAGCTTGACAAAATATGAACCAATTTCACTATTAAGCCGTAAACAAAACCAGGCCTTGTGCAATGCCCTGGCGTTCCAGCGTAGCGAGAGAACAGCAAATATTCAAAAATTTCTTGAGGATTTCAACGAGTCGGGAAAAACAGGCTCTTCCTCCAAGATATTGAGTGGAGTTGCTATTCTTTCCCTCGTTCTTCTCGTTGGCACCTCTTATGTTTTTTATCAGGGACAAAACAAGGATCAGCCAGTTACACAGAAATTAGAACAGATAAATGTTCAAAAGAATAAAATAGCTGTACCGGACACCTCGTCGAAAATTTCCGATAAAAATGCCCAGCCTCGGGAAAATCTTCCTACGCAGGAAAAGGAGGTTATTCCTGACTACGAAACTCGTACAAGAATTGAGCGAATTCTTGAAGTTGCTGATCTGCACTTAATGGTCGGCAGATATGTCGAGCCCGAGGGAAGCAACGCTCTGGAAGCTTACCGAGCCGTTCTTGACCTTCACCCCACCAACAAACAGGCCCTCGCTGGCCTGACTAGAATCGAGGAGTATTTTGATCAGGGAATTGTTGAAGCCATCTCCCAAAATGACACCAATACCGCCATGACATTAGTTAACCAGGGGCTGGAAGCCATGCCAGACAATGCCAATTTAAATGCCCTGAAAATAAAGCTTCAAACCCCTTGAGGGCAATTTGGGCCTTGGAGTAATTGGGGAGTAATTGGGGTCCAAGTAATTGGGGTCAGTAATTGGCAGTAATTGGGGTCAGCAGTAATTGGGGTCAGAGTAGAATTAAATTCTGATCGGGGTCACGGCTTAATTTTACTCTGACCCCAATTACTGTGCGCATTGGAATTGATATTCCGCGGCAAAGTATGTGTAATTGGGCCATGAAAGCAGCGGATTCCTGTCAACCTATCCTGGAGTTGCTGTTAAACGAGGTTAGAGGTGGCCCTTTGGTCAATGTAGACGAAACACCGGTTCAGGTTCTTAATGAACCAGGCCGCTCGGCTACTCAAAAATCATACATGTGGGTTTATCGAGGTGGATTTCTTGAAAAACCAATCGTTATCTTTGAATATCATCCTTCTCGCTCTGGTGACATCGCCAAATTGTTTCTGAATGACTATCAAGGGATAGTTCAGACTGACGGCTATAAAGGTTATGACTTTCTGGATAATTGGCTGGACATTATCCATGTAGCCTGTTGGGCCCATGCCAGAAGAAAATTTATGGATGTGAAGAAGGGCAGCAGCAACAAAAAGACTGGTAGTGCCGACAAGGCTCTTGCCATGATTCGCAACCTTTACGCACTTGAAAAAAAAGCCAGACAGGATAAACTTGGCCCAGAAGAAATATATGAAATGCGCCAAAAACATGCCAAGCCGATCCTGGAGAAATTTAAGGCCTGGCTGGATAAGAGAAAGAATGAAGTAGTACCAAAGGGTCTGCTGGGCAAGGCGGTCAACTATTGTTTGAACCAATGGTGTCGACTGGAGAACTATCTAAAAGATGGTCATGCCGGGATCGACAACAATGTGGCCGAGAATGCTATCCGCCCCTTTGTTCTGGGTCGAAAAAACTGGCTATTCTCCGGCACCCCTGAAGGAGCCCGTGCCAGTGCGCTATTGTTCACCCTGATAGAAACCGCCAAGGCTAATAACCTTGAGCCGTACAGCTATATGCGCTACCTTTTTGAAAAGTTGCCAGTTACCCCGGCAGAAAAGTTAAGTAGCCTGCTTCCAACTCAACTTGCACCACAGGATTTAGTGTTAGCTGATATGGACAGCGGGGTTTAATTGTCGCTTAC
>DAOUUW010000030.1 GCA_030667965.1 Deltaproteobacteria bacterium
AACTGGTGCCCTGAAAATTGCGCGAGCAGGGTAAGGAACCTCCTGAAATTATGGATATTTAACTTGGGAAACAGGCCGCGTATGTCTCTGCCGAGATAATCCGTTATATAATTCTCCATCCATTGCTTGTAAAATTCTTCATTTTGATCACTTTCAATAAGTGGTTCCGGGAAACCGCCTTTGTGCCATATGTTCATTGTCTGTTCAATGCTCGCTAACGGCTGCAATTGCAAAAAATCTTTTGCCTGAGCTGTTCCATCAGCCATCATCCGGTAGAGCGCTGAGAGGTCTTTTTCGTAGAATTCTCCCTGTTTGAACGGCCACATTTCAACCGTTGCGATTCTGCCGGCAAGGCTTTCCGTGATGCCCTTCACTATGTGCGGTGAACTTGATCCAGTGAGCAGAAACCGTCCTTTTTTCTTTCGATCAGCATCAATAACCCCCCTGAGAACTTTAAAAATTTCCGGATATTGTTGTGCTTCGTCAATAATTACCCCATCCGAATTCATAGCGAAAAAGGTGACGGGGTCACTGCTGATCAACTGGTAGTCATCCGGACTTTCAAGGTCATAGTATTTCCAGGCAGGGCGTAACTGTTTTACCAGCGTGGATTTGCCACATTGCCGTGAACCAATAAGCGCAACTACCGGAAACATGGCCAGCAATCGGTCGATTTTGGCGGAGAGATATCGTTCTTTGTCCATGATATTTACAGGATACTCGTAAAATTCATGGGTGTCAATGGGACGGTGGGCACCATTTTTTACTTTTTGTCCCTGCTGATCACCTTGAATGTTTCTTCGTATATGTTTTTTCTTGAGCAACGATCCGGTAAATAATCCTGTACTTTTTAACGCGGTAACTTCTCAGGCCGTGCAGTTTATCTTTCAGGGCCTTGCCGTCATTGGGGTTTTGCGTAAGAAAATGTAAAGCAGATCTGATATGCGCTTTATTAATTTGCGGATGCAGGTTGCAGAGAAGTGAAACGACGTCATTCGGGACTTTCAGAAGATATGTGTCAGCCATTACTTGTCAGTCAAACAGCTCTTCGAGGGTATAAAGTGGCGCTTTTTTTTCTTCAGTGCAGCCAGACTGTCAACGGTCGCTCGAAATTGTAAGAAGATGGCCATTTGGAAATGCGGTCTTTTTCCGGCATGGATGTTGCCTATAACAAAACAACAATGCCCGCAATTTCAATTAGATAGAAGAATATGGAAGAAATTAACACCTTTCATTTTCGCTTAAAATGAAGAAAATGCAGCATTTTCATAGGGGTTGAGCTTCTTTTATTATTGTTTTACGCAGGTACCAATGAAGGCCTTTTTCTGTTACAAGATCTACTTTGCGGTCGAGCAATTCCTGGAGCCTGATCTGTGCACCCCCCAAGTCTAATAGAGAACGACCTTGTTCCAAATCAACAAGAAAATCGATATCGCTCTCGGAATTATCATCACGACGTACTGCTGACCCAAAAACCCGGACATTGGAAGCTCCATGGGCAGCTGAAATGGCGAGAATCTCTTTTCTTTTTAATTTAATGATATCCAGGACATGCATAAATTACCTCATCTCCTTTTCGGTGATTGATGTAGCTGATTTATATGATAATATATCATATACTTGAGGTGTGAAAAAAGCTACTGCAAAGATGAAAAAGAAAATACGAAAAGAGGGGACAGAACTATTTTCATTCAGCACTGTTCGCCCGCGAATAAATACATTCGCTCAAGACGATTGACCTGATGAAGAAGCTTTTTCAAGATTAAACAAATAGCTACTGCACAACAAAGGTAAATATTCAATAAACTCATCTCGTGGAACGACTGAGTAGGGTGCGCAGTGCGCACCAATTAAAGCCCCAATCATCAATAAAGAAACGTGCGCAGTGCGCACCCTACTCAGTCCAATGCGTTGATTTTGCGTGAATGGGTTAATCGAATATTTGCCGGGGGTGTTTATTTACTCCCTGTTTGTCGTTATGGTTCTCGTCGGCGTAACTTTGTCAATTTTGAAAGATGTTTGCGGTCAAATGAATATATTTCAGAAATACCTTTTTTCTCCATAATCGAGGCGATATAACCATCAATAAAGTCAATGTTTGCCTCAACGTAATACTCCAATGCCCTATTCACCAAATCGCCATTAATTACTTCGAGCCCTGGGGTGGCCAGTATTGCGTGTATTTTAGGGGCAATATCACGATTACCTAGTTGATAATAAGATTCCATCACCCAGACAATTTCAGCAATAACCATCTCAGTTGTAACTAACAATACTTTCCCTTCTGCCGCATCCCTTAAGAGTTTTTCAACCCGGTCAGCTTTAACAGGGTCATCGTTCGTAAGATATCGAATAAAAATATTTGTATCAAGAAAGCTGGTTTTCATTCCATTTCTCCAGCAACTCTTTTACCTACTGATTTTTTAGCAACTTCCCGCTCTTGCTCAAAATTGCTGTTTTCTTTTGGCGGCACACTGCCACGCAGTTCGAGCAATGTCTTAACAGGTGAAAGAACGATTTTATCGCCTTCCTGTCGGAAATCTACTTTGTCATAAGGTTTTATATGAAACAAATCTCGAAGCTGCTTAGGAATTGTAACTTGCCCCTTGCTGGTAACCGTAGTCATCATAATAATTACCTCCCTGGATTATTCTTACTGTAAAGGTAAAACATTACAAGAGCTGTGTCAACAACGGTGGTTCATGAGCGAAAAAGGGGACAGAACTATTTTCACTCAGCACTGTTCGCCCGCGAATAAATACATTCGCTCAAGACGATTGACCTGATGAAGAATCTTTTTTAAGATTAAACAAATAGTTACCGCACAATAAAAGTAAATATTCGATAAACCCATCTCGTGGAACGACTGGGCAGGGTGCGCAGTGCGCACCAATTAAAGCCCCAATCATTAATAAAGAAAGGTGCGCAGTGCGCACCCTACTCAGTTCAATGCGTTGATTTTGTGTGAATGGGTTACATTTACCGGGGGTATTAACTCTCTGATTTCTCTTAGATCTTGCTGGTGTCAGTATTCAGATACTCCACCTCTTCAGCAAGTTCCTCTATCTGTTTTTTTATCTCTTCAAACTCTTCCATCTTGCGGTGCAGGAACCTGGTTGTTACTCTTGCTTTTTCCTCTAACCCTTGGGGAGTGATGATATACATATAAGCTGCTTTGTTATGAGAAGACCTGAAACGATCCACCTTGACAAAGCCTTTTTTTACCAGTTCGGTAAGGCAGTAGTTAAATTTACCCAGACTGATGTACATTTGCCCCGCCATCTGTCGTTGGGTAAGATTGGGGTTGTTGTCCAGAATTTTGAAGAGGCGGTCTCAAGACTGTTATTGCTGTAACGGCAGAACAACCTGAAATTCTTCACCTATTTCAGCAAAACCCACTTCGCGCCCTATTTTTGCGGCTTCATGCCAGACCATTGGCAAACCTCGGTCAAGTTTGTCAATATAGCGGAGATTCTCCATGAATTTGAGGATAACGGGATTTATCGCATATGAGACGCCATGTTTTAATTTGTCGATGGTGACCGTGTTTGGCAGTCTGCCGGGGCTAAGAAACTCAATACGATCCTGGAACAGCAAAATCCGGACACGGGAACCGCTGATGGCGTAATTTCTGTGGATGCAGGCATTGACCAGGAGTTCGCGGAAGACTTTTTCAGGGTACGCTGTCGTCAGGGGGGCGCGTTTCCCGTTCAAAATTGTCGAAGGTCGGCGCAGGTTGTTACGAATGACAGCCAGGGTCGTGTCTATCTGAAAATCAAGAGTCCCTTCTATGGTCTGTCTGTCAATGAGTTCTGCATCGGGCAACACTCCGGCATAATGGGCAAAACTGATGCCGGCGTTATGGAGGTATCTCTGTGGCTGGATGCCGAAAACAAGAAGACCTGCCACAGTTGCCTGGCCGTCATCAGACAGGATATCTGTGTTGCGAAACAGGATTTCCTTGTCATCGTCCTGGGTGATATCAATATCGTACCGTTGAAAGTAGTCAGCAATTTTAGTCAGGTTCAAGTCTTTGACACTTGTTCTTGCAACTCCTGTCAGGTCAAAATGGAAGACTCCGGCCTGCTGGAAAAGGCGCATTAATTCACCCTGGGTGGCCATTCTGCTGGTTGAGCCCACCCGGACGACAAATTGGTTTTTGCTGGTCTGATAAGGTCTGTCTTTCCCTTTAGGGACTTGAACTATAGCAATTTGTTTTCCCTTAAAAGTCATTTCCTCATAATCAGGAACAAGGGCGGGAATAATATTATGGCGGGAAATATTGGCAATCCATTCTTCCCATGGCCTGGAATCGTCCAACCCTTTAATTGACCCGTCATTCGCTACACCAAGCAAAATTACGCCGCCCTGGGAATTGGCAAAAGCTGTCATCTCCCGCGCAACGGAATCGGGGTGAGCATTTGCGGATTTGAACTCAACCGCGCTGTTTTCGCCCTGGTCGATTATGGATTTTATTGTTTCAGATGTGATTTTCATTGCAAATGGTAATGTTCATTTTTTTTAAAATCAGCGCAACAGTAATCCTTCTACATGGGAAAAATGCTTATCAAGTGTATAGAGCTGTAGTCCATTCATCTTCGATGACAAAACTTTCAAATGAAAAATCGGCAACATATCCAGGCAGGTGGTCGATTTTTACGGAGAGATATCGTTTTTTATCTATGATATTTACAGGATACTCGTAAGATTCATGGGTGTTAATGGACGGGTTCACCATTCTTTCACCGGGGTGGATCGGAAAAAATTTTCCAAAGACATACCGCCCTGGCCGATTATTAAAGGTTGCGCTTCCGGATAGTGCTCGCAAAACTTTGCCAAACCTGGTGCATGATGGGGCTTTCCTGATTTGACTTCAATAGCCCATAGTTTTTTTGGTGTTTCAACCACAAAGTCCACTTCAAAACCGCGTTCTCTCCAGTAATATACAGAATATGGCAACCCTGCGAGATGGTTGAGGAGGTGGGAACCTACAGCATTTTCTACCAGGCGGCCCCACCAGGAATAGTTGTTGCGGCAGTCTTCAAAAGTGTTGCCCACTACTGCGTTGATAAGGGCATTATTCCAAATAATAAGCTTTGGACTGCTACCTCGTTTCTTTAATTTTCCTTTTTTGAAAAGTTCAAGGCCCGTTACGAGAAATGCAGATTCCAGCAATCTTAGATAATGTGAAAGCGTTGTTGTATTGCCGGCATCATGAAGTTGGCCAAGCATTTTATTATATGAAAGGATCTGAACCGGCACTCCACAGGCAAGAAGAAAAAGATGTCGTAACAAAGCCGGTTTCGAAACGGTCTGCAATTGTAAAACATCTTTGGCAAGTACGGTTTCGATTAAAGAATCGGTGACGTATCTGGCCCATAGATCCTCATTGTCTATGAAATCAGATGTGCCTGGATACCCGCCAAAAAAAATCCATTTATCATAATCCCAGCCAAAAGCTTCTTCCATTTCACTAAACTGCCAATGAGGGCAGCGGTATAACAGAAAACGTCCTGCAAGACTTTCAGAAAGACCCTTTTGCAGCAACAAGGAAGATGAACCGAGCAGGACGACGTTTATGCCCGCTTGCTCCCTGCATTCTTCATCCCATAATGACTTAATAACTTCGCTCCAACCTTGAACCTTTTGTATCTCATCAAAAATGAGAAGCACATCAGCTTCAGAGGTTTTTTCCTGAGAGGCGGCACGCACAGCTTGACCCCAGTAGGCATTAATCCATTCAGGCCCGGGAGGCAATGGTGAGTCTGCCGAAGCGACAACCACCGGTCCCACCCACTTTTCGGCAATTTGCATTACTGCCGTTGTCTTGCCAACTTGACGGGGACCGGTAATTATATGGAGCAGCTTCTTGGATCTGCTGAGACCGGAAGTAATTTCAGCGACAATTTTTCTTTCAAATGCATAGGAAACTTTTACCTTCGTCATGTCGACCAACCCTCCTCAAAACAAATTACTCAATGAGTAAGTAATTTTACTCAACTTTCTCTCAGATGGCAAGCTATTGCTCTGTTTCAGAGAGGGGGTGATGCAGCTCTGTAAATCCGGATAATTTACGCAGCAGTGGCTGAACTATGTGATGAAAAACCTCGATAGCCGAGGCGGTGGGGCCGGGCAGACCAATGAGGGTGCAATTGTCTCGCTGTGCAAGAATGGCCGAGCCTTGGACTTGCACTGTTTTGTCCAGTTTCTTGAAAACAGAAAGGGTGAAATCGCGTTTCCCCTTTGAACTGCCGCCGGAAAGAAGCAGGATGTCAACCGGCTTTGCAATGGCATTTCGGCAGGTCTGCAGTAGTATGTCAAAATCATCGCCAACAATGCCAAGGGGCAGGGGGATTCCTCCGGCTTCCAGCACCAGGGCGGCGAGTGTTGTGGAGTTGGTGTCGCGTATTTGGCCGGGGCCTGGTTTTTTATTTGGTTCTACCAGTTCATCACCAGTGCTGAGAATGCCGACCACGGGTTTTCTGAAAACTGGGACTTCGGTGATGCCCAGTCCGGCCAGCACGCCCAGATCCCGGGCGCGTAGTTGTTTTCCTTTGGTGAAAACTACATCTCCTTTTGAAAAATTCTCTCCGGCCCGGATAACGTTTGTTCCCGGTGCAACCGCCTTGCAAACCTCAATGGTATTCTCATCAAGAGATCTTGTGTCTTCAATCATCACTACAGCATCTGCTTTTGCAGGAAGTTTCCCACCTGTCAGGATTGAGGCGGCCTGTCTGTTTTTAAGAGAATGCTGAGCTGAACTGCCCATGGTGATTTCACCGGCAAGAGTTAAGATTGCTGGTTTCAATTCGTTGCAGTCGTTGGTATCGCTTGCTTTTACGGCAAAACCGTCCATAGTGGAGCAGGAAAAAGAGGGAAGGTTTTCTGGTGAAATAATGTCAGTGGCGGTAAATCGCCCTAATGTTTCAGCAAGGGGAACGGTCTCCCCCTCACCCTGGCCCTCTCCCCAGGGAGAGGGGGAGACGAAAGCTGATTCGGAGGATGTTGTTACATTGACTGGGTATTTTGTTTCGTTGGTTTTCTCCCTCTCCCTGGGGAGAGGGCCGGGGTGAGGGGAAAAGGTCTTGTCTCTCTTCAAAAAACGCTCTTCAACAAAAGAAGCAATTGCAGCGCTCTGGTCAAGCTTGAAGATATTTTCACCCTGAATGTCCAGATCCGTGGCAACAGCGATAACGCCTGCAACCTGACTCCGCAGCATCTGTTCACTGTTTCTCAGTACTTCGATTTTGGCAACATTAGCAGCATTTTTAAACCCCTCGCCAATAACGATGTCAACATCTGGGGAATATCGATCGGCGAGTTCAACAAGGGAAAGATGACTGTTCTCGCCCATAAGCACCATCTGGTCAGGAGCGACAAAAAGAACGGAGTTGGCCCCGGCCTGTCGGTGTTTGGCCGTGTCGCTTCCTGGCCTGTCGAAGACAATGCCACGTTCCTTGCTCGATTTAATAACTGCAACACGAAAGCCGGCTTTTGTCAGGTGAGTGACCACCCGAGTCGCCAGGGTGGTTTTGCCGCTGTTATGCCAACCGATAAAGGTAATGATGGGGAGCATGATGCCGGAAGCCTCAAAAAGGATGATGGCAGGTTTTTCTATGTCAATTTTGAATCAAATATGTTTTCGTTCAGATATCTTTTCGAAGAGAATGCGGTTGATCCAGCTGACAACAGTGCTACGGACATTGTTGTTGTTAAAAGCTTCTGAATGTTCTACTCCATGTATGCCGCATTGATTTGCGCTCTCACTGATTTCATCCTTGGGAATACCGTCACAGTTTTCTGTTTGATTAGTAAACAATATCGCCGCACTGGTGTCGGGAACAGTGCCGTCTCCTTCCTGTCTGCGAATGGGAAGAATTCCCCTGTTTTCCCATTTTCCTTCCTGCGGAGGAGTTGAAGGATTAAACAGGACAGCCATGTCGGTTTCCACTCCTGTTGAAAAAATAGAGTAGGTGTTCTCGTGTTTGTAGTCACCAATCCAGTTATGATATGCTTCTGCTTCAGTAATGCGGGACAGTATGTCATTACGAATGGTCAAGCCTTCACCTGTATTATAAGATCCATGTTCAAGCAGTCCGGGAGGACTATGCTTGTCGGCATATAACTCGAATACGTTGTTTTTGGGCCAACCCGTAGCTTTGTTGCCGTTTTTTACCAATTGTATCCATGGTTGATTTTCACGATCTCTATACAAATTGCCAGGCATCAATTGCATTGGTCCGGTAAGTCCACTCATAATTGAAGTATATTTTTTGCTCGTGTTTCCCATAATGACTGATAGGGGAAATCCTCCATCAAGATGACTGACAGCACCTGTAAAAAAACGCCGATATGCTGCAACTGCTCCTGCAGCAGGTTGGACAACATGAATTACACCCAAGATTTTTTGAGAGAAATCCTTTTTTGCCTTTAAAGCAGCCCTGCTAATCAATCCTCCCATGCTATGCGTGATGATTATAGCATGTTGGGCATTTTCATTTGCCAAAATTTGATCAATTTTCCGGGCTAGAAAATCACCCAAAAAGCCTATATCTTGCCGCCAGTCATAGCCGACTGCGTAAATTGGTGCTTCAGCCAGTCGGAACTGTTGTTTTTTTAAAAATTGTAAAAATGGGACATAGAATTTCCAGGCCAGACCTTCCCATCCAAAATTTTTCTCGTTATCCTCAAGTTCTTCTTTTGTTCTGTCTGTCATGACATATGCCGGTTGTAGATGGTGCATTTCAAGGCGTTGACGTTCTGCGGATATTCTTATCCAATGCAGCATATCCCAATTGTTGTCAGGGTTCCATCGTTCATTTGCCGCAGGAAATTCAAGGCGCGAACCCATTACTCCCGGTACAAAAATTATAGGGACGTTCCACCTGAGGTATGTGTTGTCACCTTTTCGGGAAACAGTAACGTGAATTACTTTTTTGGCATCCCTGTCTTGCCGCTTGTTTCCTGATGCTCCGCCTATACCCATTAGTCAAGTGTAGAAGCTGGTGTTATGCTGTTAGTAAATTCTTTCCATACTATATTTAAGTCTTCTTTTAGGTCAGGGATACTGTGGCCATATAAAAAAAGATGCGTCTCTCCTACTCGAATATCTGCCCTGTGTGTTGCTTGAACCGTTGGAGAATAAGGGTGACTGCTGTAATCGATAACATATTTCGCTTGCTGCCCGCTCCCACCCTTGATACTTAGTGTTTCAATTTCTCCACCGATTATTTTTTTTACACCTCCGCCTGAATCCCAGTTTATATAATCCTGCAGAGTCATTTGCGGTTGATTTTCATCTGGAGAATAGGCACTTATTGAAAGCAGTATCTGCTTGTCCTCTGATGCAAAAGAATATGTGTTTGGGGGTATAAGTTTTTCTGGTACGTCCAGTGTTATATTGTGACCAGCTTGTCTTCTTGTGTAGCCTTTCGTGGCGGATGAGGGTTTGCCGGTTTCAGAAAGAGTTAAACTGCTGAGGATATGATTAAAAATCGCATTGTCCTTATTTTGCGTTAAATAAGATATTAATATTGAATTATTTGGGTTCAGCAACACTACAGCCCATCTGTCAAAAAAAGTGACGCCATGATCCTCAAAGCTGAACATCATGTATTTTGCATTGATTCCAGCTATATTTGCAGAGCCTTCTTCTGTAATTTTAATTTTATCTCCCATTCCAGATGAGAGCTCATCTTGTTTTTCCTTGTATAGTTGATCGAGCGAAACGGGTTGGTCGAAAGATGTCCTGTTCACTGATAATTGCTCTTGATTGTTTTTTTCATTAAACGAATAGTTTGTAGTATCAAGGTACCCTGCGGGAATTTTAAAACGTACATTTCGAGTTGTAATATTATGCATGATTGTCTCTTGTATTTCTTTGCCTGTGGCGGGGATAGGATCCTTTAAGGATGAAGCATGTATGTGATGACTTAATGTGAAAAAACAAAATATGCTCAGAACGGCCAGGCTTTTTTTCATAAGCCCAATTCTCTTTTTTTGTCTCTGCTTAATTGTCATTATGATCCATGTACCTTTGTTAGAGTATTTAACAATTCAGGCTTCAATTTGCCGTCTGGATCGTGCCCCATATATTTCTGGAATGCGATTAATGAAATCATAGTGTAATGATCGTTTTCTGCAGTAATTTTTGTGTTGTAAAATCCCAAATTGGCTAATCTTTGTTGGACCCCTTCAATTTCACTGACAGGATTTAAGTGACCAAATTTTAGTTCAATTTCACGATCTTGTCTCCATTTAAACAAGATCTTTCCGTTTTTTGAATCTGGCCTGATATTGCATTCAATCCACCCACCAGCATTGACACAACCGGAAAACCATTGACCATCAATATTTAATTTATAATCTTGTTGAGCAGGTGATAATTGATCATTTTGAATAAAGCGAAATCTAAATTTCCCCTGCTCGATTTTGAGTTTAAATTTGTGTTGTTTTTCTGTGTCACCGGGCACTTCCTTGATTTCTTTGTCCGGTACAAGGACAATGTCTCCTGGGTTGAGTACACTTGGATTATTTCTTAATGTTTTTAATTTTTTGTTTTCAGGGTGATCCCATAGTTTCTCACCAGTCATGCCTGATTTTTTTGCAATCGACAAGACGCAATCACCTTTTCGAGTTATGTGGTTTCTCATGATATGTCTCCGAAGGCAAAGATGCGACGTGTTTGCAAACGCCCCAAAATCTCAGCGCAACGCCTGTTCAACGGTGTCAGCAATGCGTGTCATATTGGTGAAATAATCCCTGGCCAGGGGATCAAGGGGTACCACTGCACCGTCAATTGCCCGGGCGATGGTCTCGGCACTTTTTCTTGAAAACTGGGGCTGGACAAAGAGGATTTTGATTTGCTTTTCCCTGGCGGACTCTATCAGTCTGGCAAGGTGGCGGCCGCTTGGCTTTTTGCCACCTGTCTCCACGGCGATCTGCTGCAGGCCATAGGCCCTGGCAAAATAACCGAAGGCCGGATGGAAAACAAAGAAGCTTTTTCCCTTCACCGGAGCAAGCGCCATGGTCAGTTTGGCATGCAATGCGTCAAGTTTATCTGCAAAGACTGTGAAGTTGCTGTTGTAGAAATCTTTTCCGTCAGGATCAATTCTACTAAGGGAATCACGGATAATTTTTGTCTGCTCTTTGACAAGCATCGGATCGAGCCATGTATGTGGGTCAAGTTCCCCGTGATTGTGATCATCGTGGCTGTCCATCTGCTCTAATTTTATTCCCTGTCTCGTATCAACGATGAGCAGATCGGGCATGGAGCTCTGAATTTTGGGGATAAAGACATTTTCAAAGGCAACGCCTATGCGGAAAAAGACGCGAGCCCTGGCAAGTTGCGCCATTTGCTTTGGTGTCGGTGCATACGTGGCCGGGCTCTGCCCCGGCTGTACCAAAACATCAACCACAACCCGTTCTCCGCCAATTTGCTCAACAAAAAAAGCCTGGGGCAGAATGGAAACACAAACCGGGATTTTCTCTTTACCTGCCGCCCCAACGTTAACGGATAAACCAGCCAGTACGAGAAAAACAGTAGTTAATAGTGACAATAATTTCATTAAAAATGTCCTTTTTTTGCATTTTGCATTTTTAAAGATAACTTCTTCCTCCCACATACCGTTTGTTAAAATAACCGTTCGATAGTGAAGTTGTCTGGATTTTTTTGCCTTTACTCGGGGCGTGGATAAAGCTGTTGTTGCCGGTGTATATGCCAACATGGGACACTCGTTTTCCCCCGTTGGTGGCAAAAAAGACAAGATCGCCATTTTTTAGTTCTTTTTTCCCCACCGGCCTGCCGCTGTGGAACTGGTTGCGGGAGGTGCGGGGCAGGTTGAGACCGTTAAGCCGGTACACCGCCATGGTGAGCCCGCTGCAGTCAAATCCCCGGGTAGCGGAAGCGCCGCCCCATTTATACGGAATGCCGATAAAGTCCGTTGCTGTATTGATAATCTCCTGGCGCAGATAGCTGTTGTCCGGGTCCTGTTCTCTGGCAACGGGATAGGATTCAGGGGGGACAATGTAAAAATCTTCTATAATTCCCTGCTGTAAAAGATGTTCCGCCTTATGCAGGGCTTCGGTATAGGTAGAAAAATTGCCGAATCGTACCTTGAACAGCCCGGAGCGATGTCTGAAATAATAGGGGGTTACTCCCTGTTTTGCAAGGGAATCGACCAGGCGCAGGGTATTTTCGATGCGGCTGAAAGCGCCAACCTGAATAGTGTGACCAAGACGGGGCAGTTTCTTGTGCGCTGCCGGAACCAGTATTTTTTCAGGGAGAAGGGAAGGTCCGGGTGGCTCGGTTTGAATCATGCTGGTGCTGCATCCTGTTGCCAGAAGAAACAGGCCGAGGGTTATCAATAAAAACGCGGTTGATTCTCCTGTTTGTTTTTTTCTGTTCATGGTTTGTGGTAAAAGGATCCCTTGTATTTTTATCAAGGTAGCAGGATTCTGGATTCCGGGTCAAGCCCGGAATGACGGCTTTGTAAATGTTCGATTAACCCATTCACACGAAATCAACGCCTTGAATTGAGTAGGGTGCGCATTGCGCACCTTTTTTTATTGATGATTGGGACTTTAATTGGTGCGCAGTGCGCACCCTACATGTACCCTGTTGTTTTTACGTACTGCGCACCATTAACTCTAAAGAGTGAAAGGAATGGAAAACATTCATCGCGCAGCCAGCCGGTTTTTATTGGAGGACGTTGATTTTACCGTGCAAGAGCATGGCAGCGGTAAGGTCAACGATACCTTTCTGGTTGCGGGTCCAGACGTCATTGCACCCTTTATTCTCCAGCGTATAAGTGCTGTTTTTCCCCATCCAGAGCACATCATGGAAAATATGCGCGCAGTTTTTGATCATGCGCAGGATATGCTGAGCCGGGAAAAGAGCCTTGGCAGGTATATTGCCATTCCTGCCCTTTGTCGTACCCGGTCAGGCCGTGATTTTTACAGGGACTCCAAAGGGTCCTTCTGGCGGGCCCTGTACTATATTGATCATACCAAATGCTTTGATGAGGTGCAGAGTGTTTTTCAGGCCCGGGAGGCCGGTTTTGCCCTTGGGAATTTTCACAGGCTTATCCATGATCTCGATCCGTCAAATCTGCATGACACCCTGCCCGGTTTTCATGTCACGCCCATCTATCTTGCCCATTATGATAAGGTTGCTGCCGCCGGTGCAGAACAAAGCATGACCGCTGACATGCGATTTTGTCATGATTTTATCTCCGAGCGGCGAGAGATGTCCTCAGTTCTGGAAAATGCGGTCAAGCAGGGATTGCTCGTGCTGCGTCCCGTTCATGGAGACCCCAAGCTCAGTAATATTTTATTTGATGAGCGTAGCGGTCGTGCTGCGGCCATAATTGATCTCGACACGGTGAAACCCGGCCTTGTGCAAACGGATATCGGCGACTGCCTGCGCTCTTGCTGCAATCGGGTCGGCGAGGAATCTGTTGATAAAAAGGCGCATTTTGACACGGAACTGTACAGAGCCATTCTGCAAGGGTATCTGAGCGAGGTGGGGCGCTTTCTGACCCCGGCGGATTATGACTTTATCTACCCGGCACTCCGGCTTATCGCCTTTGAACTCGGGCTGCGTTTTTATACGGATTTTCTGGAGGGAAACGTTTATTTCAAGACAGAGCGCCTGGACCAGAACCTGGAGAGGGCTCTGGTCCAGTTCAGATTGGCGGAAAGTATTGAAAAGCAGCAAAACGACATTGAACAGGTTATCAAAGAGGTGCGATTTACTGCAAAGCCTGTTTGATCCTCTTCATGGCCTTTTCTACATTTTGGTAACTGTTAAAGGCGGAAAGACGGATGTAACCCTGGCCGCATTTGCCGAAACCGGCGCCGGGCGTGCAGACCACACCGGCCTTGTTGAGCAGCATGTCGAAAAACTCCCAGGAATCCCTTCCCCGGCCATCGATCCAGATATAGGGAGAGTTGTCGCCGCCAACCGAATCAAAGCCCAGGGCGGTGATCTCTTTTCTGATGAGAGCCGCGTTTGTCAGGTAATAATCGGTCAGTTCGCGGGTCTGCACCTTGCCCGCCTCGCTGTAAACAGCGGCAGCCGCCTTCTGGATTGGATAGGAAACGCCATTGAATTTGGTGCAGTGACGCCTGTTCCACAGGGGATGCAGGGCCTGTTTGCCGCCTGTTGCGTCAAAGGCCCTGCACTCTTTCGGTATCACGGTATAGGCGCAGCGGGTACCGGTGAATCCTGCGTTTTTGGAAAAGCTGCGGAATTCAATGGCCACCTCTTTTGCTCCGTCAATTTCAAAGATGGATTTGGGCAGGCTCTCATCGCGGATGAATGCCTCATAGGCAGCATCAAAAAGGATGAGGGCCTTGTTGTCATGGGCGTAATTAACCCATTTTTTTAACTGCTCTTTCGTAATGCTTGAGCCGGTCGGGTTGTTGGGGAAGCAGAGATAGATGAGATCAACCGGTTCCGTTGGCAGATCCGGCACGAAGTTGTTTTCTCTGGTGGAGTCCAGATAGCAGAGACCCTGGAAGCGGCCATCGTTGAAGATGCCGGTGCGGCCTGCCATGACATTGGTGTCAAGGTAAACCGGATAGACCGGGTCGGGAATTGCCACCTTGACATCAGTTGCAAAAATTTCCTGGATATTGCCGGTATCGCATTTGGCTCCATCGCTGACAAAGATTTCATCGGCGCTGATGTCAGCACCCCGGGCCTGGAAATCATTTTTCGCTATGGCTTCCCGCAGAAAGGCATAGCCCTGTTCGGGGCCGTAACCATGGAAAGAGGTCTCCACCGCCATTTCATCCACTGCCTGATGAAAGGCCTCGATACAGGCCGGTGGCAGGGCACGGGTTACGTCACCGATGCCCAGTTTTATAATATCTTTATCAGGATTATTTTTCTGGAAGGCTGCCACCCGTTTGGCAATATCGGAAAACAGGTAGGAGGCCTGCAGTTTGAGATAATGTTCATTGATGGTGATCATGGATTTCCTCTGAAGGGTTTGGATTTTGAGCGAAATTTGACTCTTTCATATAATTCAATGTCATTTTTCTGTCAATTGCTGGTTGACTGTTGCGGGGAGAGAAAAAGGTAGGTATTGTGCTATTTTTATTCTCACATATGAAATTGTGATTCCCACTAATTTTCAGCCTCCTGAGCAAGTAACCGGCAAAGAATGGGGGTGGGAGCGGATTTATCCGCGAATTTTCCGGGTTGGCAAGCAAGCAGTTCCATCTCCTTGCCAGCCCTTTTCGCGGCTAAAGCCGCTCCTACAGCACTGCCCTGATGAATGGCTGAATTTCGATAGTACTCACATATGAAATTTTCTCTCAGAGAGGCATAGATGTCAGAGTTTTTCTCTGCGCCCTCTGTGCCTCAGCGAGATTTATAGGGTTGAATTATGATTACTTTACTTGACTATGGCGCCGGCAATGTACGCAGCGTACGCAACGCCATCCGCAAGCTTGGTTATGAGGTGAAAGACGTCAAGAGCCCGGACGATATTCGTCAGGCCGAAAAGCTCGTCTTTCCAGGGGTGGGCAGCTTTGGCAATGCCATGGATCGTTTGCGGCAGGAAGGCTATATCGAGCCGCTCATTGATTATATTAAGGCGGACCGGCCTTTCCTGGGTATCTGTGTTGCTCTGCAGAGTCTTTTTGAGGGCAGTGAGGAGTCGCCCGGTGTGGCGGGACTCGGCATCATTGCCGGTCAGGTAAAACGGTTTCTCGCCCCTGGTCTTTCCGTGCCCCAGATCGGTTGGAACGGTATTATTCAGAAGAAGAAATCGCCCCTGTTCGCAGGTTATAATGGGGAAAAGCTTTATTTTGTCCATTCATATCGGGCTGTTGCCGATGAGGCCAACCTGGACTGGGTTCTCGCCACCACCAATTATGGCGAGGAGTTCATCAGCGGCGTGCAGAAGGGCAATGTGGCCGCGTTTCAGTTTCATCCGGAAAAGAGCGGCGAGGTTGGGCTCAATATCCTGAAAAATTTTCTGCAGGCATCGTCCTTTGCCGAAACAGAGGGCGCGCAGACCGGCGAAACCCATATTGCCAAGCGCATCATCGCCTGCCTTGATGTGCGGACCAATGACGGGGGAGATCTGGTTGTCACCAAGGGCGACCAGTATGACGTGCGTGACGCGGGCGAGGTGCGCAATCTCGGCAAGCCGGTTGAGCTTGCCCGACGTTATTTTGAAGAGGGGGCGGACGAGATTACCTTCCTCAATATCACCGGCTTCCGCGATTTTCCCATGCAGGACCAGCCCATGATCGAGGTGCTGCGCCGTACCTCCGAGCAGGTTTTTGTTCCCCTGACCATCGGCGGAGGCATCCGTGAATTCACAGATTCGCAAGGGAAATACTACACCTCTCTGGATGTTGCCTCGGAGTATTTTCGTTCAGGGGCCGACAAAATCTCCATTGGCAGTGATGCCGTCTACACGGTGGAGGAATACCTGAAAACAGGTGAGAAAACCGGCAAAAGCTCTATTGAGCAGATTTCCATTGTCTACGGAGCCCAGGCGGTGGTCATTTCAGTTGATCCGCGGCGGGTCTATGTGAAAAGTCCGCAGGATACCGGCCATCATACCATTAAAACGTCTTTTCCCGGACCGAACGGCGAGGAGTACTGCTGGTACCAATGCACGGTAAAAGGCGGTCGGGAAGGACGGGATGTGGACACGGTGCAGCTTGTCACGGTATGTGAAAAGCTTGGCGCCGGTGAAATTCTGTTAAACTGTATCGACAAAGACGGCACCAACAGTGGTTTTGATCTTGAGCTGATTCGTCAGGTGAGCGGGGCGGTTTCCATTCCGGTCATTGCCTCCAGCGGAGCGGGCAGGGTGGAGCATTTTTCCGAAGTGTTTGAAGAAACCGATGTGGAGGCAGCTCTTGCCGCCGGCATTTTTCATCGCCGGGAAGTGCCCATTTCCGCCGTGAAAGAGCATCTGCGCGATAAAAAGATTGAAATCAGGTAGGCGCAGCTAAGAAGAAATATTTTCAACTGTGATCACCCTGTGCGGCAAGCCTCGGGTGGATGTCTGATATTTCCCTGGGGAATATTTCCATCAGCTCGGGGTTTTTTTCTACCAGTACAGCCAGCTCTCTGCGAAGTTCAAGGCGTTTCTGCCAGTCGTGTTCATTTGCGTTGAATTCATGGAAAATGGTTTCAACCTGCTGTCGCAGGTTTTTCGGCAGTTCATCTTCAGGATCGCCAAAGGGGAAGGAGCGGGCCAGTCGTTTAAACTGCAGAGACTGCTCACCGTGTTTTTCTTTGCGCAGCTGGAAGTTATATGGTAGGAAAAATAAGACGGTATATCTTTTTATGCTGTTATGCCGAAAAGAGGAGGCGTTATGCATTCCAGCTATTTTGGCCGTTTTTTCCTTCCAACCCTGTTGCTTGCCATCTTTGCAGGTATATATCTTTGTCAGCCTGTCTCTTTTGCCTTGGAGGCGGAACAGGGCCCCCTCTACGTCGGCTCCCTGGCCTGTAAGGACTGTCATCCCCACGAGTACGGCAATTTTGTCTCTTATGCCAAAAAAAGCCATTCATTTCAGAGCATTGAGCGATTACGCAAGGGGCTGAGTTCCGAGGAAATCGAGCAATGCTACAGTTGCCATACCACCGGTTACGGCAAACCCGGCGGTTTTGTCAGTCTTGAAAAAACACCCCACCTGAAAAATGCGGGCTGTGAGGTCTGTCACGGGCCGGGCGGAGAACATTCCCGCAGTCCGGATACCGGTTCCATCAAGCTGAAGCTACACAAGGAAGACTGCGAGGAATGCCATATCTCGGACAGGGTCAATGCCTTTCGTTTCAAACCGTTGATCCACGGCGGGGCCCATTAGCATGTTTAGTATTTACCGGCAAATCAGGAAAAGTCTCAGGGCCAAGATTCTTATCGGCTTAACCATCAGCGTGGCCATTGTCATGGCCCTTATAATTCTTCTCTGGGCGGCAAACCAGCAGGGCCAACTGCGTAAGCAGATGACGTTTTTCGGTGAAGAGCTTAAGTCTGTGGCCTATGCGGCCATCAAATATCCCATGTCCATTGGCGACAGCGCATCAGTGACGCGACAGCTTGTGGAGATTCGCGACCTGTTGCATGACAATGAAATCATTGTCTGTGATTTTAACCAGGAGATCATTTTTGCCACCCATACCGAGCGAATCGGCACGGTCATGGATGATGTGACAGACAGCAGGGAAATCCTTGCCTCTCTCCAAGAAGTTCTTAATACCGGTGAAAAGCCGCAGGTTGGTTTTTTTGAGGAAGAGACGGGCGAACACCGTTATCTGGTTACCCTGCACGGTGTGCCCAATGAGAAGGAATGCCACCATTGCCACGGCAGCACCCGCAAGATGCTGGGCTGTCTGATTACCCTTCAGGTAACCGACCAGACCTATGCGGCCATCGCCACCCTGCGCAATCGCACCATCGCCATAAGCATCATCGGCATCGGCGCCGTGGTTCTGCTTGCCTATTTTCTCCTGTCCCGCATGGTCTCCAGGCCGGTTGAGGAGTTGGCGGAAACGTCCGAGCGCATCGCCCGTGGTAATCTGGACGTGAGCGTCCCGGTGCGCAGTAATGACGCCATAGGTGTGCTGGGAGAATCCTTTAACAGCATGGTCAAGAGTGTCAGGGACCAGATCGAATACTCCAACAGTCTGCGTGACGCTATTGCCGCTCCAATGTTTATTGTTGATACCGACATGATCATAACGTACATGAACGAGGCCTGTGCAAAAATGGTCGGCTATTCCAAGGACGAGGTGGAAGATAAAATGACCTGCCGGGAGGTGTTTCTCAGTGACCGTTGTGACTCTAACTGTCCCCTTCGTTATTGTCTTGATGATGACGTTCTGGTGGACGGAATTACCGCCACCATCAAGAACAGGGAGGGTGCGAGTATCCCGATCATGACGAGTGCAAGCTCGCTGAAAGACGGTCATGGCAATGTTATCGGCGCAGTGGAGATATGCAAGGATATCAGCGATGTGTTGGAGGCGGAAAGGCTGCGTTTATTCAAGGTGACGGCAGACCGTGAGGAAAAACAACGCCGTTATCTTGAAGAGCGGGTCAGAGGGCTGCTGGAGGTTCTGTCGGAAATGTCGGGCGGCAATCTCCAGGTCAGGGCGTCGATACTCGACCGTAATGACGCCATGGATCAGATTGCCCGCCATGTTAATTTAACCGTGGAAGAGCTGGAAAAACTCTATATTAAAATATCCGGGTTTAATAAGGAACTGGAAAACCAGGTGAGCAGGCGCACCCAGATGCTGCGGGAAAAAACCCTGCTTCTCGAACGTGCCAATCGGGAATTGCGGGCTCTTGATAAGTTGAAATCCGCTTTCCTGGCCAACATGTCCCACGAGTTACGCACGCCGATGAATTCGATTATCGGCTATACGGATCTGCTGCTGGACCGCATTGATGGTGAAATAAATGATGAGCAGGAAAAGAGTCTTGGCAAGGTGCAAAATAATGCCCAGCATCTTCTGCAGTTGATCAATGATATCCTGGACATGGCAAAAATAGAGTCCGGCAAGATCGAGCTTGCTCCCCAGATAACGGATATTAACGAGATCACCCAGTCCATTGCCACAATTTTTGACGCCACGATTCGTAAAAAAGGCCTCAGTCTAACGCTGGATATCGCTGAAAAACTCCCTTCCGTCTACGTTGACGAGGATAAGGTGCGGCAAATTTTTATTAATCTTCTGTCCAACGCCGTCAAGTTTACTGATCAGGGCGGTGTAACAATCCGCATTCGTCCTGCTGATGACGAGGAAGGACAAAAGACGGGTTCTTTTGTTGAAATATGTATTGAGGATACCGGCATTGGCATTCGTCCTGAGGATATGGATAAGCTCTATGACAAGTTCAGTCAGATTGATGTGTCTCCCGTGCGGCAGTATGAAGGGACAGGTCTGGGCCTCAGTATTGCCCGTGGGCTGGTTGTGCTGCATAAAGGCAGGGTCTGGACGGAGAGCGATTTTGGCCGTGGCAGCCGTTTCTTTTTTACCCTGCCCACCAGGCGGGACATGCTTGAAATGCCGGCCCAGGCAGTTGTTGATACGCATTTGTCCGACAAATTGGCGGAAATGTTTGAGATTGATAAAGAGATTTTTCTCCAACAGGCTTTTTATGGCGGCAAGCCCATTAAGTGCTGGGAGTTCGCCCATTGCGGCCAGATCAGCTGTCCGGCATATAACAACAGGGAGCTTCGCTGCTGGCTCATACCGGGCACTCATTGCCAGGGAGAAAAAATTGTTTCAGGTGGAGACAAGGTAGCCATGTGTAAGGGCTGTGAGATCATTGAAAGATTGCAGCTTATGGAAATAGACATTCCCAGGTGGAAGAGGAGCGAAGAGGAAAATGGCAAGGAGGGATTTCCAGACACAAAAACCGTCCTTGCTATTGACGACAACCCGGAAGTCATAGATCTTGTGAAAAAGTATATCGGCAATGACTATAAGGTGGTGGGACTGCTCAGCGGAAATGATGCCGTGAGCAAGGCGGCTGAGATTCGCCCGGTGGCTATTACCCTGGATATTATGATGCCGGAAAAGGACGGTTGGCAGGTGCTGTATGAGTTAAAGCAGAGTCCGTTAACCCAGGACATTCCGGTTATCATTCTTTCAATCGTCGATAACAAGAAGCTGGGATTCAGCCTCGGGGCAGCTGAATATATTGTCAAGCCTATTAATAAGGACCTGTTACTCCATAAGCTTAAATCCCTGGAATATATTGCCTCCATTCGGAATATTCTTGTTGTTGACGGTAATCTTCATACTGTTGAACAGATTCGCGAGCTGCTCAGCGAAGGCGATTATCGCATTGACGGGGCTCTTAGCAGTGAGGAGGCCGCCGGCAGAATTGAGCAAAATATGCCCGATCTTATTGTTCTGAATCCGATTATGCCTGAGCCGGAGGGTATTGACATTCTCGAATTTATAAAATCGGATTCGCGTACCAAGGACATCCCTCTTATTCTGCTCACCCAGAAAGAGTTGTCAGAGTCGGACTATGAGAACTTTAATGGCCGTATACGGCTTATTTTAAATAAAGGAATTCTTTCTGAAAAGGAGCTGCTTGAGCAGCTGGCAGAGACCATTAAAAAGTGTCAACGGGTCAGCTGATCCGTTTTTACAATATCAGGAGATTTTGTTTATGGGGGAGAGCACCAGCCGGGAAGGTAAGAGAATTTTGGTTGTAGATGATAATCAGGACAACCGTGAACTTGTTGTCAAGATTTTAGGGAAAAGGGGCTATATCCTCTTTGAGGCGGTGGATGGTCAGGATGCTCTGGACCGTGCCCTTGCTGAACATCCCGATCTCATTCTCATGGATATTTCCTTGCCCAAAATGGATGGCTATGAGGTAACCAGGAGGCTCAAGGGTATGGACGGCTATAAGGATATTCCCATTATCGCCCTCACCGCTCACGCCATGAAGGGTGATCGGGAAAAAGCTCTGAAGGCTGGGTGCTGTGATTATATCTCCAAACCGATAAACATACGGGAACTCCCTCGGCAAATTGCCGGATGGGTAAGATAATTTATATGGTGAGATTGTTCAGTCGATGGCTTTAGAGGCGGCAAAAAAAGCAAAGATTCTCATTGTTGACGACACGGTGGACACGGTTGAGCTGCTGAAAAAACGGTTCCGTGCCGACGGCTATGAGACTGCTGAAGCCTATGACGGAGAGGAAGGGCTGCAAAAGGTGGCGGAGTGTCATCCGGATCTGGTGGTTCTCGATGTCATGATGCCCAAGCTCGACGGCTACGCGGTGTGTAAACGTCTTAAAAGTAATGAAGCCACAAGGCACCTGCCGGTGCTTATGCTCACCGCTAAAAGCGATATCAGTGACAAGGTAAAAGGGCTCGATATTGGGGCGGATGACTATATTGCCAAACCCTTCAATTATAAGGAGGTGATCGCCCGCGTCCGCTCTCTGTTGATGAAAAAAAACGTCAGCGAGAAGATGGCCCAGAGGGAAAAAAGCGAGGCGCTTGATTCCCTGGTGGATGAGGTCTCCCACGAGGTGCGCAATCCCCTGGTGGCCATTGGTGGTTTTGCCCGCAGGGTCTACAAGAATCTGCCGGAGGGTGATGCAAACCGTCACTACATGGAGATTATTCTGCAGAATGTCGTCAGTCTGGAAAAAATGGTTACAGAACTTGTTGAGTTGAAAGGCGCCACATTCGCCTATCAGGAGCCCTTGGACATCAATGAAGCGTTGCGCACGACGTTAGCCATGTTTTCCGGAGAAATAAAAGAGCAGCAAATAGAAGTAGTGACCAGCTTTGCAGGAGATTTGCCGACGATCCTGGCTGACCGCGAAAACCTGACCCGCGCCCTGTTCAACATCATCGAAAACGCTGTTGAGGCCATGGTAAAAGTACCCCGTAAACTTGTTGTAGCCACCATAGTCGGGGAGGGGTTTTTGGAAATCGAGATTAGTGATAACGGTCGCGGTTTTGGCCGTGAGACATTAAAGAAAATTTACGATCCCTTCTTTTCTTCAAAAACATACGGCCCCGGACTGGGCCTCACCTTTGCCCTGAAGGCCGTCAAGAGCCACAAAGGGCTTATCTCAGTGTCCAGCGAAGAGGGGGTTGGCACCACCTTTACTGTCAAGCTGCCGGTGCGCTTTACCACGTAACAAAAGAGGAGCCGATCTATTCAGGTGGGCTGAAACTCCATCTCATGTTCTTTTCCGGACATATTTTCTCCCTATACTTTTTTATTTTGATGTGAAATAATGGATCTATTCGTTATGTGTTATAAATTATTTTGTGCCATTGTTTACAAGGATTTGAACAAATGAGGCTTTTTTATTCAGTTCTGCCCGGCAACGCCATTACGGAAGAAAAATTGCAGGACTGGTAACGGTATATGCGAGGCATGAGTCAAAACAAACCTTCCTCCATACTGACAAAACAGGTTGATCTTCTGTACCAGGCATTACCGTTTTCCCTGCTTGCCTCCTCTGTTTTAGCCCTGCTGCTGGTTTTTTTCCTTAATGATTTCTCCAA
>DAOUUW010000075.1 GCA_030667965.1 Deltaproteobacteria bacterium
GCAAAATAAAAGGGTCAGAGTAAAATTAAATCATTGTGCCATAATCAAGAAAATAAATTTGCTCTGACCCCAATTATTTCCCACTGTATGGAAGTATTTCCTGTTCTTGTTCTCTCCACAACGAATTTCAATATCGTTCCTTGCTTGACAGTCTTTTTGAATTCCACCTTATCCATTCCAATCGTAACAAAATTGCAATTAGAAAATTCTGTTGCAGCAGCGATGTATGCATACTCATCAACCTAATTAAGCAGATAACCACCAAAGAGATACCCATAGTATTTTTTCTTTATTATCACTTTTCACATTATTTTATTGTAGGTATGCTCAAGCAATAGATCGTTGAGGCGTCGGGCTTGCAGGCAAAGAGCCTCCAAGCGTGCTTCGACGATCTGCGGAAAGGCCTTGCCATCTGTTTCAATTGCCAGGAATGGAAACTTACGCTCATTGGCCAGCAGAGGTGCCAATCGGCCATCGCCATTGACCAGAGCCCTTTTTTCAAGGCTGGTAAGTTTTTCATTAAGGATGGCCTCGGCCACCCGGTTTGGCAAACAGCCAAAAGGACCAATGGAGATAATGCCGCAGGCTGGGTGAAGGATTTCATGCAAGGCTGAACCTACGGTCAAAATTGCTTCGCCGGTGAGATTTGGTGAGATGAATTTTCTGCCGGCCTCGATAACCTTTTCCACCTCACCATTTTCTTCATGATAGAATAGGCCCGAGTGCGTCAGCCTTTGCCTGATTTTCAGGTCAAAATACCTCTTGACCTGGTGGCGAAGCAGGAATCCAAAAGTACGTTTACCTTCTATTCTTTCCTTGATCAGCCAGTCCGAATATTTAAGCCATTCACTGTTAGGGGCGGTGCGCACTATAAAACCACGGTCTGCCAGGCGCTCAATCAGCTGCTGCAGGGAAATAGGATCATGACGGACATAAATTTCGCCGATAAGGGAGAGTTTGGGAATTTCGTTATACGGTTTCTTAAGTGGAATGGTGGCTAGTTTGTCGGCGCTCTTTGTCAGCTGTCTGGCAATAACCGGCCAGCCCTTGTCAATGGTGGCGAGAACAGCCTGATATTCACAGTCAAGTACGGCAAGGCCCTGTTTCTGATCTACGGCCGCGGCCAGGATTGTGGCCCAGATTTCATCAAAAATATCGCCGATAACCACAGCCCGCCAGGCTGCCAGAGTAAAACGGTCGCCCAAACCTCCATAGCTGTTTGTTGAGGTCAGAGTCAGGACGGCAGCATCAGCAATTTGCAGCTTTTCAACTACTCTCCGGGAAAAAACATGATACTGCCCGAAGCGACAGGGACCATCGGCACTGACCATAAAGAAGGCAGTAACTTCCCCGGAAGGACGGTGCTGCAGATAATGAAGCAAAGATCCCAACGTGACCTGGAGAGGCAGGCACTCCTTGCATGTTGAATTATCGCGCCCCAGCTTTAACACTTCCTCATCGGCTGGCGGCAGGGCCTGGGCGCGGATGCCTGCGCGGACAAAGGATTTGGCCAACAGAGGTGTA
Organism: Deltaproteobacteria bacterium; assembly: GCA_030667965.1. GTDB lineage: Bacteria > Desulfobacterota > Desulfobulbia > Desulfobulbales > SURF-16 > JAHLLM01. The sequence continues at coordinate 1,525 of DAOUUW010000075.1, forward strand.
CCAAAACGACCCATGGCCGGCACAAGCACCTTGACCCGCTCATCCGTCAAGGGCAGCCAAGAGCCCCTTGACGTACGAACACCAGCCTTGCCGCCATGCAACTCCATGACGGCGGGACGAAAGGCAGTTGTTTTTTTCAGAAGAGCGGATTGTGACGTTGTCTGCCGATAGTTGCTGACAATATCAATGAAGGCCTCGATCCGGGTTTCAATACCGGCGTCAGCGGTGTGACTGTCAAGTTCCAGGGTGAGCGAGGGCTTGCGACCCATTACATCTCGAAAAAAACTGATAATAAAAGAATCCGGACCACAGGAAAAATTCGTAATGTAGGTGCCGAAAAGGTTGGGATGTTTTTTGACATAATGGGCCCCTTTGAGGATCATGCGGCCCATGGCCCAGTACATGTTGTGATCAGCCTCCAACTGCTCATTGCTGTATGGCAGCATGTCAAAAGGAATAATCAGGATGCCACGGGAGGCGAACTTGGCAGGGATGCCCTTATTGGCCACTGCTGCAAAGCTATTGTACGGTCTGCCGAACAATATTACCGCAAATTTTTCCGGAGTGTTTGTCAGTGTGGTCAGGGCTTCTTCGCCAAGTTGGCGAATATCGACAAAAAAACTTTCCTGGGCGGCCATGGCCTCCTGCAGGGCCGGTTGGACAAGGGCTTGATCGACCCCCATCCGGCAAGCAACATCCTGAAAAGCAGGAAGGTTGGTGCTCATCCCCTTTGAAAAATCAAGAGTCGGCGAGAGGGTCTGTTGATCAGCAAAGCCGGGAAAAGCCGAACGGAGATAAAAAGGTTCGCCCTGGACCAGAACACAGGCGCAAGAGGTCTCCTTGGAGCTCTCCGAGTGTATGCCCATCAGATGCGGCAGAAAGAAAAAATCCGCTTTCTCCTTAAGGAGGGAGGCTGCATAGCCGTGGGCCAGCTCAACTGGATAGCAGAAAGCAGCCCCCTGTTGGTCAATACCTTTAGGGTCAACATTGCCGGGCAATACCAATCGGAAGCCCAGTTCGGCAAAAAAACGATGATAAAAAGGGAAATAGGTGCTGACCAGGAAGGATCTATTCATTGCCACGGTGGGGCGGAAATCTGCCGGATCAGGAGAATCCAAATCACGGAAGACCCTTTTCTCGCGCCGACAAACCAGATCAAGAGCGCCGGTATCGATTGTACGATTGTGAATGATATTGTCATAGCGGTTACAAATGCCGCCAAAGGGGTAGACTTTGTCGTTGATCTTAATACGGGAGATTCTGCAGCCTCGATCACACTCCTTGCCGCCGCAGGTGAAGGACTTGCCGTATTCAACTTGCCGCTGAATCAGATCTGCTAACACAAAGTTTTGCGGCTGCAGCAGCCCCTGGTTCAGGCGGTGGTCCACCTCCAGGGCCACGCCAAAAGCGCCCATCAGCCCTGGTTCAGGCGGGACGACCATGTCCTTACCTGTGAGGGCTGCCATGGCCGCCGGAATGGCCTTGTTGTAACAGACACCGCCCTGAATAAAGACCTTATTGCCCACCGGTCGGTTACCCTTTACCTGATTGGTGTAGTTCATACAAATCGAGTAGACAAGGCCGGCAACAATATCAGAAAGGGGGATATCGTCATGAATAGCGCGCTTGATGTCCGAGCCGATAAAGGCCGCGCATTGATCATTAAAGTTGGCTGGATTAACAGCCCGATACGCGGTCTGACTGATTTCAGTGACATCCAGACCGAGACTTTCCTTGGCAGACTCTTCAAGAAACGAACCGGTTCCGGCACTGCAGGCCTCGTTCATGGCATAGTCACTTGGTACGCCATTGGATATAAAGGTGTATTTGGCGTCCTGACCGCCGATCTCAAAAATGGTGTCCACCTCTGGGTCAAAATAGACTGCGGCGGTGGCATGGGCAATAATCTCATTAATTACGCCGTCAGTCATGGCATGGAGGCCGGAAATCTGCCGGCCGGAACCAGTAACCCCTAGCCCTTCGATGGATATCCGGCAGTGGATCTGTTCAGCCAGACTTTGGTACACCTGGCGGGAGGCAGCAATCGGGTCGCCGTTGGTTCGCAGGTATTCAGAGGCAAGAATCGCCTTGTCCTGTCGCCGCATAATGACCCCTTTCGTCGTTGTGGAGCCAACATCGAGGCCGAGAATTGTCCGATCACAGGCAACAGCAGCCGCTGACGGCTGCTCTTTAAAATGCACCTTTTTCTTGAATTCCCCGAGAGGTTTAAGAAAGGAAAAGCTCGAGGAGTGATTACGGAAGATGTGTTCAATATCGATAAAAGGTACTGTCTTATGACCCAAAGCCCATAGCGCCGCCCCCAGGGCTTCAAACCAGGGAGCTTCAACTGGGATAAAGAGATCGTTAATTTCCTCGCGAAGATAATGAACCATGGACTGATTACGAGTGCAACCGCCGACCAGCATCACCGAGGTTTTGGGGATTTTTTTGAGCAGCTCGATAACTTTTCCTGCCATCATGGAGGAAAGACCTGCAACTACCTGTGCTTTCGGTATTCCCTTATTGAGGGCATGTGTGCAGTCGCTCTTGCAGAAGACCGAGCAGCGCCGCGACATCCGATAAATAGTTTCCGGGTTTTCCAGGCGACTTGCCTCGTCCAGCGTGAGCCCCATACGGCCCAACTGCTGCAGGAAAAATTCACCGGTACCGGAGGCGCATTTGTTGCCGGTATGGATATTCTGGATCCTGCCGTCCTCATCCAGGTGATACACCATAAATGTTTCCCCGCCAACACTGACGATGACTCTGCAAGAATGATGAGGGGGAAGAATATGACGGTATGCCAGCTCTATCGCCTCTGGTTCAGAAAGAGAGGAAAAAGAAAGAAGTTTTCTGAATTTTCGGCCTGTAACCCCAATTCGTAGATTCTTTAAGCCATCTACCTGGCCGAGCAGGGTTGTTAAACAGCGTCGAGGATTTCCTCCATGGGATTGTTTTTTGGTCCAAAGGATCTTGCTTTCCTGCTTTGTTTTTTTTAGGCCGACAAGGCTGATTGTTGAAGCACCTAAACAGATTCCTAATGATTTCAACACATTCCTCTTTATTTTTATGAACCGATTAAAGCGTCAGCAACATCTTTTCTGGAAAAGGTTATCTTAACCAAAATCATCAATTTACAAAACACTTACCCACATATTTTGGGTAAAATTAAACATTTGTCAGAAAACTGGCATAGGATTTTGAGTAACATATTGATCTTACAGACAAATGGCCTTTTTCTTACTTCCCGTTTCCAGCTCATTTTTTCAGACTATTTTTTGGAAGTAAGAAAATCTGGGTGGGAGAGAACATAAGCCTTTCTTACGGCAGCAAACAGGTACTGCACTGTCAATCTGTCTCCTGATCATCAACAAAGAATAATCCCACAACTTGTAATACGTTTCCGGTATTCGTATTACAAAATCCTTGAAACAAATATTATTTCCGGTATTTTATTACGTTTATGAATTTCGTATTACGAATTTTGTTGGTTAATTATCGTTATTTTGATCTCCAATTTCAAGGTAGTAAACGGCAAACCAAACGACACAGGATGTAAATTTCTGGGAAAATCTGTGGAAAAAATACTTTTGCCGACCTTCTAAGTAACAAGACCCCTCACCCCTTCCCTCTCCCCTGGGAGAGGGAGTAGTAAATCCCCTCTCCTTAGGGAGTCATAGGGTGAAGGAAAATGTTACTTTTAACATAGAGGCCGGTATTTCCACACTGAAAATAAATAGCAAAATAAATAGAGAATAAATAGGGTCTAGAGAATAAATGAATAATCAGTGAATAATTGGTGAATAATTGGGGTCAGAGTCGAATTAAACTTGGTTTGAGGGTGGATCTAATTTAATCAATGACAATAACCCGCCGCCGCAGGTCCGGGAGATCAACCGGGTATGCAGGGGCCGAGCCAGAGAGGCGCTTTTGTTGCTTTGCCTCCCGCATTGCTTCAAGTTTTTTGCTGTATTTTGAGCGTTTACGGTACATGGTTAACCTTGCACGGTCGGGATATTCTTTTGTCCGCACTTATACGGAGTTCCATCGTCATTGCAGAGTTTTATCAAATACAAGAGGTCGTCATGCCAAACAAACCCAACCTCTTCGATCCCACCTATACCGATTGGAGCGCCAACCCAATTACGCACCTGAATTGCCATCACCCAAGAATCTTGGTGCCCTCCCCAGTTATACCAATGTCGGCACCATCCTCCGTTTTCAAGTTTCAACGCGAAGTTTTGAAGCGTTGGCCGTTTTTTTGAAGAAATCGCTCGAAAGCTTTGCAAGGCAACGGATTTCATGAAGCCGTAAACCTCTTGATTTAATGTGGTATTTTGTTATTCTCTCTTGAAGGGTAAAGGGGTGGTGAATAAGAGCAAGGGGCCAAGTCTGCTTTTGCTTGCTGTTTTTATGGTGAAAACTCACTAAGTTAACTCATTAATATCATGAAGCATGCGCCATTAAGGCGGTAAAAAAGGCTTTTATGAGTAAGATTCGCTGGCAAAGTGTAATAGGGAATGGAGTAGCTTCTTAACGTAACGGTAGCAAGAAGGAGGAAAAAATGAAGGGAAAACGGTTAATTTTTTCGATTGCGACAGTGGTGGTTTTGGTAGCGGCATGCTTGACCCTGAATACGGCATCGGTTCAGACCGCACAAGCAGGCGACACAAGTGCAACGGCAACATATGCCGAAGCAGTCTCCATATTGCCTCAGTCATTTGGGTCTGCCCCCAGGCTAATTTCTATCGATAGGACACGGTTAATTGACGATATCTATAAATACTCTTTCATATTCAAAGTGGGCGATGGAGAGTTTGATAAGATTGGTGTTTATAGGGTAGTCAAGGAAAGAAGACCGCAGGTTCCGATAAGAGCTGAAAAAGCGGTAATGATGGTTCACGGTGACGTGTCCAGCTTCGACAGCGAATTCTTGATGAGCACTCTATCGGAGGCGGTTGATGCCGACCACAGTCTTGGGATCTACCTGGCCGAGAAGAACATAGATGTCTGGGGGGTGGATCGTAGATGGACCTTTGTGCCGGATGATACAGAAGATTTTTCATTTATGGAGAATTGGAATACTGCATTGCATTTAGCAGACCTAAAGCTCGGAGTAAAATTTGCAAAAATAATCAGAGGTCTGACCGGAAGTGGTTTGGGCAAGATATTCATGCTTGGGCACAGCAGAGGCGCTGCGCTTGCATATGCATACGCTAACCAGGAGACGCAAGTTCCCGAGTGGGGACGAGACCTGAGAGGGATTATTCCAGTAGACATGGTTTACAAGTTTGATCCGGAAAATCATTCGCAGCAAATAGACGATGCCTGCACTAGACTTACGATATTGGAGTCTTTGGGAGTCTACTACAGTGACGCGGCAGCACAGTTGAAGGGTATAGCATATCTGGCAACCTACTTTCCTGACGACTCATCTCCAATCATTCCATGGTTTACAAACAAGCAAGTAGCCTTACTTGCCCTGTCGGCAACATATGCCACATACCCTGAAGAGGTTCCACCGGAAGTGCCATCCTACCATTACTGCGCTGGGACATTCGATGAAAACGGATTGCCAACAGGCCTACAGTTTACAAATTATGACTACATGCTCGATTTTGCCTTTGCAGTACCGAGCTTCCAGAGCCTTGGCGAACAGATCGATGGGGAAGCACTTTGGTGTAGTGATGATACGCCCTATGACGATCATCTGGCAGAAATAACAATTCCGGTATATTATGTCGGTGCAGCAGGCGGCTTTGGGGCATATGGAACATATACTTTAGACCTTTTGGAAAGCAGCTCTGACAAAGAATCATTAATCGTTGAGCTATATCCAGTTCCACCATATCCACCCGAAGCTGTAGCGATCGACTACGGTCACATCGATCTAATGTTTGCTGACAATGCCGAAACTTTGGTGTGGCAGCCGATATATGAGTGGATCATGGATCATTAAGACAAGAGAAGTTTGTTTGCCCTGCGTTATGGCAATCAAGTAAGCAGCCGGGGATATAGACCCCGGCTACTTAACCTTGTGTTATTATTGTATATAACGTTATTGTTCAATATGCAATGATGGGTAATGTCACCTGATCATTGTTAGAATTTCCTTGCGCCACCCCGTGTTTTTGGATAGGGTTAAGAATCCATAAATCCAACAGGAGGTGCAAGATGGTAGATCTTTCTATTTTTTTCTGTCCTAATCAGAAATGTAAAGATTATGGCATCAGAGGTCATGGCAACATCACTACCAGTACACGGTATGGCAAAGCAAACACTCACTTGCTACGCTGCAAAACATGCAATCAAAGATTTTCTGAGAACCGTAACACAATTTTCATGCACTCCAATTACAGCAAGGAGACCATCCAAACCATTATCCTTGCCATTGCCGAGTGTAACAGCATTCGTGGGACAGCGAGAATTTTCAACCTTGACAAAGATGGGGTCAATCGTGTCGTTCTTAAAGCCGGAGAACATTGTAAAAAGGTGCTTGAAAATTTAATTAATGATCTTTGTCTCAATGAGTGCCAACTCGATGAACTGTGGTCCTTTGTAAAAAAAAGAAAGCTCTTTCCCTAGAAGATTTCGAGAAACAATATGGCCGCCACTGGATCTGGACAGCCTTAGATCCTGAATCAAAGTTGCTCATCAGCTTTTTTATCGGCCAGCGGACATTGGAGGATTGCAAACTGTTCATTGAAGATGTTGTGAGCCGGGTTAAAACAAAACCTCTTTTCACTTCCGATAAACTATCTCATTACCAGACGACACTCGCTGACAAATTTAGTCATTTTGAAGAGCAAGAAAAAACCGGCCAACGGGGACGCCCTAAAAAGCCGAAACGGGTAATCGACCCGGAATTAATGTATGCGATCGTTCATAAAACTAGAGAAAATGGCAATATTATCAAACTTGAACATAATATTGTTTTTGGCGACCACAAAGACATTTTCTGGATTCTTGATTCGTCAAAAGTAAGCAAGACAATCAATACCTCGTTCATTGAGCGATCAAACTTGACATTGAGAAGCCATGCCAAAAATCTGGTACGCAAAACAATCTGTTTCGCAAAGCAGGTGCAAGGCCTTACGGCACAAGTGAGCATCCCCCTGTGTCAGAATAGTTGTCGTCTCCGTCAAGGTCGCCAACTCCGGCGACCTGCCAGATCAGGTTGAGGAAAGGGGTCAAGTCTGCCGTTGACTTTTCTAATTCAAAAAAGGCTAATCAAAAGCCAAAAGCAGACTTGACCCCCCTTTCTTCTTTTTGGAAAAAATTATGCGAACATAGCTTACTTTTTATTGGCGGTGGGCTACCACCTCTGAATCCAAATAAACGCTGTGTCGTTATTCCCGACTCAGCCTTACGTGTCTGTTATCATCAGAGCAAGGGACTTTTACACTAATTATCCTCTTGATTTTTTTGGCCCTGTGGGGACATTCAATTCGAAGACAGTGCCATTCGATATATGAGCGCAGAACAATGGTTAATGCGATGCAACCCGCTCCAGTTCCTCACGAACAACTTTACGGAGTACCGCTTCAATAATGGGTTCTTGTTTTTTGTCGAGGTATTCGCGAAGCGCTTCATTAATCATTGTTTGGTAGCCAGAACCAGCAGTATCAGCTCGTTCACGAAATTCCTCAAGAACAACATTGTCGAGATAAATGGTAATGCGCGATTTGCCCTGCTGCTGAATTACCGGACCACGTTTTCCGCTGGAGAAATCATATTCCTTTTTCATAGTGTTTTTTCTCCCTTGAGGTTGCGCGGCGAGCAGAAATCAGTCGGATATCTGCTCGCCGATATGTGTAAACAACTACCAAAATACGGTTTAAAGCATCAAGCCCGATGGAAACGAACCTTTGCTCGCCTTCCGAGTCATCATCTTCCCGGGTCAAGGCCATGGGATCAAAAAATACAGGCTCTGCATCTGCAAAACGTATTCTATGCTTACGGAGGTTGATTTTTGCTTTTTCAGGATCCCATATCACCTTCATAATTTCACAATACATATATTGTATGCATAAGTCAAGTTTTGAGCGAGATAAAATAAACCGCAAAATCGCCGAATCGGGTAGCCGGAGGTTTTTCTCCCCCCAGCCCCCACAACACCCCGCTGGCGGCTCCGCACGGGGCGTTTCATTACCTCAAAGGAACAAAGAGAAGAGAAAGGAGAAAGCAAAGGAGAAAAAAAAGAAAGGGGTCAAGTCTGCCGTTGACTTTTCTAATTCAAAAAAGGCTAATCAAAAGCCAAAAGTAGACTTGACCCCCTTCTTCCTATATGACCATAGGATCGGCATCTCCAAAAAAGTGACGAGGCTACATATGATGGTCTCGTAAAAAGTCCAAAAAACAGTTTTTTTGTGTCGTAACTCGTTGAGTTAGCGCCAGCATTTTTTGAAAGTTTGACTTTTTACGAGACCATCACATATAGGTTCACTTACATTACGGCCTGTATCTTTGCCCTTAGGAAACTTATTACAACCCCTGGTTACCTAGACGCTGCTTCCCGGTACTAAGGAGGCGTACGAACAACTCCTCCGACAGGACTTTAACCTGCTAGAATAACAGCTGATTACGGCATACGGTCAAGTCTGCCGTTGACTTTTCTAATTCAAAAAAGGCTAATCAAAAGCCAAAAGCAGACTTGACCCCCTTCTTCACCTAAAGTGGCGCGATCTAAATTTTGCGTCACAAAGGCTATTTTATATGGCGCAATTTTAATAATCGCGCCATAATAGCCATATTATGCCAAAGCGTATTCCACCAATAGAACTTGATATTGTTATAGAAACGGTTGCCGGGTTTTCGGAGGGAGCCGGTGTCGAAGATATTCAAGGAGCACTGTCTGGCAGTATGCCACGCCGTACCTTGCAGCGCCGGCTGGCACTGCTTGTTGAGCAGAAAAGGCTGATAGTTGATGGTCGTGCTCGAGCTAGTCGTTACCGGCTTCCCGCTGTGATCGGTTATGGACAAGCCAAGCAAACTCACCAGAAGGCGTCAGGTCACGGCGAAGTCTACCCTCCAATCTCCCAAGAGAGTGAGGCAATCAAGCAGACAATTAGCGAGCCGATTCAAAATCGCCGCCCGATAGGATATAATCGGGCTTTCCTTGACTTGTATCGCCCGAATTCCACCTTTTTTCTTCCAGCCGAAATTCGACAACGACTTTCAGAGATGGGACGTGCGCCGGAAAAACAACATCCCGCTGGGACCTATGCACGGCAAATTTTCAATCGCCTGTTGATTGATTTCTCCTGGAACTCCAGTCGCCTGGAAGGCAATACATATTCGCTGCTCGAAACCGAACTACTGCTGGAACTTGGAGAGAATACTGAAGGCAAGAATGCGATGGAAACACAGATGATCCTGAATCATAAAGCGGCCATAGAGCTTCTGGTGGAACAGGCTGCCGAGATAGGCTTCAACAGATACACCATCCTTAACCTGCATGCCTTGTTGTCAGATAATCTTCTTGCAGATCCTCAAGCATGTGGGCGGTTGCGTGTAATCCCTGTGGGAATTGCCGGAACGGTTTATTACCCGCTGGAAGTTCCTCAGTTGATCGACGAATGCTTCCGGCAGATTCTAGCAATTGTGACGGAAATCGAAGATCCGTTCGAACAGGCATTCTTTATAATGGTTCACTTGCCTTATTTGCAACCGTTTGAGGATGTAAACAAACGAGTTTCGCGACTCGCTGCGAATATTTCGCTTATTCGCCGGAACCTTTGCCCGCTTTCGTTCGTGGATGTACCTGCCCGGGCTTACATTGACGGAACTCTCGCTGTTTACGAGCTCAATCGTGTGGAATTACTGCGTGATATCTTTGTCTGGGCCTACCAGCGATCCTGCGCTCGCTACTCTGCCGTTCAGCAATCCCTTGGAGATCCTGACCCCTTCCGGATGAGATATCGGACGCAGATAAGAGACTTCGTGACCAAGGTGGTACAGGGCTGTATGGATAAGAGAGAAGCCTCTGGTTGGATCTCCAGAAATACGACGTTGAAAATTGAGATTAATGCTCGCGATCGCTTCATCGAAGTAGTTGAAACCGAACTGAGCAGTCTGCATGAGGGTAATATTGCACGCTACCGCTTGCGACCGGCTGAATTCCATATTTGGAGAAAGAATTGGCACTGAAAAAAAATACCGCTTGTGACCAAGGACTTGTGAGCCGTGTCGTTAATATTGCCTCATCGAATTTATAATTTATTTAATTCATTCTAAATCTTAACATAACTACTGATATACGTAATAAAATAACGATCGAGCTTATGATATAATAAGGTCATCAACATCCTGTTTTTTCTATAGAAGAAGGAGGAAAGTATGACCATCTAAAGTTCTGGACAAATTCGATTAAAAACAAAAAAGCACCTAACTCAAAAAAGAGCTAAGTGCTTGAAATTACTGGTGGGCCGTCACGGGTTCGAACCGTGGACCTCCTGATTAAGAGTCAGCTGCTCTACCAACTGAGCTAACGGCCCATGTATTTTTAAGAAAATATTAGTATCATATGTACCAGCGGCCGTCAAGAGGCGTTTGGCCTGTTTGCCTCTACAATATTTTTAATGTCATCGTGGGAAATCGTTTCAACATCGAGCAGGGCCTGCGACATTGCATTAAGGATCTTGCTGTTGTCCATGAGTATCTTTTTTGGCTTTACCATAAGCCGTTCTGATAATATCCTCAACAGCATGATCAATTTTTTCGGCGGTTACCTGGCTGATGAGCGGCCCCTGCCCCATGGCAGGATCAGCCCTAAAAAAAATGGTGCCGATTTCTTCGCTCATACCCCACTCGCAAACCATCTTCCTGGCCAGATCCGAGGCACGATCAATATCATTGCCGGCACCGGTTGTTATGTCATTAAATTGCAGCTCTTCGGCAATTCTGCCGCCAAGCAGAATGCAAAGCGTACTTAACAGATACGATTTGGGGTGGGAGAGCTTTTCCTCCTCAGGCAGCTGCATTGTAAGCCCCAGAGCCTTTCCCCTGGGTATAAATAGTCACCTTATGAACCGGATCGGCGCTGGGAAGCATCCAGGCAACCAAGGCGTGACCGGCTTCATGGTAGGCAGTAACTTTCTTTTCTTTGTCGGGAATAATCAGGCTTCGACGCTCAGCTCCCATCATCACCTTATCTTTGGCCTGCTCAAGAATCTCCATGGTGACCTTACTTCCTGCTTTTCTTCCGGCAACCATCAAGGCAGCCTCATTAACCATGTTGGCCAGCTCCGCTCCGGAAAATCCGGGGGTACTCTTGGCGATCACTTTCCAGTTCACATCATCGGCAAACTGAATTTTATCGGCATGAACCTTCAAAATCTGTTCCCTGCCACCGACATCCGGCACGGGAACCATGACCTGGCGGTCAAAACGGCCTGGACGAAGCAAAGCCGGATCAAGAATATCCTGGCGATTGGTCGCGGCTACGATAATAACGGATTCTTTCCCTTCAAAGCCATCCATCTCAACAAGCAGCTGATTGAGAGTCTGCTCCCGTTCGTCATTCCCTCCACCGCCTCCGCCACCGGCACTTCGATGACGACCGACAGCATCAATTTCATCAATGAAAATGATACAGGGAGCCTTCTTCTTGCCTTCCTTAAAAAGATCACGAACACGGGATGCCCCTACCAACATACATTTCCACAAAACTTGACCCGCTGATGGAAAAAAACGGCACACCGGCCTCTCCGGCAATGGCCTTGGCAAGCAGTGTTTTTCCGGTACCCGGCTCACCGTAGAGTAGCACCCCGGTGGGAATTCTGGCTCCGGCATCTGTAAATCTTGTCGGATCTTTGAGGAAATCAACAATTTCAACCAGTTCCTCCTTGGCCTCTTCCACTCCTGCCACATCAGCAAACTTTACTTTTGACCTCGTAAAATTTAATCATACAGTTAGCCGGAAAGCCTGTAGTAGCGGGAAATCAACCCATAATTGGACACTGCACTTCGTCATTCCGGCATACTGTTAGCCGGAGGTAAGCGTAGACTCCGATCTATAGGAATTAAGCAGCTTTCTGGATCGGAGTCTCGCAGGCTCGCTTACCTCCGGCTAACTACATGCCGGAATGA
>DAOUUW010000161.1 GCA_030667965.1 Deltaproteobacteria bacterium
AAAACGTTCAAAAACAAAAAAGAAGAGGGACTCTTTGTTATGGAAATATTGATAAAGAGACCCCTTGGAGATCCCTGCCGCCCTGACAATAGTATTAAGGCTCGCCTTCTGATAGCCCTGGCGGGAAAACTCTTCAACAGATGCCGCTATGACCCTGTCCTGCTTTGTGCCGGGCAGATTACTGAAGGTATTTCTTGGTGAGGTTTGCGCTCTCATAATATGACCACCTGGTCATATTAGCTCAAAACATTAATTTTGCAAGGGAAAAGATGGATGTATGTATGATGAGAGAAAAGCGGATGGGGGGCAGTGAAAAAAAAGCAACGTTTTTTTCTAACAGCCAATCAATGTTTTTTTGCTTGCAACGTGTCACAGCCGCCCAGAACAACCTTGTTTTTACCTGATTGTTTTGCCTTGTAGAGGGCATTGTCCGCCCTTTCAATCATTTCAGCGGTATTATCCGTCCAATTCTTGTTTTGGCAATCACAAGACACAAGGCCGACACTGAGGCTCGTTTCACCAAATCCTGCCCTGTCAAAGTTTTCCAGCACCCTCTGCATAATTTTCTCAGCCTGTTCAACAGAGGTCTGGGTAAGAATTGCGGCAAATTCATCCCCGCCATAGCGGAAGGTAAAATCAACATTATGCCTGGTACAGTCATTGAGAATTAAACCAACAGCATGCAATACCTTATCGCCGGCCGGATGGCCGTAAGTGTCATTATAGCTTTTAAAATTATCAACATCAACGAGCGCCAGGAAAACATCATAGTCCTGACGGTCGGCCCGCTCAACTTCCTCCCTGAGCCTTATATCAAAACTGCGACGGTTAAACAGCCCGGTGAGCGCATCGCATAAGGATAACTTCTCAAGCTTATGGATCATCTGCCGTTCACGCTCAACCCGGCTCAGCTTGGCTTCAAGTTCGTCAAGTTCAAAAGGTTTTTTGATAAAATCAATAGCGCCTGCCCTTATAACATCAGCGTAACTGGCCTTGTCACTATAACCCGTGGCAACGATGACGGCAGTTTCAGCATAATAATCCATGATATAAGCAAGCAACTCCAGGCCATCCATTTCAGGCATCACCACATCTGTAACAACAATATCAATATATTCCTGCTTGAGCTTTTCAATGGCCTCCAGCCCATTGCGTGCGGAAAAACATTGATAACCGAATGAAGCAACCTGCAACGTCAATACCTCAAGCACAAGTTCATCATCGTCAACAAGTAGAATTTTCATATCATGTTTTTTTACGTCGGACATGGCAAAGGGTTGTAATGATCGTTAAACAGACAGGGGAAAATACGAATTTCGCATTTCATTTATTTATAATACCTTTACCACGTTGATCCCAATGACACAAAACAGAAGTTTAAGAATAAAGAAAACTTTACAGTAGAGCCTCTTGCAAAATTGCGTAAAAACGTCATTCCGTCATACTTTTAGGCGGAGGTAAGCGCAGACTCCGATCCATACCTGAAAGTCAGCGAAAACCTGGATCCCCGATAAAAACACTCGGGGATGACTGCATTTTGCAAAAGGCTCAGTAAATAGAAATTTATTGATTTCCACAAAGGGCACGAAGCATCAACAAATGGAAAAAAGCATTCTACATTTTGACTCGTATATACGGGTACTATCATTAATTGTCCAGAACTTGTCTGACAATTTTGGCCAGTGTTGATCTATCAACCGGTTTTTTTGCATATTTTTTTATGCCAATTGCCAGGGCACTTTCTTCTGTAATGACCGAACTGTAGCCGGTGCAGAGGATAATAGGCATGTTCGGCTTTATTTTCAACACTTTCTCTGCCAATTCTACACCGGATAAATAAGGCATGGTCTGATCTGTGATCAGCAGATCAAATTGATCCGGATGCAGGCGGATTTTTTCAAGTACCTCTTCGCTGTTTGTTGTTGCTGTTACCGTATAGCCCTGGAACAATAGGGGACAGACCAGGGTTTCCCATCCTATATAAACCGTATATAAACCGTGGTCTGTCCCCTATTGTTCGCTATTGTTCGTACATCGCTTGACATCACCAGGACCAAGGACCATAGGATTTCAGGATATGGATCAACGATGGATTCCTGTCTGAGGACCATCGATCATTGGCTGGTGGGGGTCGAGGGCCAGAATTTCCATCTTTTCCAACTTGTCGATGGTATATTCCTTTCCAGCCGAGAGATCAAGATGATGGATCTCGACCTCGATTTCGGTGTCGATGATGCATTTAAAGGCGTTGAACGCTTTGCTGTCAACGGCAAGATGCTCTTTAGAGATGAAGGCAAAGTCGTTTCCGTAGGCCCTGAAAACAAGGGCTTCAGTAAAGCCGGCCTGCAGCTCGGCGGCAAACTCCTTAAAAAACAGATTCCCTGAGGCCCATCCGTGACGCTTGTTGTACTCCGGCACATTCAGGAGATGCACCATATGCAGACATGTATATTGATTCAGGTCCAGGTTGTTCAAGATGCTCTTCAGGTAGTCCTCGTTGTAAAGCCCTGTCAACATGTCGTTAAAAAAGTAGGAGAACCTCTTTTTCTCCAGATTGCTTACCGGGAGCTGATTGATGGTAGTGGAAATTTTGACGTCGGCCAACACCTTGACCGCTGCCTGTACCACTTCAGGGTGAAACTGAATACCGCTCAAGGTCTGGAGCTCGGCCAGGGCTTCGGGGATCTCTTTTCTCGCCTTATAGATGCGGTTGGTGGTCATGGCATCAAAGGCATCACCAACCACCATGATTCGAGAGAGCGGGGGAATATCGTCTCCCTGCAGGCCGTCGGGGTAGCCCTTGCCATCGTGCCTTTCGTGATGATGGAGGATAATCACGGCTAATTCCTGGTACATCTCGATATTCGAAAGCATCTCATAGCCGGCAAAGGGATGGAGTTTGATCAAATCATAATCCAGGCTTGTCAGCTTGCCGGGTTTGAGCAAAACGGAATCCGGCGTGGCAATCTTGCCGATGTCATGAAGGATGGCGGCCTTATAGATTTTTTTCCTCTGTTCGAGATCAAGGCCCATTTTCCTGCCAATCATTTCGCAATACTGAGCGACGCGCTGGGTATGGCCGGCCGTATAGGTATCCCGTTGTTCGATCATGTCAACAAAGGAGAAAATGGTCTCTTCGTAATTGGCCGTACGTTCGGCGGTGAGCTTTGTTACCGACTCCCTTTGCCTGAAGGAATCAATGGCAAAACCGATGTCGCCCGCCAACTCGTCCAGCATCTCTTTTTCTTCCGGTTCAAAGCCATCTTTGCGCCAGGTGTAGATGGTCAGGGCGCCGAGGGGTTGCGCAGACTGTTGCGCGCGCAGGGGAAGGCTGATAAAGGCATGAAACCCTTTCACCTCCTCGTGGTCGCGCCACGGGGTCAGATCCGATGTCTCGGGGGCGTTTTCACGGATCACGGTTCGATTATCCCTGATACATTGGGCCGCGGAGCTCTGGTAAAAAAGAGCATCAGCATCGTACACATCATAGGGTGGGTCAACGAGTGGCGTGCCGGTAATGTCGGAGGTATGGACCGTTTGGATCTTGTCGTTTTCCAGCAGGCCGATCCAGCAGAAATCATAATGGCCGTGGTGCACGAATTGGGCGCAGGAGCTTTCCAGCAGGCTGACAACATTGGGGGCGGTGATAAGCAGCTTGTTGATATGGGCAACCGTATTGAGGATTTCGCGAAGATAGCGCTCCTGGTCGAGGAGGGATCCGATCTTGACGGTGCGTTGGCCAACCTTGGCCTCAAGGGTCCTGTTGAAATGTTCCACTTTCTCCTTATCACGCTTCGCCTTCTCTGTTAACAGCCCCACCGGCACGGCGATAAAAAAGAGAAAACCGATCCTCATGGCAAGATCAGTCCACTCGATGTGCGCGTGCATGGGGATAATGCTGAAGAGGTAATTAACGGCGGAAAAAACCGCGACCACCAGGCCAAAGCCAAGACCGAAGTAGATGGTATGCAGGCAGATGAGCAGGTAATACCCGAGAAAAAAGCTGTTTTCAAAGCTTGTTTCCACATGAATCAGGTTTGACAGAAAGATCATGTCGAGAAAAAGGGAGGCCAGATACACCTTCTTCAACAGGCACGGCCTGAAAAAAATAACCAGGTAGCAAAGGGCGCTGTAAATGGAAAAATAGATGAGGGCCTTGACCAGTATGGCCTGTTCCCATGGGGAAATTGGGGCAATCAAGAGCCAGACAATACCGCCGGCAAGACTGAAAACCCGTAACAGCAGAAAGGTAAGGTCAACCTCGTTGGTGGCTCCAACAACTTTTTTCCACTGTTTCTTCAAAAAAACCATAATTAATTCAAAAAGTTATGAATCGAAAGACCGTTTGAGGAACAACGCCAACAAAGCAAGGCACATTGCCATGGATGACAAAACCGGTCTGCCATCGTCAGCGGATAATACTTCCTTGTTCTTGGATGCGTCAACCATTATGCGGCAGCAAAAATGGGGCACACCGTTTGAGATAACCACCAACTATTGATCAGTGCATCTACCAAGCTTTTCCTGAAGATTAGCTTCGTCTTCTCTGGATGAAGGCTGTACCAAGAGAACAGGGTCAGGTCTACACAATTGACAAAATGGTGAATCTGCCGAATTACAAAAAAGCCGTGGATTGAAATTAAATTTGTCAAATGTGTAGACCTGACCCTGGTGTCTCAGACCCTGGTGTCTCATTTAAGTTCTATATTGCCCATTTTGGCCCCAAAATAGACTTTTGATTCTTGTAATATCAATTAGTTATATAATAAATTTAGCATTCAGCAGCTGTCTTTTATCCCATCGGGTAGAGAATCTCTTGATTGATGCTGTCACACTCTCTCAGAAGTTCTTTTGAGAGGGTAATTTCCGATGCTTTAAAGGTGTCATCAAGTTGTGTTGGGTGAGTCGCGCCAACGATCGTGCTTGGCACAAAATCAAAACTGAGCGTCCATGCTGCCGCCATAGTTGCCGGAGCAAGCCCATATTTTTCTGCGATGACAGCATATTTTTGTGCCGCTGCCAACGATCGATCATTGGCAAATCGACTGGCTTGGGCTTTCATCCTAGGATCAGGATTGGTCAAGTAATCCCCGAAGCGAAAGCCTTCCCAATTCCCTCCGGGCATATACTTACCGCTCAATACTCCCCCGGCCAACGGGGAAAAAGGGAGTAGTCCGACATGCTCTTTCTGACAGACGATCGCAATTTCATCAAGGAAGCGTCGATTGAGCATAGAAAAGTTGTTCTGGATGCTTTCAAATCGCTTGAACCCCCGGTAGCAGCTTGTCATCAAGGCTTTTGTCAAACCGTAGGCGTTCTCGTTCGATGTCCCGATATAGCGAACTTTTCCGCTTCGTACGAGTTGATCGAGAGCTTCAATACTTTCTTCAATTGGAACAACGGTATCGGGCCAATGGACCTGATAAAGATCAATGTAATCGGTCTTAAGTCTTCTCAGGCTTCCTTCAATAGCGGTCGTGATATGAAACGCATCAATCGCAGTCAGACCATGCCGCACCGGAGGCACGAACCAGCCATTGGCCGCTCCTGCTACTTTCGTGGCAATGATAATTGAATCTCTTGGCTTATCAGACATCCACTCACCGAAAATCCCTTCGGTGATCCCATAGGTTTCTGCCGTAGGAGGAACAGGATAGACTTCAGCCATATCAAAAAAGTTGACACCATTTGCATAGGCCTTATCAAGAATTTCAAACGATATTTTTTTATCGCATTTTTTCCCGAATGTCATCGTGCCCATGCAAATATTGGACACTCTAAGGCCGCTTTTTCCGATATAGTTGTATTTCATATTGTTCTCCTTTCAATTGCAACATGGATACGTCTGCTTTTTTGGGGTCGGACCAAGCTAACTGTATCTCAATTATTTTCTTAGAATGCCCATAAAATGGTCATCCTAAAGTAAAATACGATGCTCATCATGGCACTTTATGGTGTTAAATCAACTCGTTTGTCTTGGTCCGGCCCGAACTTGAACTTGAAGTTCGAGTTGTATTCAGATGGCCGAAACCGTTAAAACTGGCGTGTTCGCATGTCGTTCCCAAGCAAATGTATTGTTAAGCAATTTTTTCACCCACCACGACCAAAATGGGAACAGCAAAATGTATTTCGTTTCCGCTTTGATGAACGTTAATTCCCATTTGATCGAGTTGCAGATCTGATTTGAACATTTCGCGAATTTTCTCATCGTCGCCGGGGTTCGGGAAAGATGCGCGTAATTGTTGTTCGAGTTCTCCCTCAACTTTAGTATTGAACGGTTCTGACATTCGAAAGGCCAGAGTCGGCAATAATTGCGGCCATCTCGGGAAATGTAAGTGCGTGAGTATGTGAGGGATCACGTAGTTTTTCCAAATGGTCGTAAGCATCTGCCTTTTCTGGCTGCTGCACAACATCAATAACCATCACCTTTCCGCCAGGTTTGCATACCCTGACCATTTCAGCCAATACAGCTTCAGGATTGAGAAAGTCAGCGAACGGAATTGCTTGCTGAGCGAATTGTGTGATGATCATTTGGTTATGTGTTGCTGGATCTTGCATTTTGTTTCCTTTGTTGCCGTACGTTTACATCATCGACCAGCCAACCAGCCCACTACCAATTAAGAGCGAGGTTGGTAGGTGAATAACTATAAAATTTCGAACGTACGCACTGGTCGGGTGCATGTGATAGTTCGGCGATTTTTGCCGTTCAAATTCATTGCTGGCTTTTTCTACTGTGTATTTTCCTTAAAAGGCCCATTTTGCCCATGAAATGGGCATTTTAAGGGGCAGAACGGGGCTAATCTTGGACCTTTGTGTTGTTATATCAGATAGTTGCCTTGGTCCG
>DAOUUW010000135.1 GCA_030667965.1 Deltaproteobacteria bacterium
CTGCCCGTATGATCCAGGAAGAACAAAGACCCATGCTGCGTTACCTTGTTGTGTTGACGGTGGCGTCCGTTGTGGGGCTGCAGACCTGGCTGATCCTGTTTAACAATTTTGCCGTGGAGATGGCCGGGCTTGACGGCCGTCAAGTGGGGGCCATTCAGTCCGTCAGGGAAATACCCGGCTTTCTCGCCTTGCTGGCCGTTTATGTCATGCTGGTCATCCGTGAGCATCGGCTTGCCGCCCTGGCCATCGTCATGCTCGGTGTGGGAACGGCTGCGGCCGGGTTTTATCCAACCTTTTCAGGTCTGCTTGTTACAACATTAATCATGAGCTTCGGCTTTCATTATTATGAGACGGTAAACCAGTCCCTGACCCTGCAGTATTTTGACAAGCAGACATCCCCCCTTGTTTTTGGCCGGTTGCGGAGCCTTGGGGCAGCTTCAAATATTGTCGCCGGTTTGTTTATTTTTTTCCTTGGGGGAAGCCTGGAATACAGATTCATGTATCTTGTTATGGGAGGTGCGGTCATCTGCGCCGGAGTGTGGGCTTTTTTTCAGAATCCCACCCACAAGAACATAGTACCCCAGCATAAGAAGATGATCTTTCGCAGGCGTTACTTCCTTTATTATTTCCTGACATTCATGGCAGGCGCCCGCCGTCAGATCTTTATCGCCTTTTCCGTTTTTCTGCTGGTAAAGATTTTTTCTTTTTCCGTTCGCGAGGTGATTATTCTCTTTGTGTTCAACAATTTGGTCAATTATTTCCTCAGCCCGCTTATCGGCAAGGCCATTGTCCGTTTCGGAGAACGCCGTATCCTCACCATCGAGTATGCCGGGCTGATACTGGTTTTTCTGACCTATGCTTTTACCGATTCAAAGATTATTGTCGTGCTGATGTATATTCTCGATCACATGCTGTTTAATTTTGCCATTGCCATTCGTACCTATTTTCAGAAAATAGCCGATCCCCAGGATATTGCCCCGAGCATGGCTGTCGGCTTTACCATCAATCATATCGCCGCTGTTGTTTTGCCGGTCCTCGGTGGACTTGTCTGGATGATCAATTACCGAATTCCCTTTGTCGTCGGAGCGGTTTTCAGCCTCATTTCCCTGTTGGCGGTGCAGAAGATACCTCGCAGATATTACGCAGGTTAATCAGACAGCCTCTTAGGCCCACTCGAGAATTTGCTGCTCGTTGTTATCTTGCGTTTAAGCTTCTTTTCTTGTAAATAATTTTCGAACTACAGCTTCGTTGTTGAGGCCAAAAAAATCTAATGCGTTATTATGCCTTTTTTCGTAGTTTTATTCCAAAATAGAACTATCTCCCTTAACACTCAGGCATAAACTGCCTGATTTTGAGGCGGCAATTGTTGCTGTGGGAAGAAAAATTTTTATGTTTAGGATTTTAACATTGCCGTGAACCTCAGTTAGATCAGCTTGACTTTTAGCTATAGTATGCCGCAGACTGAAGAGTGTACGAGTTATTCAACCTAACCCAGAGCAGGAGGGCAGCATGATTTTCAAGGTTTTTCAAGCCGGTGAAATGGAAACTCTCTTTGGGCTCTTGTCGGTAAACCGTATTGTCGGGCCAGTGGAAAAGGGGAGGGATGTGGATGGAAAACCCCTATACGATTTTGATGTGGTCTATGATTTTAAAGACCTGAAGCTGGATTACGGTCAAACCATCCATTCTGCCAAGAATTACTTTTTGCCCTATCGTGAGAACCTGTGTACTTTCACCTTTGATAATGGCGACTGGCAGAAAGAAGTCGATTTCGGCGCCGACCGGGCCCACGTTTTTTTTGGCCTCCACTCCTGTGACATTAATGCCTTGAATAAGTTGGACAAGGTACTGATGGGAAATATCTATCCCAATCCTTTCTACGGGGCAAAACGATCCAACATGTTTATTGTGGGATATTCCTGCACGCCCACCCCTTCCTGCTTTTGTCATTCCATGGGAACAGATTCTGTCTTGCACGGTTTTGATCTCTTTCTGACCCGCATGGGAGATGAATACTTTGCTGAAGTCCAGTCGGCCAGGGCCTATCATATTCTGGAGAGAATGGAAACCAGAGAACCCACCCATGAGGATCACCTGCACTTTAGAAAGACGACCTCCAAGAAAAGGAGTTTATTCACCTGCGAGGTAGACACCTCGGATCTCACCAAAATTCTCGATATGGAATTTGAGTCGGAAGTGTGGGAAAAATGGGGTGACAAATGCCTGTCCTGCGGAACCTGCGCTAATGTCTGCCCCACCTGTTATTGCTACGGGGTTGAGGAAGAGGTAAATATGGATTTCAGTCATGCCCGCAAGGTGAAACAGCTCTATTCCTGTAACCTCGTTGATTTTGCCGAAGTGGCTGGGGGGCATAACTTCAGGCCGGAGAGCTCTACCAGACTCAAATATCGCTATTATCATAAACATCGCGGCTTTGTGGAGGCTTATGAAGAATCGCTCTGCGTCGGATGCGGACGCTGTGGAAATGCCTGCCTGGCTGATATTACTGTCCCGGAAGTGATTGCCAGTGTGCGGGAAGGAGAAAAGTGATGGAAAATAAACTGCAATTTGTAGATCTGGCCACCAGCCATGGTAAAAAAAATAGTCACCCGGGGATTGAGCATTTTGAGTACTCTTATAAGGCAGAGATTACCAATCTCTATCCCCTCACCAAGACTGAAAAATTATACCAGATCCAGATTGTTGATCCCCGGGAACGTAAAGATTTCACTTTCCAACCTGGCCAATTTGTCATGTTGGAGCTCCCCGGCATTGGTGAGGCGCCTTTTTCCATTTCATCATCACCCATTCGGCATGGAGACCTTGAACTCTGCATCAGGAGAGTCGGCAAGATGACCAACTTTCTTGACCGGGTCAAAAGGGGAACCAAGGTGGGGATCAGCGGCCCTTTTGGCACCCATTTCCCGGTGGAGGAGATGGTGGACAATGATATCCTGCTCATTGCAGGGGGCTTAGGCATTGTTCCCCTGCGCTCTCCTATAATGTCAGTGCTTGAAAATCGCAGTCGTTACGGACGGGTGGATATTATCTACGGAGCGCGAGAGCCCTTGGAGCTGCTCTTTACCTATCAATATGGGATGTGGAAACAGTTTGATATTAACCTTGATATCATTGTGGATAAGGCGGATGACAAGTGGACCGGGCCGGTTGGCTTAATCACTGAAATCCTGCAAAAAAGGATAGATAATGGCACTCCGAATGATTTCAGGAAAAAGACCAATGCCATTGTCTGCGGGCCGCCGGTGATGTTTAAATTTGTCTGCGAGATGTTGATCAAGGCCGGCCTGCCCATGGAAAAAATGTTTGTTTCACTGGAGCGTCGCATGCACTGCGGCCGTGGCAAATGTTGCCGTTGCAACATCGGCTCCACCTACACCTGTATTGAAGGGCCGGTTTTTGATTACTGGTCGGTACTTAATCTCAAAGAGGCTATCTAAATGAGGATAGAAAGATGAAGACTGAGCGGACGTTTCTCGGGGTTCCGATTGTTAAACCCAAGGTCGGTTTCTTTGATCTCAGTTCCTGCGAAGGGTGTCAGTTGCAGATGTTAAATAATGAGGCAAGCCTGCTTGATTTCCTCTCCCTGGTTGAGATTGTAAATTTCCGAGAAGGGATGAAGGAAAAGTCGGATGATTATGACATCGCTTTTGTCGAAGGATCGGTGACCAGAGCGGATGAGGAAGAGAGATTGAAGATTATCCGCCGCAATGCCGGTGTGGTGGTGGCTCTGGGGAGTTGCGCCTGCTTTGGCGGGGTAAATCAGCTGAAAAACCGCTTTAATGACCTGGAATGGGTGAAAAGGCAAGTGTATGGCGACTTTCCCATTGAAACCCAGGAGGCCAAACCAATCAGCGCCTTTGTTAAAGTGGATCTGGAAATCTATGGTTGCCCCATCAAAAAAGAAGAGGTTGAAAAAATAGTGACCAAACTGGTGCTTGGCCAGGAGATAACCCATCCCAACTATCCGGTCTGCATGGAA
Organism: Deltaproteobacteria bacterium; assembly: GCA_030667965.1. GTDB lineage: Bacteria > Desulfobacterota > Desulfobulbia > Desulfobulbales > SURF-16 > JAHLLM01. Next base: position 4,001 of record DAOUUW010000135.1, read on the forward strand.
TGTAAGGCCAATGAAAATGTCTGTCTCTTTGATCTTGGCGAGCCCTGCCTTGGCCCGGTGACCAGAGCCGGTTGTGACTCCTGGTGTCCTTCAAACCGAATGGGTTGCTGGGGGTGCCGAGGCCCGGCGCCGGCAGCTAATTTGAAACAACTTGAAAAGATCGCCGAACAAAAAAACATTTCCAAAGAAAGACTCCTTGACCGGCTCGAATGTTTTGGCGGATTTGGGGAAGCTGCCCGGGAAATGCGCACCAAGGTGGAGGGTGGCCGGTGAAGGTAAATTGCAATATTGACATCAAACACTTAACCAGGGTTGAGGGGCACGGCAGCATCCAGATCCGTATTGAAGATGGCAAGGTTCGCAAGGCCAACTGGGAGGTGGTGGAGACCCCTCGCTTCTTTGAGGCCATGCTGGTGGGGAAACATTATGAAAATGCCCCTTATATCTGCGGTCGTATTTGCGGGATTTGCTCCATTGGTCACACACTGGCTTCGATCAGGGCAATTGAAAACGGTTTTGAATTTACCCCTTCCGAGCAAACAGGAAAACTGCGAATTCTTTTAAAACACATGGAGACCCTGCAGTCTCATATTCTCCACCTCTATTTTCTGGCCGCCCCTGATTTTCTCGGGGTGGGGAGCGTTTTGCCCCTGGTTGATACTCATCCTGAAGTGGTGCAGGCGGCCCTGCGCCTGAAATTACTGGCCAATGACATGTGTGATGAGGTGGGCGGCCGCAGACTGCATCCAACCCGCACGGTGGTTGGCGGCTTTACCATGCTGCCCGATAAATACCAGCTTAAGAACTTTCAGCAGCGCCTGAAAGACTCGCTGGCAGACCTCACAGCCTCAGCCGATCTTTTTGCCACCTTCGTCATTCCTGTTTTTCAGCGGGAGACCGAATTTGTGTCCTTAAAAGGAGAGGGAGATTACCCCTTTATTGGCGGACGGCTGGTTTCAACCGACGGGGTGATTAAAGAAGAACATGAGTACCGGGCCATGTCCAACGAATACATGGCTGACTGGTCCACCTCCAAACTCAGCCGCCTTTCTCGCAAGTCACTGGCGGTTGGGGCTTTGGCCAGACTCAATAATAACTTTAATGGACTGGGGCCGCCGGCTCGGGAAATTTCCGAGAAACTTGGTCTCACCCCGGTTAACCATAATCCATTTATGAATAATGTGGCTCAGCTGGTGGAATGCGTTCAGGTGGTTATGCAGTCCATTGAGATAATCGACACGTTACTTGATACCCCATGGCAGGAGCCCAAGCAAAGGCTGGAGGTCAAAGAAGGAATAGGTGTTGGCGCGGTGGAGGTTCCCAGGGGGATTTTATATCACTGCCTTGAATTTGACAAAGAGGGGCGGATTAAAAAAGCGGATTGCGTAATCCCAACCAGCCAGAATCACGCCAATATCCATCATGATATTGAAGATCTGGCTGAGTGGTGCGTGGAGCAAGGGAAAAACGATAAAGAGATCGAGCTTATTGCTGAAATGCTGGTCCGGGCCTATGACCCCTGTATTTCCTGTTCAGTGCATTGATGCTGGGCTGCAGAAAAGCCGTTAACAACCAAATTTCTGTTAAGCACCTACCACGCCGTAGGCGCCAAGTCTAATGGCAGATTCTGCGGTATTGCGATCATCGACTGCTTGTAACCATAAGCACGGCAAGATCGATAAACTTTTCTTTGGCCTTACGCAGCAGTTCCATCCCGTCTAAGCCTTTCATGCGGATAACAATGCCCCCATATATTCCTTAATTTCAATAGAAAGTGCATCTACTTCGCATCTATTATTTGCCGTACTTTCATGACAAAATCGTGAGTATCAAATGGCTTTTGAATGAAATTAACTTTCTCTACCTGAATATTCTGGTCTTTGATTTTGTCCGACATATAGCCGGACATGAACAACACTTTTATGCCCGGTTTGATCTGGGCGATCTTTTCATATAATTGTTTGCCGTTCATGCTTGGCATAATTATATCCGTGACCAGCAGGTGAATACCGCTCCGGCATTTCTCAGCCAAGACAATGGCCTCTTCCGGATGTGTGGCCGATAACATAGTGTACCCTTGTTGTTTCAGAATTCTCTCACAGAGTACCGTTAATTGCTCTTCGTCATCCACAAGCAGAATTGTTTCAGTGCCTCCTTGAATAATTGCTGCACTCTCGGTGACTTGTTGTTCCACAGATCCGCTGTAACGGGGGAGATAGATATCAAAAGTGGTTCCTTGGCCAATTTCACTAGATACATTGACATACCCTTCGTTTTGTTCAACAATGCCGTAGATCGTTGATAGCCCGAGACCGGTTCCCTTGCCCACTTCTTTTGTTGTGAAAAAAGGGTCAAAGATCTGCGCCATGGTTTTTTGATCCATGCCCCTCCCGGAATCACGGAAGGAGATCATGACATATTCCCCAGGGTGTAAACCATTGTGGATGTTGCCGTATGCCTCATCCAGCACAATATTTTTAGTTTCAATAGTAATGGAACCGACCTCGTCAATCGCATCCCTTGCATTGACCGATAGATTCGCCAGAATCTGATCGATCTGCGAAGGATCTATTTTGATTTGCCAGAGATCACTACTGGGAGTGAACGTAAGTGCAATATCTTCTCCGAGAAGGCGGCCCAACATTTTTTTGCTATCACCTATGATCTCATTGATGTTGAGGCTCTGTGAAGTAACGATTTGCTGTCTGGAAAAGGCCAGCAGCTGGCTGGTGAGATCAGCTGATTTTCGGCCTGCCATAATGATTTGTTCTACGTCCTGACAGAGCTGATCGTTGGGGCTGAGGTTCAGCTTTACTATCTCACCGTAGCCAATGATGATGCTCAGCATATTATTGAAATCATGGGCGACTCCACCGGCCAGCCGTGCCAGAGTTTCCATCTTTTGGGCCTGTCGGAATTGAGCTTCAAGTTCTAACTTTTCTTTCTCTTTCTCTTTTTCTATTGTTATATCCTTGGCACAACCGACAGTACCTATGAGTTTGCCCTTTTTATCCCAGAATGGTGCCTTACAGACATCAAGACAAACAAATTTTCCTTTAAGATTTCCAGACTCTTCAAATCTTAGCGGTTTTTTTATTTCCAAAACTGCAAGGTCGGAATTTGTGCATGTCTCTCCGAAGGTATGATACTCAGGATCCTCGGGATGGGATTCTTTTTCTCTGTTGGAAAAAAATATATCTGTTTTTCCGATAGGTTCATCGATAGATTTGGCATTAATCAAGTCTTCACAACAAGCTTTGTTTGCAAACAGAAACCTGCTCTGCAAATCCTTGCACCATATGAGTTCGGGCAAATTGTCGCACATCAATCTGAGCATGGAATGCAACTCGCGGTGCTTGTTTTCACTCTTGCTCAACTCCTCCACCGCCTGCCGACGTTCGATTTCGACCTCCATGCTGTACAGAGCAAACGCGATGTCATCGGCGACTTCCTGGAGAAGTGAAAGCTCCTCCCCGTCACAAGCAAACTCCAGTTGGGTGGCCATAGACAAGAGTCCAAAAATCTTGTCTCCATGCTTCAGTCTGATGCACATCCCCGCTTTGCCCCGATATTGTCCTGAAAATGGGCAGTCGCCGCATTTGGCGGGCGGATCCTCGACCACAACCACTTCTCTTTGGCTGAGCGCCGTTTTCATGCAATGGGGCAGCTCACCACGTCCTAGCCGCTCGGCCATCGGCTCGAAACTCGCTCCCATGCCGGACTTGAACGTGGCAGTTGCCCTCTTGTCCTCGTCGAGTAGTACGATCCAGGTATTGGAATAGCCCCTGGTCTCGATGAGAATGTTGCAGGCGCTCTGGAGCAGCGTCTGGCGCTCCTTCTCCTTAGTGATCAGCTGATTCACCTCGCGGATGGCACGTAGAACGGTATTCAGATGATCCGTTCTTGCCTTTTCGGCGATGACCTGTGTCGTCCGCTCTTCGACCAGTTGCTCCAGGTTCTGCTGATACCTGCGGTTCTCCACCTCCAGCCTCTGCTTATCCTCGTTCAGCGCCTTGACCTTGAGCGCATTTCTCACAGTCTTCAGCACGATGTCCTTGGTGATCGGTTTTGCCAGGTAGTCGAACGCGCCGGCCCGCACGGATTCGGCTGCGGTCTCGATGGTCGGCTCGCCTGTCATCATGATCACCGGTGAAAGGGGCGATGACTCGCGTATGATCATGAGCAGATCCACACCCGACACCCTGGGGAGGATGATGTCGGTCAACACCAC
>DAOUUW010000146.1 GCA_030667965.1 Deltaproteobacteria bacterium
ACAAAAAAGCACTTAACCCAAAATGAGCTAAGTGCTTTTAATAACTGGTGCGCCTGGCAGGATTCGAACCTGCTACCCTCGGATTCGTAGTCCGATACTCTATCCAGATGAGCTACAGGCGCCTATGATAAGCTGTGCTTTGTATGCACAGCGAAAGAAGAAACTTCTATAACGTATCTTGTTCCATTGTTCAAGACAAATCTTTATTTCAGAGCCACCTTTATCAGCCTGCTGGACGCTTAGCCTGCTGGAAGCAGGCTCCACAAAGGACCCCATCTACGAAGCAGGTTATCCTCACTTTGTCCCCTTGCCCCTTTGCCCCTCCTTTTACCACACAGCCCGCATGCCCTGTTTTTTCCGCACCTGATCCAGGCGTCGTTCCAGATCGACGCGCCAGTCGGCATGAATACGGGCACCGGACGGGCCGATCATCTCGGGCAATCCGTATACCAGACGATCGGCTACACGGCTGGCCTCAATAACTGCCTCAATGGAACGAGCGCCGAATTTATATTTTGCAATGAGCAGGCGCAACAGCAGTCCGGATGTCTTTCGTGCCGCTTTTTTCCAGTGGGTATCCATCTGGTGAGCAATAATAAAAGCCCGTTTGAGCAGAATACGGCGAAGCTCCTCAAGCTCTTCCCGGGATGCGGAATCGCGCAGCAGCTCATCGGGAATTTCAATGCCGTCAATATCGAGCACAACGCGCAAGCGGCTCATGAAATCAGGAATTTTAAGTGTTTTGGCCAATTGCAGTTCCTGGGGTGAAGCCTTACCCAGGATATCCTCCATACCCTGCCAGCTCGTTTTCACCCCGCCGGCAAAGACAAAGATGGATCTGCCGATATAGTAAGGGATACCATGGACATAGGTCACGCCATCCTGCATGGAGGGCAGAAAATAACGCAGATAACCAAATTCATGGCCATCATATCGGCAATCAAACTCGTCCCAGAAAGTAATGGGCACCTTGCCTTTGGCAACCGAAGCACGTACCAGGTCAATTGCTGAATTAATCTCATCTGGTTCGGCAAACTGGGTCAGATTGAACTCGAAGAAATCAAAGGGATCATTGTCGAATTTCCTGCCGATGACTCTGGCCACCTCTTTAACGGCAAAGGACTTACCCGATCCGGGGGGACCAAAGACGCCCATGCAAAGCGGACGCTGATACGTCTCCTTTGTCACGTAAGAATCCATGACCGTCTGCAGGGTAAGCACCGGGCCGATTTCAGCCGGATCCGTGCTCCGTAAATGTCCGATGTTGAAAATGCGCAAATTATCAAAACCTGTTTTGCGGCTTAATTCTTCCTTCAGACAATGAAGCACCTCTAAAACAACGCCCATATAGCCCGGAGGAGACATGCCCTCCCGGGACGCAAAGGACGACGTCAGATGCGACTGATCAAAAAAGGAACGAAGACCGGATTTTTTGCTCTGCGTCCATTCCTGGGCCGAGACAATCTCCAGACTCTTATCAAATTCCGCTGAAAAAACAGGCATCTCAATAAAAAAAGGATCATTATTATAGAGAAAGGAACAAGGCGCCCCATCAGGAAAGGTGGCGGTAAAATCAAGATTGGGCAACTCAAGAGACTCATTAAAATAATAGCCGTTTTCATAGAGCAGCTCCCAGTGAAGCAGGGCGCGTTTGGAAAAGTCGCAGAAAAAATTGCGGCCGCTGACAAGTTCGCCCATGGTGATAAAGTCCATGGCAAGCATGGAGGTCACCAGAGTGTCATAGGACGGCACGGAGCCCTTCTGGCGGGGAGAACTTTTTTCCGGCAGACTTCCTTCACGATGTCTAAAAAAAACATTATCCGGACTGACATACAGGATGCCGTGGGGAAACATCTCTATAAGTACATGACAGCGGAAACGCCCCCGGGAGGAGTCCCAGATGCCGACCTCGGGTGAGCGCAAGGCACGCAGGGACATGGCCACGATGGACTCCCACACCACAGAGCTGTCCATCTCCATCCTGGTCGTTTCAAGATCAGCCAGACGGCCGAAGAGAACAAAATTTTCACCAAACTGTGAGGCCCAATCGGCCCAATGAGCCACGCTGATACCCATGGCAATGACCCAGGCATGGGGGTTGATTTGTTTCAGTTCAGCCGCGATCTGCGGGGGCCTGCCCCCGTCATCAATAACCATAATGCCGCTATGGCCGGAGAGTTGCTCTCGGTTATCGTCATTGACAACAAGAGACTTTTCATCCTCCCCGCGTCCGGCAAAGGGTAAAATCTGGTGCACCATGAACCAGCCGTGCTCCTGATCAATTTCAGGCCGCTGTCTTTTTCTGAAGACCTGAAAAATATCCTTCTGCCGTCCATAGGAAACAGTGGTGATCTTCGGACTGAGGTTTGCGTTGGTCAGAGAGGAGGCAAGCCAGGTCATGCACTGCTCCAGCCTGCCATTTTCCACAGCCACGTCACCGGCAAGCAGTTCGACAAAATCACCCGGATTATAGCCGTATGAGGGAAGACTGCCCTCTTCAATGAGGCTGACCTCCTTGATGGGCAGGTTTCTTATTTTAACATTTGATCCGAGAAAAAGTATTTTCTGTTCTTGCGTTTCCATGGTCAATTTCACCTGCCTTATTGATTATCATTTACCTTTTTTGTATAACTCTTCAGCAACACCCCATCTTTACCTGCACGCGACCAGACTGGTTCACATAAGGTGGCATTGTTATTTTACCACGAAGCACACGAAGGCCACGAAGGGTTAACTACATGAAACCATAAAAAATATTTTTTTCTTCGTGCTCTTCGTGTACTTTGTGGTAGATAATCATTTTTTCAGGTTATTAAGGCTCACTTTGACATGACCGTGGGCAAGGAATACTATGACTGCTGAGCAAAACAACGACATAATTGACAATATGGAACCAGTGGAACTCTTCATTGACGGCATCCTTGACCTGCACACCTTTCATCCCCGGGAGGTAAAAATGCTGGTTCCCGACTATATAGAGGCCTGCCTTGAGCATAACATCTACCAGGTGCGCATTATTCACGGCAAAGGCACCGGCACATTAATGCGCACAGTGCACTCGCTGCTTGAAAAAATTCCCGCTGTCGCCTCCTACCGACTGGCCCATGAGGACAGGAGCGGCTGGGGTGCGACTCTGGTTGATCTTAAAGGGGAATAAATACATCTTCAGCGACATACCAGAGCCCAGCTTTCTATTTTAAGCGAACTTGTGAGACATTGAAAACACCTTATTTTTAATTTTTGCCTTTTAATTTTTTGTTACCTAGAAGAAGACTATTGGCGCTATTCTGCTACCGGCAACATAAGCTGCCCGTTAATTCTCTTCTATGGTTTTGATAAAGGCATCCGCCTCGGTGATGGCTGCCTCCATATCGCGGATAAGCGAGGCCACATCATCCTTCACTGTTACCAGTTCGGTTTCAAGAGAGGTAATGGCCCGGGCATTAAGATTATGTTTGAGATAAAGAACCTGATCCCTCAAGGGACGCAGAACAGGCTCTATTTTGGCTTCAGCCCGTTTCATGGCGCTGATGAGCTTATCGTACTGTTTCTGCGTTTTGACAAGGGAACGCTTGCTCGATTCCCTTAATGAAGCGTTGGAATACTGGTTGAGCTCCTCTTTCCATTCATCAAACAAGGCCTCGGAGACATCTTCCACCGAGGCAATCCTGTCCCGTACTTCACTGGCCCTGTCTTCACTTTTATCAAGCTCGGCCTGCAGTTTTTTATATTTTTCCTCCAGAGTGCCGCCATCGTACTTTATAACCGAGTTAAATCGTTCCAGGGCCGAGGCAAACTGCTCCTTTGCCTCTTTCTGGCTGTCCCTGGCATCTCCGACCCGATCCACCATGATGTCGCGCTTATGCACCCCTAATTTTTCCATGGTGTTGTAATAGGCAGTCTGACAGCCAGGGGCAAACATCATCAGAATCACGAGTGAAACAAGCTGTATTTTCATTGATACGTTTTGCATGGGGTCCCCTTTATGTACTTTTTTCGTGTTTAACAGCAATTCCGGTGCGCAGTGTGCACCCTACATTCTTACGGTTTGAGAAAAATTTCGTATTTCTTGAGACTATACTTTTTTACCCGTAAAATACTCACCGGAATCTCAGGCTTCCTGTACTGTAAAATAATTCACCTTACGCTTGCAAGCTGTTTGGTTCCTTTTTTTGACTTTGAATTATCGACGTCAATGGCAAAATATACCGATGCTACCAGAAATAAATATGCTGCATCACCAGAATAGTTAACAACTGTTTAGCTTTGACTTTAACGTTACCCTGTGGCAAGAATGAAATTGGTTGACAAGAAATAATCTTTCTAGTAATTATTATCAATATAATAGACGTATTTTAAACACACCATATCACTTTAATCCGGAGGATGTAAAATGAGTAAAACTGAAGAAAATTTAAAAGCCGCCTTTGCCGGAGAATCCCAGGCACGGAACAAATATGACTATTTTTCCAAGGTGGCCCGCAAAGAAGGCTATCACTATATTGCCGCTATTTTTGAAGAAACAGCCTTAAATGAAATGCAGCATGCCAAAGACGAATTCAAACTGCTAAACGGCATCGGCAACACCGCGACCAACCTGAAAGAAGCGGCAAACGGCGAGGAATATGAGACATCTGAGATGTACCCCACCTTTGCCAAAGAAGCCAGAGAAGAAGGCAATATGGCAGCGGCCGCCCTTTTTGAGCAAATCGGCAAGGTTGAGGCCCATCACAGGGACCGTTATCTGCAGCTGCTTGAAATGGTGGAAAACGGAACGGTTTACAAAAGGGACGAGCCCATCAAATGGAAATGCAGTAAATGCGGCAAAATGCATGAAGGCACCGAAGCACCTGAAAAATGCCCGGTTTGCAAGCATCCCAGAGAGTATTTCGGTCCGGCCAACCTGATTGATTAAAGTGTAACGAATTTTAACCCTTGAGACAGTTAAGCTTTTACATGATAATCTCTCACAGAGTTCACAGAGACACAGGGAGAAAAAAAACCTCTGTGAACTCTGCGCCTCTGCGAGAGAGGATTTTTATACTACGTTATGACTCGATGTCGATATAGGTGTTAGCCTCTCTCAGCCACTTCAATCTTTCAATTAAAGGAGTACACAATGTCAGACCAGACAAACAAGACCATACTCTTCGCCTTCCGGGGCGACCCCATGTGCTTTGTTCATGTCCTGCTTAATGCCCTGGATATGCAGGAAAAAGGCATGGACGGTAAAATCGTTATTGAAGGCGAGGCTGTCAAACTTGTACCGGAGATGAGCAAGGAAGGCCATTTTCTTAATCAGCTGTACGTCAAAGCGAAAGGAAAAGGCCTGATTGAAGCCGTCTGCAAGGCCTGCTCAGCCAAACTGGGCGTCACCGAGGCCGTGCTGGCTGAAGGTCTGCCGCTGGTGGGCCATATTGCCGGTCATCCGTCCATGGCACAATATATCAATGAAGGATATCAGGTCATCACCTTTTAAAAGGGAAATTTCTTCTCCTGTGGAGCACAATATGGAAAACAGCAAAGCACCGCATAATAAAAAGCCCGATCCCGAAAGAATGGCAATCCTGCGCTCACTGCCCATCGAGATTAAACAGCAGATCTCCGGAGAAGAGGCCGAGGCCTTTCTCTACAAAAAAGAACTGCCCGACTCGCTGCTGGAAAAACTCAAAGGCTATCTGGTTGAGGATTAAGAAAGTTTCGAAAGTGCCTAAAGTTTATTTACTGTCACCTTGGTGAAATGCCTGAAACTTTAGGCATTAATATCCCCCTTGTGGAGTGCTTTAGCTCACTTTAGGCATTTTAGGCATATCAACTGGTCAGCATCCGGTAAATCTCCGGCACACGCAGGGGCAGTTTTTTTACATCATCAATAAATATATAGTTCACTTCACCGAACATGTGAGGCATACCAGGTCCTCGCAACTCTTCCGGCAGTTCTATATGTTCATCATCAAGACAGATATAGCGCGGTTCTTCCGGCCGATGGTCTCCTGGCTCACTCTCTGCTGGCCCCCCCGGGGCTTAAAGGGAGTGACAGTTGCTCCGCTGCCCACTACGTTCGGGTCCGGATTACGCTCTTCATTATCAGCCTCAGCGCTCTTTTTTACCGAAGACTCAGCCGGCAGAATGACAGCCGGGGCCTTTATGAATTTCTGTTTAATTTCCCCTTTTTCAACTGCTCCACGGTGGACGGAAAGCGAATTCTGCCGGCAATACAAATCCTGGTGAACAAAAGCCCACTGGTAGGATGCAAATATCTTGTAAACAAGAAAATTATCAAGATTATCCTGAAAAATTGTCACCTCACGGGGCAAGTAAATAGTTGAGGTATCAGTAAACTGAACTGGCCATTTCATCCATGGCATAGGTCAGCTCATAATCATCGGTAAGCGCCTGGGTGATGGTGACGCGGCAGGCCTCCCGCGGAGCAATGCCCTCCTTGATCAGCTTGCCGGCATGAACAAGCAACCTCGTACTTGCCCCTTCCTGCAAACCGGAATCCTTGAGACCTCTCGTCATTTCACCAATTCGCACCAGGAAACGGGCCAGCTTCTCATCAACACCTGATTCATGGCTGACTATTTCCGTCTCCAGATCCGGCTTAGGATAGCCAAGCACCAGAGCGATGAAACGCTGGCGGGTGGACTGTTTCAGGTCCTTTAACACTGACTGGTAGCCCGGGTTGTATGACACGGCCAGCTTGAATTCTTTTGGCGCGGTGAGCAGTTCGCCCCGTTTCTCAATTGACAGCTCCCGCCTGTCATCAGCCAGGGCTGAATAACCACAGTGGTCCTTGCGTGCCTCAACCACCTCATCAAGATAACAGATGGCCCCGTGTCTGACCGCCAGGGTCATTGGTCCGTCAACCCAGAATGTCTCGCCGCCCCTGATGAGATAGCGTCCCACCAAATCGCTTGTTGACAGATCATCATGGCAGGAAACCGTCACAAGGGGACGTTTGATCTTCCAGGCCGGAAACTGCATAAAACGGGTCTTGCCGCTGCCGGTAGGGCCTTTGAGAAGCAATGGTAACCGTTGCGGTAGGCGGCCAGGGCAATATCTAATTCATTATGCTGGATCAGGTAAAAAGGTTTTTCCGTTATGAGATGTTCTTCTATTCTCTGACTGGTCTGCTCCATTGTATCTCCCTGCAGTGGTGTCATATTTTTTTTTCTAACCCGATTTTTATGCTATACTTTATATTCTAATACCGAAGAACCAATCATACAAATAATAATTATTACCATATAATATATCTTAATGATGACATTGATCAAATCCAATTGCAAGGCCATGAAATTTTTCCAAACAAAAGGGGTCTACCCCTTTCTTCTCATCATTCTCATTTTCTTCTCCGGCTGCAGGAACGACATCGACGAAACGAATAAGCCGGAGCTCCTGATTTACTGCGGCATTACCATGATTCATCCCATGCAGGAAATTGCATCGCTGATAGAAAAAGAACAGAACTGCATTATAAAAATAACCAA
>DAOUUW010000005.1 GCA_030667965.1 Deltaproteobacteria bacterium
AACTCTGTGACGGGTTCAAGACCCAAGGCACATCCCTTCTCTTTCCCATATTTAATTAAAGTTTCTACCGAAAAGAAGATTAAATTTATTTATTAACTTTTGTTTAACTTTCACCATACAAGGCACAGAGGCACAGAGTTTAAGGAAAAAATCTTTTAGAAAACTACCTTCACTCAGTGCCTTCGAAGTCTTCGCTTATCTGTGCCTCTGTGCCTCTGTGCCTCTGTGCCTCTGTGCCTTTGTGCCTTTGTGCCTCTGTGCCTAGGGCATCAGCAGACGTATCAAAGCTAAATGAATCAAAATAACCACCTACATAGACAATTTAAGAAATATAAACCCGCCGGTTACTGTTGCCAAACAGGCAGAGCACCTCATAATGGATGGTATCCATCCAGCCGGCCACCTCGCCGGCGCTGATTTCATCGCGCCCCTGACGCCCCATGAGCACGGCTTCGTCTCCCGGCTCCACCCCGGCAATATCGGTAACATCGACAACCGTGGCATTCATGCAGACACGGCCACGCTGGGGCGCTCTCTGCCCACGGATGAGCACCTGAGAACGATTGGACATGACACGCAGATAGCCGTTATGATAACCAACCGGCAGAACCGCCAGGCGGCTTGGACGGCTGGTGGTAAACGTGTGCCCATAGCTGACAGGAAAACCTGCCGGCACATCCTTTACCTGGATGACCTTTGTTTTAAAAGACATCACCGGTGCAAGTTCGGCTCGGCAAAACAGGGTACTATCCAGGGGATTACAGCCATAAAGACTGATGCCGGGCCGCACCATATCCATCTGCATATCCGGAAACCTGAGCATAGCTGCTGAATTGGCAATATGGGCAAGCGGCCTGTTTTCTCCTGCATGAAAAGACTGGGCCGCAATGTCTTTAAAAAGCGCATCCTGTTTTACGGATGGCTGTACCGGTGGTTCATCAGCCATGGGGAAATGACTCATTATTCCTGCAAGATACACCCCGGACGCTTTTTCCACCTGGCGAAGATAGCCTGCAACCTCATCCGGCAAAATCCCCAGCCGCCCCATGCCGGTATCAACCTTTAAATGAACGCCAATGCGTGCATCTGCAGCCGTGGCAAATGCGGAAATTTCAGCCAGCTGCCTGCTGTCAAAAAAAACCGGCTGCAAATTGTGCCGTACAACTTGCGCCAGGCAATCTTCATCCGCCCCGAGAAAAACGATAATATCACCGGAAATACCGGCCTGCCGCAGCAAAACGCCTTCATGAACTTCCGCCACCCCGAAAGAATGCACTCCCTCATCCTGCAGGCAGCGGGCCACGGGCAGCATTCCATGTCCATAGGCATCCGACTTGACCACCGCAAGAAGACGTGTCACGTCCTCCCTGAGCTCTTCCTGCAGGGCGCGACAGTTCGAGCGAAGAGCAGCTAGATCAATTTCAACCCGGTTCATTGACTCAATCATGACCTACCGCTCATCCATTCAAGCCAGAAAACCCTGCTTGACCAGAGAAGTCCCCATCCCACCGCCGAAACCAGAAAACCATAAAAGAGAAGGGAAACATCCGAGGTCCGCAAAAACCTGCCCATGACAATCATCAGCAAAATCAAGCCCCAGGCCTTAAATGAAAAAACCGCACCCAGGCAGACCCCCTCCTGCTTATCCATGATACGGGTGATATTTTTGGTGGCAGTACGCTCAAAGATCATTTTCCCTTTCACCAGCCCAAACACAAACCCGGCGGCCAGAACGAGGTACTGTTGATCCATGAAAAGAAACCACCCTCCCCGAAAAAGCAAAAGCGCGCCAACGGCAGTCCAGAATAATGCCGCAGTAAGAAGAAGTGTTCTGCGGGAAACCGCTGGTTTAAATTTACGGAGCACGCCTCTTCCCTGATCAGACTTCCCACTTCTCAGCAATTTCGCCTGAAGCAGAAAAAAGAGAGGCCCATCTTCTTTTACAGAAGACAGGCCTTTCAACAAGCAGGATAACCTGCAATATACTAATTTTCAAATACGGTGATGGCGCCTTCCGTACATACCTCAACGCAGGTCTCGCAACCAAGACATTCTTCCATGTTTACAGGATCAGCTTTGCCGTCAACCATTTCCAGAACCTGCGAAGGACAAGCGTTTACACATTCTTCATCACCATTACATTTGTCTGTATCAATCTCAACAACCCACGCCATAATAAAACCTCCAGTCGTATAAATGTTTTCTTGAGCTTAAATTCGCCCATTTCCTAATTATAACCAATATTACTTGATTACTTTTATCCTCATTTTAGAATCAAAAATTGTATTTGCATTAAATCAAAGGGCACTTTTTGTCAACACAATTTTTTCCAAAAAGAAAAGGTTATATGTATTTAAAAAATCATTCTCATCTTCCTGTTGACCTTCACTCTGCAATATTTTAAAAAGAAAAATTCATTTATCATTTACCATTTTTTATTTATCCAGGGAGAACCCATGAAAATAAAGAAAAAAAAAGCAACTGTATCCAAAAAGCTTGTCGCCCTAAAATCCGAAGAGGCAATGATCGCCGGAATTATTGAAGGAAGCCCGGAAGGTGTCGGTGTGGCTGTTATCAGGCTCGAATGCGGCTGCCGCAAAATGGCTGCTGTGGATATCAAAGGTGATGCAGCCAGTAAGGTCATCATATACTGTGACTCAGCCGAATCGATCTGCGACAAATGCAAAGAAGACAACGGCACCTTTGCCCGAGTGACTGAAGAGTTCATCCATTGGGTTGAGCCGGAGCCCGACGGGGCAACACAGACAAAAATTGAGGCAAAAGTGCTGGGAACCAGGCCGACTCATTAGGCTGAAGGTTAAAGGTTGAAGGTAGAAGGTTTAAGCTGATCAGCCTTTATTCCGGGCACGGTGAAACTCTTTTGCCCTGCCCACCAGGCCCTCTGCCCATTCAGGCGTACCCACGGCATGGACATGGGTGTAGAGGGCCAGCACATTTTTATAGATCAATCCATCACCGCCGCCGGTAAAACCAACCCCCCTCTGCATATCAAACCCTAGAGATTCGGGGGAATCCGTCCAGGATGTCACCTTGCTGTAACGGAATTCATGACCCTTTATTTCCGTACCCTGCCGGTAAAAGGGATTGCCCTCTCTAGCCGTCAACACCGTATAGCCATGGGCCTGGGGTCTTTTTTCCAGGGTGAAATGTACCGGGAAAATGCCGACCAGCGGATAGTCCTTCCCTTCCAGAGTAATCTTCTCACCCAGGTAAATAAGGCCGCCGCACTCAGCGTAAATCGGTAATCCCTGTTCCGCTCTTTCGGCAATGGACCGGCGAAAAGAGACATTGGCCGATAAAAGACCTGCACTGGTTTCAGGAAATCCGCCGCCAATGTACAGAGCATCAACATCGGGCAACTCGGCCTGCTGCAGGGAGTTTATTTCCACAATATCCGCCCCCTGGCGCTGCAGGGCAAGAAGATTCTCAGGGTAATAAAACTGAAAGGCAGCATCGCGGACAACACCGATGCGCACCTGATTGTCCAATCTGGAAACACACGGCTGAGATTGGGCCGACACGGCAGGAGAACGCATCAGCTGCTCCACCTGCTCCAGGGAAATATTTTTTTCCACTGTTTCGGCAAGGTCCGCCACCGCCCCGCTCGCTCCTTCATATTCCTGGAAAGGGGTCACACCCAGATGACGCATGGGGAAAATATCTTTTTTCATGCGCCTGATAGCACCGACAACCGGAATGCCCGTGTATTTTTCCACCGCCTGGCGGACAATTTTTTCATGGCGCCGGCTGCCGATCCTGTTCAGCACCACACCACATATGTCAACATTGGGATCAAGTGTTTTACAGCCAAGAACCAGCGCGGCAACCGTTCGTGTCGTTTTGGTGCAGTCAACAACAAGCAGGACAGGAAGACCGAGGCGAATAGCCAGTTCGGCAGTGCTGTAAGTTCCGTCCGCATCAACCCCGTCAAACAAACCCCGATTTCCCTCGATAATAAGAAAATCACCTCCAGCGCCATGTTCGGCAAAAGAGGATAGCATGGGGCCTTCATCCATCAAAAAAGGATCAAGATTAAAACAGGGACGACCCGCTGCCAGACTGAGCCAGCCGGCATCTATATAATCCGGCCCTTTTTTAAAAGGAACAACCCCATATCCCCTACGGGACAAAAGGGCGACAAGGCCGACAGAAACCACGCTTTTTCCGGATCCCCCGCCGAGGCCCGCAACCACAAGGCCCCTGGGAAGTTTTACATTCTTTTGCATTATATAATTACCTGCACCGTTGGTAACTGTTCATATCAGCCTTCAACCTTCAGCCTTTTACCTGATCCCATGACATTGACGTTAA
Organism: Deltaproteobacteria bacterium; assembly: GCA_030667965.1. GTDB lineage: Bacteria > Desulfobacterota > Desulfobulbia > Desulfobulbales > SURF-16 > JAHLLM01. Next base: position 4,333 of record DAOUUW010000005.1, read on the forward strand.
TATTTCTGTTTTATAGCCAGTCAAGCAAGGCAAAGTCCAGCAATCCCACAAATGCCATGAAATCTTTCCCTTCTTTACATCTGTCCCTTGAAATTCCCCATCGTCATGGTTAATATCTCACAACTTGACTAAAAACCATTAAAATAATTATGAGGATCCCCATGTCTGACCAGAAATTGACTGAAAATTTACCTAAAGTTATTGAAGAAATGAAGCAGAAATGCAGGGAAAACCCCGACTCGATCATGGCCCATCACCACCTGGCCCTGGTTTACCGTAAATCCGGTCGTCATAATGACGCAATTAAAGAGCTGAAAAGATGCATTGAAATCGATGACCAGTCGGCAGAAGCCTATATCAATCTCGGTGCCGTCTATTTTGAACTTGGCCAGATGGATGAAGCGTTAAACGCCAACAAAATGGCCCTTCTCTACGCTCCCAACCCTGCCCAGGCCCACACCAATATCGGCCTCATCATGCAGCAAAAAGGCGAACAGGAAAAAGCGGTTGATGCTTACACCAAGGCGACCCACCACGATCCCAAACTCGCTTTTGCCTGGATTAACCTGGCCTCGGCCCTGATTATGGCAGGTGATTTTGATAAAGCCTTAGTTGCCGCCAAAAAGGGCGTAGAACTTGATCCTGATTACCCCATGGCCCATAACAACCTGGCAGTGGCCCATTTTTACAAACAGGATTTCAAAGCGGCAAAGGCATCCATTAACGAAGCAGTAAACCAGGGCTATCCGGTGGATCCTAATTTTATTGCATTAGTGGACAAGGAACTATAGCCATGGGCAAAGGAGCGACAACTAATCTACGGCCCTGGTGTCCGTTCTGCGGCCAGGATGTGCAACAACCCCAGGAGCCCGTACAGCGCAAGATGGACGAATTCAAGGTCGGCACCTGCCAGTGCGGCGCCGTCTACACCTCTGATCCCACCGGCTTTAATGTGGGCGCGGCCATGGTGGAATGTCTCAATTATGCCTGTAACGACAACTGGGATCTTGCCTGGGAATTAATGCCGGACGACGATTATCTTACCGGCATACTGGATGACTATGATGAGGTGACCCATCAGGTTTGTAAAAACAGGTCTATCGACGGCCGCAAGGTATCCGGGGTTCTTTACTTTATCCGCCTGACAAGGGATATTTCCGAATTATCCCACAAGCTGAAGGTCCATAAAATAAAGACCAACGAACAGATCAAGCCGATATCCAAATTTGTCATCCCGCAAATGGAGCCTGCCCGAGACCCGAAACGCAAGAAAAAACGGGCCAAAAAACAGGAGATCAAGGAGCTGGCTTTTGCCGGAGACATTGACTCTTTAGTTGACTTTGCCTTAGATGACCTGAAGACCTTACGTTTCATGCAGCGCTTGCTTTACGATCCGGAAGAGGACAAAAGATGGCATTGCGCCCATGTTTTAGGGCAGGTCAGCGCGCGGCTTTCCACCCGCAAGCCAGGTGCTGTCAGTGATATGCTGCACAGGATGTATGAATCATGCACCGACTCCGCCTCTACCCATTGGGGCTTGCTGGAGGCCATCGGCTCTATTATCGCGGCGCGTGCCGATATTTTCGGCGGCTTTGCCAAGCATCTTCTCATGTTTCGGGGCTTACCGACAAGCCGGGTGCAGGTCCTGTGGGCCATGGGTACTCTTGCTGAAAAAAACCCGGAAATTGTCCGCGCTACGCCGATTTACAGCGTCTTTGAGGATGTCGACCATCCTGATTCCTTTACCAGGGGCCATGCCATCCGTCTTCTCGGTCGCATCAAGGCTCTTGAGGTAAAAAGCGAAATTGAAAAGCAGGTTGACGATGCGGCCGAATTGACGGTGTATGAAGAAGGGAAACCCATGCAGACAACTGTCGGTGAGTTGGCCCGTGAGGCGCTTGAATTAATGACGCAGGATGAATAATATTTTGATCATTGCTTCACTTTCTTCGGTGCGCAGTGCGCACCCTACTTCTGTGGCCAATGCAATGCGCTGTACATACATAAAAAAATGAACACGAGTAGGGTGCGCACTGCGCACCTTTAAACAACGGAGTATTACCATGACAGACGAAGTACAAAAAGAAAACGAACAGAAAGAGGAAAAAAGCCAGGCCCGGCTTGATTATGAAGAAGGGCTGGAGTTTTTACAAAAGGGCGAGGCGGCCCAGGCTGCCAATATGTTCCATAATGCGTTGATCGCCTTTGAGCAGGATAATGATATTAAGGGCGTTGCCAACGCCTCGGACAAGTTATGCGATATCTGCGCGGAAAAAGAAGATTACGACAATGCCCTCAAACATTTCCAGCGAGCTTTTGATATCTGTTACGAGCAGGGTGACGCATTCAGCGTTTTCGCCCTGGACAAAAAAAAGGCCCAGTTACTGGCTGACAGCGGCAGACATAAAGAGGCAATCAACATGTACCTGGATCTCATAGATGAATACCAGGCCATGAAAAACCCCGATGGCGTCATTAAAACCTGTGAAAAGATGGCCGACATATATATCACCATGGGCAAGCGAGACATGGCAGCCGACTGCTACCGAACAGCCGCCTCAATCCACCAAAATCACAAACATCCGAGAAAAGCTGAAGCTTTCCTCAAAAAAGCAGAGGAAATTTCCGTAGCTAACTAAGCAATTTCGCTCACAGTACGCGTATTGCCTGCTTCTGGGAGCTCTACTTTCGTGTGATCCCTGCTTCTTGCGTGGGGCCTGCTTCCAGCAGGCCATAAAAACAAAAAAAGCCATATGTCCTTTTGGGCATACGGCTTTTTTTGTGAAACAAACGTAAAAATTAATCGTCTTTATGTTCTTCAGCGTCTTCACGAGTTTCTTCGTTCTTAATACGATCAGGACGGGCATACATGGTAGTACTGCCGCTTGACCAGAACATCAGCTCACCTTCTCTAACCAGCTCATTGGCAACATTCTTGATCACACGCGGCTTTGAATCAGGATCACATTTATAAAAATCTTTAATATACAACTGCGGCTTGGGAGACTTGGTTGCTTTTTCAATGATTGCTAATTTCAGATCTTCTGTACTTAAAGCCATATTACTTACTCCTTCATGTAAAGGGTTATCAGTAAGCTTCCAACCTCAGCAGTCATAAAAACTACAGGCGCTAGGACCTGAGGTCCGCACCTGTAGTTTTTTCGAGAGCCGACTGCCAAAAAGGCAATCAATTTACTTGATATGGCTTGTAAACTTAAACTGAGTAGTCGTTCTCCAGGTATCATAAGCAAGACGATAATCATCAATACAGTGAATGGTAAACGGAATACCTGTTTTTTCGAAAAATTTCTCCCAGCCGATTCTCTCAGCCCAGTCACCAATACGCTCGTATTTACGGGCATCTTTAGCATAGGTATCAATAATATTCTTCACTGCAGCAACGGTCTCGGGCCAGCGCGGCGGGGTGTTGGGCAGGAAAGGAATAACAAGTTTGGAGAACTTGGGATAGGAAATCCGGTTTGAAACCTTACCGCCAACCAGGATGGCAATACCGTCACCATCCGGATCAGACAGAGGCATGGCCGGACACATGGTGTAGCAGTTACCGCAGAACATACAGCGCTCATTCTTAACCTTTACGGATTTGACTTCCACGCCCTTGCTGTTGGTCGCCTTGGTGGGAGAAACAGCGCCAAGCGGACAGGAAGCAATGGCCAAGGGTAGCTCACAGAGACCGGCGATGGCGTCATGGTCAACCATAGGCGGTTTACGGTGAATACCGAGAATAGCAACATCGGAAGCATGAACAGCACCACACATGTTCAGGCAACAGGCCAGGGCAACACGAACCTGGGCAGGCATGGTATGGCTGGTGAAGTAGTCAAACAGTTCATCCATAACCGCTTTAACAACGCCGGAGGCGTCGGTGGCAGGCGTATGGCAATGCACCCAACCCTGGGTATGAACAATGCTGGTCATACCGGCGCCGGTGCCGCCAACAGGAAACTTATTACTGCGGCTGGCCAGATCGTCCATCAGGGGCTTCACTTTATCTTTTGCATCAACCATGAACTCAACATTGTTTCTGGTGGTCCAACGGACACTGCCTTCACAATGTTTATCTGCGATCTCGCAGATCTCACGGATGTACTCAATACTTACCAGACGGGCGGCGCCAATACGTACTGTCCAGCACTCATCGCCTGTCTCGCTTTTATGCATCAAAACGCCGGGCTGGGTGATCTCATGATAGAGCCACTTGCCGTAATTATTTTTTATAACTGGTGGGAAAAACTGCTCAAAATGTGGGGGACCTATATCTGTTATTCTATCCACCATCGGATTTGCTGGATCGTAACCCATTTTTTATACCTCCTTATAGTGTCTATAAAGTAAATATCTGATTAATGCCAATAAGAGCAGTTTTTATTGCGCGTGTTTTTTACGGAACTCTCTAACATCACGCTCAAAACCACCTGGAACCTCGTCTTCCTGCCAGAAAATGTATGGATTTGAACGAGGCTCTCTGACCATCTGCGGAATAGGCTCAAGCTCCATAATCTTCATAAAGGTGGGCAGACCGACACGCTGAATGGTCTCACCAACGCGCTCACGGTTTTTACCGATTTCCATCCACCAATCCCAGATTTTTTCAATCTGCTCAATGAGTTCTTCAAATTCACTCTCAGGATCAACCTTGATAAACGGAATGGTCAAGGTGGCGAACTGAGCGCCTTCTAGGATGGGGGCTTTTGCGCCAACATTGACGGTAGCACCTGTCTCAACACCCGGACGCAATGCTCGAGGCATAACGTTGATGCAATGCATGCAGCGTGTACACTCGGAGGTATCTATTTTCAGCTCATCGCCTTCCATCCACATACACTCAGTGGGGCAGAGACCGATGACTTCTTTCTGGATGTCGAATGGACCCCAGTCACGGCCTGAATGGGCGCCGCCGTTTGAGGGAAATTCACCTTTTATATAGCTTTGCACTGCAGCCTGATCGATGCGGATATCGTCTTTCCAGGTACCGATAACAGCAAAGTCGGAACGGGCGAGAGCGGCAACACAGTCGTTGGGACAGCCGGAGAATTTAAATTTAAATTTGTAGGGGAAAGCCGGGCGATGCAGCTCATCCTGATAATGCATGGTCAACCCATGGCATGCAGCCTGGGTATCAAAGCATGACCACTCGCAACGTGCCTTACCGATACAGCAGGCAGGACTACGCAGGTTGGAGCCGGAGCCGCCGAGATCCTGGTGCAGCTCATGAGTCAGTTCGTAAAACAGGGGCTCAAGATGGTCTGTAGTTGTTCCAAGTAAAATCAGGTCGCCTGTGGAGCCATGAAAGTTGGTCATACCTGAACCGTGTTTCTCCCAGAGATCACAGAGAGCACGAAGCTTCGCGGTGTTGTAAAATTTACTGGACGGCTGGTTGACACGGATGGTATGGAAGTGGGCAACTCCGGGAAACTCTTTGGGCAGGTCGGAATAACGTCCAACAATACCACCGCCGTATCCGAAGACACCTACGATTCCACCATGTTTCCAGTGGGTGATCCTGTCATGATAAGACAGTTCCAACTGTCCAAGAATGTCCCAGCATTCCGGTTTCTTCTCGGCCTGACGTTTAAGGTCTGTTACAAAGCTAGGCCATGGTCCTTTTTCGAGCTCGTCCAACAAGGGCGTATCACGCTTTGCCATTTTCTCGTTTCCTCCTAAGGATCTGTTAAGTTATGTGAGCCAATTGCTCATCCCAAGACTTTTTACTTTAAATTGCATCAAAGCCTCATTTTTTTGCTTCGGGATAAACAAAAACATTACTGAATGCTAATTCAGTTTGGACGAACTTATACAGCTCGCAAGGTTTTGTCAACAAAAAATCAGCATCTTTTCAATGAATTTTCATGCAAAAAATGCAGACAGGATAAATTCTCTTTTTTTTAGACCAATTTTCTTCATATCATGGTTTAATAACTCACTAAAATATCGTTAATTACGTGCCATTAAGAAGGAAAAAGAACTATTCAGATAGATAGATAGATAGACTGAATTCCTGAATAGTTAAGGAAAAATAATAATTCTGCCAGCCAGGCCGGCATTCATGCTGTTATTAATCGCTTATTATTATGTGATTACCACTAATTTTCAGCCTTCTGCGTAAATAACCGGCGAAGAATGAGGGTGGGAGCGGATTTATCCGCGAATTTTCTGGGTTGGCAAGCAAACAGTTCCATCTCCTTGCCGGCCCTTTTCGCGGCTAAAGCCGCTCCTACAGCACTGCACTGATGAATGGCTGAATTTCGATGGTAATCACATATTATTATGCCGCGTCCAAGAAAAATACGATTATGCCAGGGGAAAATGTTTGACAGGGGTTTTAAGCCAACCCGCACCCCAATGCACAAGTTGCGCAAAATTGAAATGCTGCGTGATGAGCTTGAAACCCTGAAACTCTGTGATCTCGAAGGGTTAACACAGGAGCAGGCAGGTCTAAGAATGGGGATTTCCAGGGGAACGGTACAGCGCATTCTAACGGCAGCACGGCGCAAGGTGGCTGAGGCATTGATTGAAGGGGCTGCGCTGGTCTTCCAGCAGAATTCACCGGACGTGGAGCATCTTATTGAAGAACAGGTTTAAGTTTTAAAATTTAAAGAAGAACCGGCCTTGTCAGTCCTTAAGACCAACAAGACCAGTCTTACCAATTCGGCTAACAGTCCATCCAATTAATGCTGCTGGCCGCCGCCGCAGGCATCTTTCGCCTCCATTTCGGGCAGTCTGTCCTGCAGAAAGCCGTCAACAACATCCTGTACGTTGATAAATTCTTCCTGGGGTGCATAAAAAACCTTGATGCCCACCTCGTTAAAACCGACCAGCGGCCTCATTCCCATACCGCCCACCACCAGCACATCGACATTATGATCTCTCAGGTGATTCACCGGCACCAGGCAGCCGCCCTCAGAATGCTCCACATTGCCCACCGTGCTGACTTTGTCAATCTTCCCATCGGCAAAATCAATAATAGTAAAGACATCCGCATGGCCAAAATGGCCTGAACGGGTTGCCTGCATTCCTCCCGGATTATTTGTCGGGACAGCAAGTTTTAATGTTTTCATTAACGTCTCCTTGTCCGGCAGCATGGCCGGACGAAAATAAAAAAATACCAATTAAATTATACGCAAACTTTACATAAATTATGCGCTCACTTTACACTATTTCCACTCACTCTTCAAAAGATATTGTGATTACCACTAATTTTCAGCCTCCTGGGTAAATAACCGGCGAAGAATGAGGGTGGGAGCGGATTTATCCGCGAATTTTCCGGGTTGGCAAGCAAACAGTTCCATCTCCTTGCCAGCCCTTTTCGCGGCTAAAGCCGCTCCTACAGCACTGCACTGATGAATGGCTGAATTTCGATGGTAATCACAAAAGATATTGAACATCTCAATCCCAGAGGATATGTTATGTGCATATGTCCAAATATACGACTGACCACCAAACTTGTCAAGAAAGAACGTAAGCATTTACTGAAATTTCATCCACTTGAATTGACAGCGCACTGCTTTTGAGATATTAATGAATGCGCTCTCATTTATTATACAATCAAAACCTATTTCAGGAGAATAATATGGGCGAAAAAATTGTAATCATCGGCAGTGTAGCGGCAGGCCCCAAGTCTGCCTGTCATGCAAAACGGCTCATGCCGGATGCAGACATTACCCTTCTTGACCAGGACACCCTTATATCCTATGGCGGGTGCGGTATTCCTTATTATGTATCCGGTGATGTCAACGACGAAGACGAACTGCGCAAGACAAGTTTTCACATGACGCGGGACGCATCTTTTTTTGAGCATGCCAAGGGCGTCAAGGTGCGCACCAGCACCAGGGCCACTGCCATTGACCGGCAAAAAAAATGCGTTGAGGTTGTCAATGTGGACAGCGGAGAAAAAGACTCCATCCCCTATGACAAACTTGTTATCGCCACCGGCAGCCAACCTTTTGTTCTTCCCATTCCCGGCGCGGAACTGGAAGGTGTTTTCACAATCAGCGATCTGCACAAGGCCATTGCCATCAAACAGAGCCTGGCCCAGGGGAAAATCGGCAAGGCGGTTGTTATCGGCGGCGGCGCCATCGGCCTGGAAATGGCAGAAGCTTTTGCCGATCTCTGGGGAGTTGAGACAAGTGTTGTGGAATTCATGCCGCAGATTCTGCCTCGCATTGTTGACAGCCCCTTTGCCACCATGGTGCAGAAACACATAGAAAAAGCCGGTGTGCATATCTATACAGGTGAAGGCGCCCAGGCAATCGAGGCGGACGAAAACGGCCGGGCCTGCCGGGTGGTGACCCCGAACCGCAGTATCGACACAGACATCGTTGTCATGGCCGCCGGCGTACGACCCCGCACCCAGCTTGCCCAGGAAGCCGGCCTGCAGGTTTCCCCCTGGGGCATTGTCGTCAACAACAGGATGCAAACCTCTGATCCAAACATCTATGCCGCCGGAGACTGCGTTGAAAGCACCAACCTTATTACCGGTAAAAAAATGATTGCCCCCATGGGTTCTCTGGCCAACCGCGAAGGCCGTGTGGTGGGCGACAACCTGGCGGGCATCCCGACAGTCTTTCCCGGCGTTGTCGGCAGCTTTATCATGAAGGCCTTTGAGTGCTGCATCGGCACCACCGGCATCAGCCTGGAAACAGCCCTTGCTGAAGGCTTTGACGCAGACGCCTCCATATCAGCTCCATCAGACCGGGCCCACTTTTTCCCCACCGAGGCCAAAATACCGTTGCAGCTCGTTTTTGACCGGCCAAGCAGACGGGTTCTCGGTGTGCAGGGATTCGGCCCCATGGGTGATGCCGTACTGGCCCGCATTAATGCCGCAGCAGCACTCATTGCCAAAGGCGGAACAATTGACGACTTCAGTCTGCTGGAAATGGCCTATGCCCCACCCTTTTCCACGGCCATTGACGCATTGAATGCTGCTGCCAATGTGGCGGACAATATGTGCCGTAACCGCCAGCGCAATGTTTCCATCCAGAACTTCCTGGCATGGATCGACAAGCCGTCTTCCCAGCCTGACTGGACAGCCTTTGACATCAGGCATCCGAATGAGGTTGCTCCTTTTGCGGAGAAATTCGGCGACATCTGGCAGGCAATTGCCTACAATGAAGTGCGAAATCGTTACAGCGAGCTTCCCACTGACAAAACCCTGATCATTATCTGCGACGCCGGCTCCCGGTCCTATGAGATACAGGTTTTTCTCGACAGTGTCGGCATGACCAACACCCTGATACTTGGCGGCGGCTTTAACTGCATCGCCAGGATGGATGTGGACTGGTGGCCTCAAAAAATAGTGTAAAATGCAAAATGCAAAATGCAAAATGAAGGGCCGGCAACCCGTTTCCGGCTTCATCCGGGGACTGGTTGCCTTTTTTCTTCTGGCAATGTGGCCGCTGCATGCTTTCTGTCTGACAGGTCAGATCGATATCAATACCGCTTCAAAAGAGCAGCTGCTGGAACTTCCCTTTATCGGTGAGCAGCGGGCTGATGCCATTATCAGTTACCGCCGTGAGCGCGGCGATTTTACCAATCTTGACGAACTGCTCGACGTAACGCACATCGGCGAAAAATCTCTGGAAGCGATAAAGCCGTATCTCTCCATTGGCCCTACCCTCCAACCCCGCGACGATCATGCCGCCACCGCTTTCCATAAAAAAATAAGCACCCGACCCGGCGATATTGTTATGCTGCCGGATGAAACATATTACGACACATTGGTCGATTTTATCAGGGGCGCAGACCATTCCATCGACATAGCCATGTTTCTTTTCAAGACCACCTCCTCCCCGCAAAACAGAGCGGCGCTGCTTGTGAAAGAGCTGATTAAGGCTCGTAAAAAAGGGGTGACGGTCCGGGTGGTTCTGGAAAATTCAGGCTATGCAGAGTCCATCAATAAAGAGAACAAAAAAGTGGCGGCTACATTGCGCAAAAACAAAATCAAGGTTGTCTTTGATTCACCGAACATAACGACCCATGCAAAAATAGTGGTCATTGACAAACGCTACTCATTCATCGGCAGTCATAATTTCAGCCATTCGGCCCTGGCCTTTAATCATGAATTTTCCGTCCTCATCGACAACCGCGAACTTGCCGGAAAGTTGGTTAAATACGTGGAAGCAATTGATAATTGACAATTGATAATTATCATGCCCATGCAACCTTCACACACTGGCACTCAATTCCAAAATCCCCAATCCCCAATCTAAAATCCAAAATCCACCATGTCAATTGACGAAGCATTACACGAAGCCCTTTCCTTGCAGCAACAGGGCAAAATTAATAAAGCCCTGAATCTTTGCATCAATCTGCTTGAAAGCGCTGCTGATGATTTCCGTCTGCATTTTTTACTGGGCATGCTGCACAATCAGGTGAATGAAACTGATGCGGCCATCACCCATTTCTCAGAGGCAGTCCGGATCCACCCCGGACTTGACAGGGGGCACTACAACCTGGGCGTTCTTTATTTTGCCGGAGAGGATTTTGAACAGGCCAAATCGTCCTATGAACAGGCTGCCGAGCTTTGCCCTGATGACCCGGACATTTTTTTCAACCTGGCCCTCACTGTTAAAAACATGGGTCTCTTCCAGCAGGCCCGGCAGCATTATGAAAAGGTGCTGGCTTTAACGCCTGAAGACCACGAGGCCCATTACAATCTTGGCGTTCTTTTCAGGGAAACCGATGAAACAGAAGCAGCCATCAGATCTTTTGAAAAAGCCGTCGCTATCCATCCTTCATATATTCAAGCCCACAACAATATGGCCTATCTCTTTCACAAGATGGGACAGAGTGAAAAAGCTCTTGCCTGCTACCGGAAGGTACTGGAGCTCGACCCCACCCACCAGTCTGCCGGCCATATGGTTGCGGCCCTGTCCGGCGAAACGACAAACACCTCCCCGCTGTCCTATGTGAAAGATCTTTTTGATCAATTTTCAGATGATTTTGACGAAGCGCTCCTGCAAAAGCTGCAGTACGGAACGCCTGCCATGTTGCGGCAAATGCTTGATGAGGAGAAAGGACTTGAAAGGGTCTTTCAAAACGGACTGGACATGGGCTGCGGCACCGGTCTTTCCGGGCTCGCCTTTTCAGACAGGACAAAACGCTTTACCGGCCTTGACCTTTCAACCGGAATGCTGGAAAAGGCAGCAGAAAAAGGGGTATACAGCATATTGCAGGAAAGCGACATAAACTCTTTCCTGACTGAGACGGAAGAGGTGTTTGATCTCTTTCTCGCCGCCGACGTTTTTGTCTATCTCGGTGACTTAAGCGACATTTTTGAACGTGTCAGAAAAAAATCAGCACAAGCGGGCTGTTTTCTTTTCTCCACGGAGACCTGCGGAGAAAACTTCACCCTGCAGACATCAGGACGCTATGCCCATGCTGAAAGCTATATACGAAAACTTACAGCGCAAACAGGTTTTGCAATGATGTGTTGTAAACCTGCCAAACTGCGGCGGGAAAGAGATGGGTGGATCATGGGCAATCTTTTTCTTCTGCGAGCAACAAACTGATCTCAAAATCAACGCAGAGGCGCAAAGAAAAAACCGTTACTTCTTGCGGCGGACAACAACCTTTCTTGTTTTGCCACTGTCGCTGCTTCCCTTTTTACGGCGCACCAGAATTTTTTTCTTTTTTACAGGCGTCTCTTCCGCTACCGGTTCGTCACCTTCCCCACTGTGGAGAGGTTGCTGATAATTGCAGCCTGCCTGGGGACAGCGCAGAACCACCGAACCGTCATTCAGCTTTTTCTCCACCAGGAAGGGAGACGAGCAATCCGGACAACTGATCGAATGAGGCATGGACCAGGCCATAAACTCACAGTCGCGGCCTGAGCAGGCATACATTTTTTTACCGGTGGGGGTACGCTCTATTTTGATGGATCCTTTTTCACATAAGGGACAGATGCGGTCCAGCTTTTCTTCCAACGTACCAAATGATTCCGTGTGACGACAGGCTGGATAACCGGAACAGGCCCAGTATTGGCCATAACGATCATTCTTCAGCAACAGCGGCCTGCCGCATTGGGGACACTCCCTGATATCCATGGTCCCGGAAACAGCAGGCTCTTCAACAGGAGCAGTCTTGCCAGCTGATTCCTCGACAGGCTCCTCCGGCAAAACATCGGCGTGCACCTCTGCCGTCTTCCCGGGCCCTTCATCTTCCACCTCCAGGGCATTCTCAGCATCATCCTCTTTTACATTTTCCTGCTCCGCTTCCTCCACTTGGCCTGCAGATTCCACTGCCGCCTCTTCTTCAACAGGCAAGGCTTCCGGCTGCAGAGCCTCATCCAGCTCAATTTCCGCTTCTTCCGACTGAAGCGGTTGGGCCGGTTCCGGCATTGCACTTTTAATTATATTTTTAGATCTCTGTGTTCTCAGCGGCACGAGCGGAGTGACATTTGGACGTTGCGCCTTCACCAGGGAAACTCCCTGCATGGCACAATTCTGATCAAACTGTTTCATGGCAAAATCAAAGGGCTTGCGACCACTTACAACTTCGGCAACCGTCTGTTCAAAGTAGGCCGACAGATTAATCCCCTTCATCTTCGGAAAAACACGCTCCATTATGGCAACAACTTTTGCCGTGTTGGCCTGACAATGAAAGCCACCTTCTGCGTCAAGGCTCACATAACCCTTATCAATCATATCCTGCAGCATGACAATAACAGGAGATTCAACCGGCGGGGAGAAATCCAGCAAATCATCCAGCAGGGTTGTAATAGTATAATTTTCCACCAACCCTGTGGAAATCTGCTCCGGCAAAATCTGCTTCGCCACAAACTTTTGTCCACTCTCAAGTTCCGGCAGGGATTTATTTTGCAATAACTCCCCATCGCAACCGCCCGGCAGTGCAGCCAAAAAGCCCTTTTCCATCAACAAAGATTTTTTCCCATGGAACAAACAACTGCCTGCGGCAAATTCCGCTTCAAGACTACGCCCCCTGGCCTGGCCCATCTGGCTCGCCAAAGCCCGGCAACGGATGAGTTCATATAGCTGCTCCTCGTCCCTGCTGACACATTGCGTCAGGTCAAACCCCTGACGCTCCTGAATCAGAGGCAGAATACAGCCCTCTTCCACCGTCCTTTCCACCAGATTCTCTTTGCCGAAAACCGCCTCTACCTCCTGCCTTATCCGCTTGAGGCTTATCCCATGATCGACAGGCACATGACTAAATGGCGCAGTAATAAGACCGGCACATTTCCCGTCAATCTCAACACCGCTGTACAGCTTTTTTAAAACATGCATGACCTGCAGCGGCCCCATGGAAAGCTTGACAAAACCATCATGCAGCAGCGGCGACAATAGATAGGGCTGCGGCGGCTCCAAGGCGAAATCGGATTCCAGCGGATTATTCACCCAGAAAGACCGGCCGCCAAAAAGGGCCACCGCCTTTTTCACCTGATCAACATTTCCCAGCAGGCCGTCTACGCTCAGCCCATCCGCCTCTTTTAAAACAACCGAAAAATCCCCCTTGGGAAGGGCCAAGCGAACCGAAATGCGCCATTTGACAGGAGAGGGAAAAGACGCAATCTCCGTCTCTCGTTCCTGCAGAAGAAACAGGATTGTCAACGTCTGGTGCTGCAATTGCAGGCCGCCCGGTCCACTGCCGGTACCAAGAAGACGATGCAGATGTCCGGTCAGGCAGGAATTAAACAAAGTCCTGATATACAGAGAGGCGCCAATCTCGCCCTGAACAGGGCAAGGCCTGCGAAAACTTTCGGCAATTTCCTGCTGAGTAAAGCCGGATATATGGATGCGTTTTACATTCTCAGCTCCTGAGCTGTAAAGAAAACAGGCAATCATCCAGCTGCGAAACTCGCCAATTCGGTCACTGTCCAGGGCCAGATAAATATCGTGGTCTAAATAGGAAAGCAACGTGCCGAGCAACTCTTTTTCCTCTTCCACACCGGCAAAGTGAAAACCGCTCAAACCGGTGTGGAGACCTGCATCCTTTGCATCATGACTGATCTTGACAGGCAAAGAACGTAAGACAAGCGTCTCGAATGTACCGTCCGACTGATCGTGTAATGATTTGGCCTTTTCCTCGGATTCGACAAGCACCAATGATGGCATTTCACCAGCTCCTTTGAGCAAAAATAATTTGCAAGAACTAAAAATTGTATTCCTTGCGGCGACTGGAATTTCAGTCTTTATGTAACTTTTTACAAAGGTGCGCAGCGCACCCTACCTGGAATCAACATGTTAGCCCTTGTAGGGTGCCGCATTGCGCACCATCAATATTGAAACTCCAAATTCCAGTGTAGCGATAATCCAGGAGAAAATCAAAATATAGATTTTTTGTTTTTCCTTCAGTATGCTGAGACATTGACATAGTCATAAATTATACCACCTTCCCCCCCCTCCAACCCTCATGACTCCCTCGAGGGAGAGGGAGCAACTGCCACTGAAGGGGTCAAACAGGATACATCATGGCATTAATAACTCTACAGGGAATGGATCAGGCCGTTGCCGGTCTCAACGTCAAGACGGAGACGCTGAAAGGACGCCTCATTGCCCTTATCCGCTCCTCGTTCGCAACAGAGGAAAGTATTTCCGACATCTCCTCCATCCCGGCGGAAGATCTAATCGCAGAACTGTGGGGTATTGATGATCCGGATGCAATTCGCCGGAAAAAGAAAAATCTCAGCAGCCTCAAGTCCGCAATCAATAAGACTCTTAAACAACTGACCACGGAAGGAAACAACCCGGAAGGGCTGATTATCAGTCAATACAACGTCTTTGCCATATCAGACGAACATAAGAACGACATACTGGAAAAGCTGGGAATCAACGCCTCCCAAGATCCCGGCGACCTTCTGGCCGCCTTTCGTCAGTTGGTGGATGAAATGGTCAAGGGCGACACCGGCGGCGACGGGCAGAATACCTCAATTAACCTTCTTGACGAACTCGACAAGGCCAGAGAGCTGGTGGCAAATCTCACTGGAAAGCAGGCACACCCGTATGGTAACCAGGATGGTGAAGAGGGTGGTGACACAGGCACGGGAACAGGCACCGAAGAAGTTGAGGAGTTTGAGCTTGCAGAGGATGAGGACATTGAAATTGTTAAACAAGGAGGCAACAGGGACGAAATTGGAGATGGAAGTGAAGATGGGGATGAATCCGAGTCCGCTGGTGGAGTTGAAGAAGAACCGGAATTACTCGGAGAGATGGAAGAACTGGAGATCGAAGATGATGAACTTGAGGAGATAGAAATTGATGAGGTTGATGAAATCTCAGAACAGGGAGGAGAGGGAGAACTTGATGATGGAGGGAGTGAGGGAGAGGGCGGATTCGGCGAAGGGGATGAACTGATCGAAGAAGCCGATGAGATTGAAATTGACGAAGACGAGATTATTGAGGAAGAAGACGAGATTATTGAGGAAGAAGATGAGATTATTGAGGAAGAAGACGCTGATGAATTTGAAGAAATTGAATCAGCGGAAGAGAATGGCGGCACAACAGCAGAAGACGACGAACCCGGAAGCCCAATGGATATCAGCCATTACATCGAACCGGATGAGGCCCTTGCCTCCCCCACAGATACATTAATGGAAAGCCATAACGATTACCTGAAACAAATCATCGAACGGTTCATGCCCAAATTCATCAAGATTACATCAGACTCATACCAGACAGGACGCCGACATCCCAGGCACAACGAACGACCCCGGCAGTTAATCACGCTCGACACTTTCCACATAAGCCAACTGCCGGTCACCAACGACCTCTTTGATTTTTTCGTACGGGAAACCGGCTATGAAACCGACGCGGAGAAAACAGGTTTCGGTACCGTTGTAGAAGGACGAATCAGCAACCGCATAGACCCGTATACAGGACATGTCATCATATCCATCGGCCAGGGAACACGCTCACATCGCGAACAGGGGGCAAACTGGCGGCATCCTTCCGGGCCGGACAGCTCCCTGGAAAACAAAACAAATCATCCGGTGGTGCAGGTCAGCCGCCGTGACTGCCAGGCCTTTGCCTCCTGGGCGGGCAAGAGGCTGCCGACCGAAGACGAATGGGAGGCCGCAGCCCGTGGATCTGCAGGATTCCTTTTCCCATGGGGTAATGAGTGGAACAGCAAACTGGCCAACTGCGAATCATCCCATATTGGCGACACCACCCCTGTGCTACATCATGGCAAAGAATCCATGAGTCCTTTCGGCCTCTACGATATGCTCGGCAATGTCTTTGAATGGACGGCAACGCTTTTTCAGTCTCCCACCCGACAAGGGTCTGGAAACGTATCGCCAATTTATATCCTCAAGGGCTGCAGCTGGTCATCAAAACCAGATATCAGCGCTGCCGCACGCCTCCTTGAAAGAGAAACCTGGTCAAACATCATCGGATTCCGCTGCGCGGTTTGAGAGGGCAGTTCAAAATGAAAAATGCAAAGTGAAAAATGAAAAAAAGTCGTCTCTGTGCTGCGTAACAACTTTAGCTACTTCAACTAAACGCCTTATCAACCAGCTCATCCGCCACATCATCGGTGATGGTCACTGCGCCGATGCAGGTTGGCAGGACGAAAAAGGGTTTGCCGGCAACGGCTTTTTTGTCTGTTTTCAGAAACGACTTCATTAATTTTTTATCAAGATCGCCCGGAATGGTAACGGGCAGCCGGAAGTCGGCGATGAGATCACTGATTGTCTGTGCATCTTCACTGGAAAGAAGAGATTTTCCCACAGCAATTGTATTGACAGCCACCATGCCCATTGCCACGGCCATGCCATGGGCAATGGAAAAATCCGATGCCGCTTCCACGGCATGGCCCAGAGTGTGGCCGTAGTTGAGAATACGACGCAGACCGCCTTCTTTTTCATCGGCCTCCACCACAGCTGCCTTAATCTGACAGCATCGCACAATAACCTCTTCAACAACAGACAAATGAAGATCAAGGATCTGCTGGCGACGGTTGCCGAGGAAATCAAAAAATTGCCGATCATAAATAACACCGTATTTAATGACTTCGGCCAGGCCATTTAACAACTCGACAAAGGGAAGGCTTGCCAGAACGTTGCTGTCGATATAAACGGCCCTGGGTTGGTAAAATGATCCGACAAGATTTTTTCCTTCCGGGATATCCACACCGGTCTTACCGCCCACCGAGCTGTCCACCTGGGCAAGCAGGGTGGTGGGAACCTGCACAAATGGAATGCCCCTCATATAAATAGCGGCCACAAAACCGGTTATATCACCGGTGACACCACCCCCCATGGCAACCAGACAATCCTTGCGGTCCACTCCCAGGCGGGCAAGAGAACGGGTCAGTTCGGCAATAGTGCTTAAATTCTTGTTGACTTCACCATGATCAAAGGTAAGGATCTCGCAATCAAGTCCTGCGCTCTTTAGCGACTCGAGCAATTTTGCCCCGTAAAGTCCGGCAACCCGGTCATCCGATATTATAATATAGCGCTTTCCAACCGCGCGCCGGGCCAGATCGGGACCAACCTCCTCCAGCAGTCCTGCTTGAACCATAATCGGATAGGCCCTGTCACCCAAACCAACTTCTATTATCTTCATTACCCGTTCCTTAAAATCAAATCAGCCAATAAAAAAAGGAGGGCCTTACGGCACCTCCTTTTTTTATTGATACATCAACTTGAAGTTGATCTCAATTACATTGATTCACCGGATGCAGCAGCCTGCATTTTAACCTCAACTTTCTCAGTGAGGCTTCCATAGTACAACTTCAGGTGATCAAGAACTTCAATACGACCAAAATGATCTACGATTTCAGCACCTTCGGACAAAGCTTTACGCAGCTTGGTACCGGAGAGGATAACGCGATCGTCTTTGGTGTGGTTACAGGTACGCAGAGAAGCCATACCGTCACATTTGTGGCAGTAGAAGGTCCAGTCGATCTTCATCGGCCTGCACTGCAGATCTTTTCCGGTATCACCGGTCTGGGGGATTTTGTCAAAAATTTCCTGGGCTTCGAACAGACCGTAAAAATCACCAACACCAGCGTGATCACGACCGATCAGCATGTTGTTTACACCGTAATTCTGGCGGAAGGTAGCATGGAGCAGACCTTCACGAGGACCGGCATAACGCATATCCAGAGGATATCCGGCGTTGATTACATTGTCTTTTACAAAGTAGTTCTCGATCAGAATATCAATAGCTTGAACACGGGTATCAGCAGGAATATCACCTGGTTTCAGGTTACCGATCAAAGAATGAATCAGTACGCCGTCACATACCTCAACGGCGATCTTGCACAGATACTCATGGGAACGATGCATGGGGTTACGCAGCTGCAGGGCGGCAACGTTGCTCCAGTTTCTTTCCTCAAACATGGCACGGGTCTCGGCAGGTGTCAGGTAAACACCTTTGTACTCTGTCGGATATGTGCCCTCGGACAGAACTTTTACAGGACCGGCGATGTTAACTTCTTTCTGGGCCATAACCATGATAACGCCGGGATGATCTTCTTCTGCGATTTTCCAGAAGGTATCACCCTGGGACTCTTCACCTTCGCCTCTGAATACTTTCTCACATTCCCATTTTTTGTCGGCATCGGACATTTCAAATTTTTCATCGACCTTCATGGTAGCAAGAACTACACCATTGCGGACGAGAGCAATCTCTTCACCGGTTTTGAAAGAATCAGCCTCAGCTTTAGTGACGTCAAGAGTAATCGGTACAGGCCAGAAGGTACCGTCTGCCATCTGGAAATTCTCACAAATGCCTTTCCAGTCAGCTTTGCCCATGAAACCGGTCAGGGGACTGAAACCACCGATACCCATCATGATCAGGTCGCCTTTAGCGCGGGCGCTTACTTCAATCTGCTTCATACCGGCTGCTCTCTCTTGCTCAGCTTCCAGTGCACCACCATGAAGCAGTGCACATACAAGACCTTTTCCACCATGAGGCTCAACTAAGTTTGCCATTTGATTCTGTCTCCTTAAGATAAAGTTAAAGTCAAATAAGTCCTCTAACAAATAATGAACCATTATTCATTTTCACCCAATCTATATAAAGGGGAGACTAAATGTTGTCAAGAAAAAAACAGGAAAAAAGAAGAAGAACGGAGAAAAAAAACAAACCTCTCCCACAGTATGACCTAAAAGCCACTTTACCCGCAGAAGAGGTCTACAATGTCAGGAATGAAATCAGACTTTTTCGTCAAAGAGCAGACCGACGAGATCCTTTAATTTAGCGCGCAGCTTAAGAACTTCTTCGGACGGGAACTGTTTGAGAATCTCCCCGGTGTTTCTGTCGCGAAGCTGGGCCACAATACTTTTACTCTCAAGATGCTCGTGCAGACCAAAATTAAAGGAACTGCCCATGGCGTCAAAACGGCCCTGGATCTCCTCCACTGCGTCCTCAAGCTCCTCCTGGGAGATCTTGCCATCTCCCTTTTCACCCTTTTCACCCTTTTCACCCTTTTTACCCTTGCCGTGCAGGGCCTGGTCATTGAGCTTGACAGTGTCCCCCTCACCGCTTGCCGGTACAGGCTGAACCGGCGGTTTTTGCGCATCTTCCATCTCAATCGTGGGGACTGAGGGCACACCATACATTTTGACATCAGTCGTTACGTTGACATCTACCATCATGATAACCTCCAATTGCCTAAATAATCTGACAAGTCAACTTAAAACACATTCATGTTCGGCTGCTTAAATATTTCGGTTTCGGACCGGCTCCGGGAGAAAGGCTGTATCCTTGCAGCACTTTTTTCCCCTTACGCATTGTCCGCAATTTTTCTTCAATCACTGTTCTCTGTTGTCCAGCCAGAGTCTTCAGAGATTGTTCTCCAAGCAAAATTTCCTTTATCTTTTCCAGGATCTGCCCGGCAACCTCTCTTTCTCCAGAGCCCGGTCCCAGATCAACGCCCTCAAAACAGCGCTTCAACCGCATAAAAACCTGCTGACGCCTGTCATACCAGGAAGGCAAAGATTTTAATCTGTTTCCGGCAAGCAGCTGCGCATGCTCCCGCTGCACCTCGGCAAATTCTTCCAAAGCGGCGGCAATTTCACTGGGGCCTTCATAGCTGATCATATCGCCACCGCGTTACACTGAAAAAGACAGACCCTGCACCGCAGCTTTTGCAGGACCGACATTCATCTTTCTCTCCTCCAGATCAGGGCGGGCAAAACCTCTTGATTCCGCTTTCTTTTTTTCATACCCGTCCTGCATGGCTGTCTGTTCCCATATTTCCTTCAGACGCTTGATATAGGAAATGGTCTGCTGGACAATTTTGGCATCGTCTGCAATAGCCGCTTTCGGCAATTCCACCAGGATAGCACTATAAAGCCCCCGCAGAAAAAGAGCTGCTTCCGAGGTATCGTCTTCCTTTACCGAGGCATTCAGTTCAGCGATGATAGCAATGGCCTTCCCCAGATTCTCTCCCCGTATCTTGGGATCTTTCCCGGCTATCCCCACACCTGTCATCTCCAGATGAGTCAGGGCTCTCTCATACATCAGATGAATAAGCTTTACAGGATGAATTTGAGACTGGGATTCTGATTGCCGATAGGCGTTATGTGCCTGAGCTGAATTCATTATATTCTCCTTATAAACCCCTCTCTTGAGGGCGATGGACAGAGTGAGGGGCGGACTAGTTTATTAAATATTATATAAGATTGCGTGTCAAGCTGCAGCCTAATCACTGCTGCCGATCCACGACTTGGAAATACTATCAAACTGGTTGGTCAAATAACTTGAAAGCGACGTCATCTGGTTCATATATCGGTCTAACTCAATAAACTGCTTTGTCATCAATTCATATTTTTTATCCAGCCTGCCATTTTCCTGTTCAATCTTCAATTCCAGATCATCAATTCGCGACTGGGCGGTAGTTTTCTCCCCAGCTATCTGACCGGTAAAACTAGTCAGCGAACGAAGTCGGTCATTTACCTTATCGGCAAATCCTTCAATATCACTATCAATATCCCCAAGAAAAAAGGCACTGACCCCATCAGGGTTATCAGCAATAGCCGCATCAAGCATTTCTTCATCGAGAGAGATGGAGCCGTCCCGGTTAAACTCCAGACCGAGACCAAAAAGCGAGGTGATATTTTCATCCTCATCGGCATAGACAAAGGAAGTCATCAGACCCTGCAAAGTGGAGGGCAAATCTCGCACGGTGGTGCCGGAGAGAATGCCGAACTGTTCAGTCTCACTGTCATAATTTATGCTTGCGTTTATCTCCTGCACGGCTTCATTATAGGCGGTTACCAGGGCCTGGATCATCTCTTTTGTCTGGTCTACGTTTTTACTGATGGTAATTGTTACTTCTCCGGCGCCTTCAAGATTGATGGTCAATCCGGAGACAACATCCGTAACAGAATTCGTCTGACGCTGGTAATTGATGCCATCCACACTGAACTGGGCGTTCAGCGAGGCCTCTTCAGCCCCCTGCTGCTCCTCCATGGCCATATCGGCAAGCTGTGACAAAAAGGAGATGCGCCCGTCCTCGCCCGTACTGTTCGAGCGCAGGCTGAGACGATAGGGCGCGATGGCGTCACCATCGTTTATAACCGCAGCAGTCACACCCGGATTGTCGTCTGCATCGTTAATAAGGGCGGCAAGACCTGTAATGGATATATCGGCAGCTACGGTAACGGAAACAGTATCTCCATCGCCGACCTGATAAAACAGGGTTTTTTCAGGGGCGGCAAAATCAAAATCCGCCATATCTTCAGAGATCATGACCCGGTTGTCCTCGCCGGTGCCATCGGCCACATCAGAACGGATGCGGAGAAAATCTTCCCCGTCCACGGTATAGGTTTCGGCTGTGACAAGACGACCATTGTCCCCTGCTCCGACGTTGTCGGCATGGCTGTTAATGGCCGAGACCAGATCATCCATGGTCATATTGGTTGCAATGGAAAGAGCAATTTCATTGCCGTCGCCAAAGGTAATGGTCATGCTTTCCCCGGCCTGGGCAACAATGTCGACGCCGGCATCCGCCACGCCGGCGGTGGACTCCTGACTCACCGGCACATAGACGCTTGCAGTGGAATCAGCCGTGCCCGTTGCGGACAGCCAGGAACTCTTTGCGGCAAGACGGGTTATATCAAGAGAAAGACTCTGGGCTACGGTTCCATCCACCACGGTGCCCGTCGTTGCCACCGTTTCATCGGAACTGGCCACCGTCCGCCCCAAAAACGAACCCTGCAAAGAAAGATCCAGAGCAGCCCTTTTCATGGTAAGCAGCTTATTGTTTACCATGGTAAACTGGTTCAGCTGATTTCCAAGGGTGGTAATCTCATTTTCCTTGCGGGTAACGACTTGCTGGTCTATTTCCCGCAACTGCTCAAGCATCCCCTGAAGATCGATACCGGACCCGATACCTAATGTCGTTATTGCCCCTGCCATGGTTTCTCTACTTTTTTGAGGCTGAAGGTTGATGGTCTCGTAAAAAGTCCATTTTGTCGTCATTCCCGCGTAGGCGGAAATCTATAACGTATTAAAATTACTGGATCGAAGTCTACGCTTATCTCCCGTTTTCACGGGAATGACAATTCCCAGTCAATTTTGACTTTTTACGGGTTCATCAAGGTTAAAGGCTGAAGTGATGTCACCGCATTCCGTCAATGCTTGTCCCGGTCTCACCAACACACTCAAGTCCCCTCTTTTATAATGCGTTACATAAAACGTATCGTCAGCTTGGAAGAAAACTTAAACATTTTTTACCAGACATGCGCAGACCGATCTTTTTTTGCGCCGAAAAAATATCACCTAACATTATATTTCACATTACAACTTGGAATTATCATGATAAAATAAAAGTCAATTTGAAATTATCACAGAAATTAACCAACCAGGGCAGCATATGCTAAAACGAAATCTCATCCTTCCTAAACCGTCAACGGAAACTTTTTTCCTGTGGGGGCCTCGCCAGACAGGCAAAACCACCCTGCTCCGCAGCACCTACCCCCAGGCCCTCTGGATAGACCTTCTCAAGGCGGAAGAATACCGCCGCTACACGCAACAGCCTGAATTACTGCGCGCCGAACTTCCGGAAGCAGGAGAAATGCCATTTGTTGTCATTGATGAAGTACAGAAAATCCCACAGCTTCTTGATGAAGTGCACTGGTTGCACGAAAACCGGGGAGTGCACTTTGCCTTATGCGGCTCAAGTGCACGAAAAGTACGCCGAGGGCATGCCAATCTTCTGGGAGGCAGGGCCATACGTTATGAGCTGTCGGGTCTGACCTCCGCAGAACTTGGTTCCGATTGGCATCTCGACAGGATGCTCAATCATGGGTATCTCCCGAGAATTTACCAGGCAGCTACACCCCGCCGTCTCCTTAACGCATATACGGCCAACTACCTCAAAGAAGAAATTGCAGCCGAGGGACTGGTTCGCAACCTGCCGGCATTTTCTGATTTCCTCAACAAGGCATCGCTTTCCGATACTGAGCTTGTCAACTATTCCACTATTGCCAGGGATTGCGGTGTTTCAAGCCAGACAATTAAGGGATATTTCCAGATACTTGAAGATACGCTCCTTGGCAGATGGCTGCAGGCTTACCGAAAACGGCCCAAACGCCGTGTCATTTCTTCCCCGAAATTTTATTTTTCAGATATTGGCGTGGTCAATTTTCTTGCTAAACGAGGCAACCTTGAACAAGGTTCTGAATTATACGGAAAAGCTTTTGAAAATTGGCTGTTGCACGAACTTTACGCATATAATTTATATAATGAATTATATGCGGACATAAGTTACTGGCGATTGGCAAGCGGCATTGAAGTGGATTTCATTATCAATGACATGGAGATAGCAATTGAAGCAAAATCTGCCGGAAAAATATCAGCAAACCACCTGAAAGGATTACGCCACATCAAAAAAGAACATCCGGACATCAAAAGGCTTATCGTGGTCTGCTGCGAAGAAAAAAGAAGAAAAACCGAGGATGGGATAGAAATTATACCGGCTCAATTCTTTGCCAAAATGCTGTGGGGAAAAGAAATTTTCTAAAACCCTGCTCCGCGCTGTTTCAAAATAGCATGTAAACAAAATGCCACTACATTCCCTTGCGAAATAATAGCACCGCTGGTATTCTAAAAATAGAATAAAAAAAGGAGAAATAATATGAATACCTTAAAAGTAGCTATCAGTATTCCTGAAGAAATCGTCAAGTCAATCGACAGATTGCGAAAAAGCAGGGGCATATCCAGGAGCAAATATATTACCAACACAATGATTCAGAAAATTCATGAAGAACTGAACAGAGAACTGAAAGCTCAATACGACAAAATTTTTTCAGAGCCCGGCATGCAGGAAGAACAATCAGAAACAACAGAATTCTTTAAGAATGGCGACCGCATGGAGGGACAGGAATGGCAATAAGGAAAGGATCAATTTACTGGGTTGACTTCTCTCCAGCCAAAGGTTCCGAACCTATGGGCAGAAGGCCCGGCCTCGTTCTTCAGAACAACGCACTGAACGACAGCAAAATAAACACCGTAATCATGCTTGCCATTACTTCCACCCTGAAATTTGGGGATCTCCCCGGCAATGTTACCCTGAAAAAAGAAGAAGCAAATATGCCAAAAAAATGTGTCATCAACGTCTCCCAAATTAAATCCGTAGACAAAAACAGCCTTGTTGAATTAATCGGCACACTTTCCGACGACAAACTTCAGCAAGTACATGAAGGGATCAAGCTGGTGATGGACATGAACTGACATCATAAAAGAAAAAAAAGGGGGCAACAGCCGTTCCCGGCCATCACCCCCTGTTAAGGTTTATTTATTTAACCATCGGCTAAAAGCCAACGGCCATCAGCTTTTTACCCCTGCAGCAGACTCAGAACATTCTGTGCACTTGCATTGGCCTGGGCCATGGCAAAGGTGCTTGCCTGGGTCAGGATCTGCATTTTGGAGAAGTTGGCTGATTCCTCGGCAAAGTCAACGTCCCTGATGGAAGATTCAGCAGCAAAGATGTTAACCCTGGTGACCGAGATATTGGAAATTGTCGCGGTCAACTGGTTCTGCACGGAACCAAGGTCGGAACGAACCTTATCCAGAGACTTCAGGGCGGAGTCAGCCACGGAGATGGCAATCTGGGCTCCCTCCTGGGAGGTGACATTCACATCAGCCAACCGGTAGGACTGGGCTCCGGAGACATCGGATTCTACGGTATCAGCGACCTGGGCATCGTTGGCAGCCAGAGTAGTACCTGCAGCCAGAATAGAACCTTCATTAATGACCATGTCATTGGCCAGAGCAGCATTCGTACCTGTGACAATATCATACTCAAGGGTGGTTCCTTCAGCATAGGTAGTGCCATCGTCAGCAAGAATGTCATTGGTCAACACGGTGCCTGCCGTCAAGGTAGAGCCATCAGCAATATCCGAACCAGCCGCTATCAGCATATCCGTATTTTCGGATACAACTTCAACATCAACCGTAGTAACGGTAGCGCCAAGGGATGATCCATTGGCCAACAGAGTATCGGCAGAAAGAGTACTGCCCAATTGCAGGGTCATATTATCGGTCACGGTACCACTAGCAGCCACAGCATCGTTTGAAAAAACGGTTCCGGCCTCAAGCACACTGCCCGCAGTAATTGAAGCAGTAGTGCTTGTCAACATTGTCATATCGGAGCCAAGGGTAACAGTACCAGAAGCTGTATAATCATCACCAACAATTGTCGTACCTGCGGCAAGCGTAGTGCCGGCGGCCAGTATAGAGCCTGAGGCAATGGTAGCACCACCGGTCAAAGTCAAGCCGGTTGCAATGATATCCGCACCGGTGTTGGTAACATAGGTATTACCACCACTGACCACAACATTACCAGCTGCTGCACCTGAAAGGCTTTGCGACACATCGCCCTCAAAAACAGAGCCACTTGCAATAAGTGTAGCAGCTCCTCCGATCAACTGTGTCCCAGTAATCACCGTACTATCTCCACCATCGGTGGTGATAGCTGTCGACGTCATGACATCGCCAGTTACAGTGGAACCAGAACCAATTATCGAGTTGTCGGCAAGGATTGATCCAGCGGCTATAATATTATTATCATCAACCATCCCTGTCACTGCACCTGTAGTGGTAAAAGTACCCGCAATAACAGTCCCAGAGGCCAGGGATGCACCATCAAGCAAAGAACCTTCTGTCACGGTCATTAACTGAGTGCTTGCAGCCATAGCACCAATTTCCATCAACCCATCCGCAGTGGACACGGCAATACCGGCCTGGGCATTGGCATCGGTGATCAAAATCTCACCAGCGCCATTCTGGGTCATCTTGATCTGACCGAGGGTGTCGCTTACACCGCCAAGAACAGCCATGGTATCGTCGGTTCCTGTTATCTGGATGGCACGATCATCGGTGGAGGTCAGGGTAAGGACACCGGCCTGATCCACAGAGGCGAGCAAACCATGCTGATCGGTCTTCTGGTTGATGGAGGCCACCAGAGCGCCGTTGGCATCATTCTCCTGAATTGCGAGAGCACCAATAACAACACCGTTAATGGCAAAGCTGGAATCCGTGCTGCCGGCGGTAATATTGCCGGTACCGCTGGTCTCCACCTGGGCCGCAGCGGTGATACCAAGAACATCACTCAACTTATTGATGGCATCGGCAACTGCGCCGAGACTGTTGTCACGGGTGTTGTCAAAGGCCAGCTCAATGGAATTAAGGGAGTAGGTCTGATCCTGCAGGTTACTGTAGATGTTAAGCTGCGTTGTTCCCTCACCGCCAAAAGTCAGGTTGGAGGTGGCGATATGACCGACTTTGGTGGACTCACTGGAAGCGATGGAAATACTGACGGTCTCTCCCGAGTAGGCGCCTACCTGGAACTTTTTATTGGTAAAGTTACCGGAAAGAAGCTTCTGGTTGTTAAAAGAAGTGGTCTTGGCAATGATATCCAATTCCTGCATCAGCTTATTGATATCAGCCTGGATCGCTTTACGGGATTCCGTCGTCTGACCGTCCTGGGCGGCCTGAATTGACTTGGTTTTAATGCTGTTGACAATATTGATGGACTCATCCAGGGCACCATCTGCGGTCTGCACCATGGATATACCATCATTGGCATTCCTGATTGCCTGACCAAGACCCAAACCCTGAGAACGCAACGAGTCGGCAATGGCCATACCCGAGGCATCATCAGCAGCCTTATTAATTCGCAGACCGGATGACAATTTTTCCAGAGAAGCCGACAAAGCATTATCGTTTTTAATCATGTTTTTGTGGGCGCTTAACGCTGCCACATTGGTGTTAATTCTTAAAGCCATTCTATTTTCCTCCGTGAGAAATAAACATCGAAAATTCCTTTTTCCGATGTAGTGCTGCGGCAAGGCTCATCCCTGCTGCATTTATTGACAAATTGTTCTTTTCTATCCTTTTTCTCAGCACCCCCTTTTGTTTTTTTTAAGCCCAAAAAAAGTAAACGTAATTTTGTTATCCAATAACCGTATCGGCCACTGGCTCCATCTCTTAAAAAAAATATGCTTTTAATGTGATTTTTTTGACAAAAGGCCAAGAAATTGACAATGATAGAGAACAACAAAGATGTACAAAAGCGGAGAACTCGTTATTTTTCCCTTATGCAGGCCCACAAAATGGCCGATGTTTATCTTATGTACAACAGATAAAAGTCACATGGCACGAATTTAAAAAAAATACAATCGGCACAAACCTTGCTAATTACACGCCATGAACATCTCTCTCTGAACACCAATCAGGATAAAATCCTTACTATGATCTCTCCGCCTAATTTTTATAATGCCAATATTATACTTTTAAAAGAGTACCACCCACAAATATGGCAGCAAATATCTGACGCTGCCCCTGAACCGACCGGCAGCCTCTGCCTTGCCCAAAACGGCAGCCTTAACCTCATTGTAGCCAACAAGGAAGGCAGAGAGGTTTCACTGCATAAAAAATCCAACCCTGAAAGTGAAGCAGACGATTTCCTGGCAAAGGTGCCCACAGATCACACTGGATTTGTTGCCATGTTAGGTATGGGGCTTGGATATGCCCCATTGGGAATCCTAAAACAAAGACCGCTGCTTCAATATCTTGCAGTTTTTGAACGCGATACGGGTATCTTCATACAGTCCCTCAAACATATGGATCTTTCAACGCTTCTCAGCGACAAAAGGCTCATCCTGGGAATTGGCAAGAAAATCAGTGTCAGCGACGTCTTGGCTCCAGCCTCTCGCACATTGCAACTCGAGGGATCCAGCGTTTTTCACCATCTTCCGTCCTTTGACTTTGACCCCGCCGGATATCAGGCCCTGAAAGAACAGCTTTTTACCCATCTCAACACTCTCAACGTAGGCGGGACCACCACCAGGGTTTTAGGAAGGAATTTTTTCAACAACCGCTTCAGGCACGTCACCACCATTCATCACCACCTTCTTCTCGAGCAGCTGCACAATGCATTTACCGGAGTTCCCGCCATCCTTGTGGCTGGAGGCCCTTCACTTGACAAAAACATTCATCTCTTGAAAGAGGCCCAGGATAAAGCGGTCATTCTGGCTGTTGACACCGTGCTTCCCGCACTTCTTAAAAACGGAGTCATGCCGCATTTTCTCACCTCCATTGACCAGAATAATCTTACCTATGAAAAATTTGCCGATGTGATACCCAAGGCCAAAAACATATCCCTCATCTGTTCATCATGGGTAAACCCTAAGACCACCCGAAATTTTCCAGCGGAACAGGTGTTCTGGACATTTACCGCAAAGCCCATGGAAGCCTGGCTCAACTCATTGCTTGGCGGGAAAATATTTACCGGAGGAGCAAGCACTGTTGCCCATCTCAACCTCATTGCCACAGACATTCTCGGCTGTGATCCCATTATCTTTGTCGGTCAGGATCTGGCCTACCCTCAAACGGCAAGCCATGCCAAAGGCACTGTGCTGCAAGGCACCGCTCCCACAGATACTTTGCAACCAAACAACACAGAAGGACAAATTGTAAAAGGAATTGACGGAACAACTCTCCGGACGAATCGTTCTTTTTTGAGCATGAAAAAATTCTTTGAGTCAGCAATTGCTCAATCGCATAAAAAGTACATCAATGCCACAGAGGGTGGCGCTCATATTGAGGGGACAACGGTACTTTGCCTCCGGGATGTACTGGATTCATATTGCACAAAAGAAACCGCCGGCAGAAGACAGATTCAAGAACTCATACAATCAGCCAAGAAAATTGATCCCTACCGATTACTTGACGAATTCGGCAAGACTCTTAAAAAAGTCAAAAACCTGCAAAAAGACATTTCTGAAGCAGACAAACTCAGCAAATCCGTGCAAAAAGAGATGGGAACCTCTGCAAAGAACAAGCAGTATGTCCGGTCCTTCAACCTGCTTCCCTCACGCACTCAACAAAAAATCAAAAAGATAGACTCTCTCCACAATAAACTGGATAACTCGGTGGGAATATGGAGAATCCTTGAAGAAATAACCATGGATGGACTCCAGCAAAGCGAACGGGACCGGCAAGCCATTTCAACTCTGGCAAATGATCCGGCTAAATACTTCGAATGGCTGCAACAAAACCTGATACGCCTGCTCAACATCAATAAGGTGCGCAAAGAGACCCTCGACCTGCTTGCCGAAAACCTCAGCAGAATTCTGTCCTTCCACCAAAAGGAAAATTCTCTTTTAAACAAAATAGCAAAAGGCGAAGACACGGAACAAAACCGTCTCACGCTTGCCCGCCTCTATATGGAGGAGGAAAATTATTCACTGGCCAAGCCGATATTGGAAAAACTGCAAACAACAATGCCGCAATCAGGTGAAATATTTTTCTTCCTGGGCTGCATAAAGGCGCTGCGCTCAGAGCTTGCAAAGTCAGCGGAATGTTTCAGTAAGGCTCTATCAATTGACCCAGGGTTTGCGGAGACTATTGATAATTTTCACAAAAAACTCGGAGACGAATTCCTGTCTTTTGCCGGATATTTCAAAACACATGCTGGTCGTCAGGCAAGCGTAAAATACATGGTGCAAAAGGGGCTAGGATTTACACCGAATCACCGTCAGCTTATCAACGAACTGGAAGAAATCATCAACAAAGACATACGACTCAGTCGATCCAGCCAAAATACCGGTAATGATCAGGATGCGGCTGTACAGATCTGCGACTGGTACAATTTTCTCAAAGAAGAGAAGGCATTAAGCGCCAACCTCAATCCCGAACTTGTCAGCAATATTTATCTTCATTATGGCAGACTCCAGGTAAAAAAAGGGAGACAGGCTGAAGCCATAGCAAATTTCCACAAGGGACTTGAATATTTTCCTCACAGCTACGACCTCAACTCTACCATCATTGATACTCTTTTTGAAATTGGCGATTTTAGTAACGCTATAGAATCTCTGAATAAAGCGGTCACAATAGATAACAAATTCGCTGCCTATTGGGAGACCATAGGAGACAGCCTGCAGGCCAATGGACAAAATGAAGATGCCGGATTTGCCTATGAGCGCTGTTTTATGTTGCAACCTGAAAATAACGGCCTTCTCAAAAAAATCGGCGATTGCTATATGGCCGGCGGCCAACTGGAGGCGGCCAAAGAGGCCTATCAGCAGTTAAAAGCCAGAATGGAAGAGTTGGGTGCTTCAACAAATGATGTGCATAATGTACAATAACGAACTTTCCCTCCGATAAGGCGTTTCATGAAGCTATCAAACAAAAAAATACTGGTAACCGGGGCCGATGGTTTCATTGGTTCGCACCTGACAGAGATGCTTGTACATAAAGGAGCTGACGTATTGGCTTTAAGCCAATACAACTCCTTTAACAACTGGGGCTGGCTTGAGGATATAGCATGTAAAGACGATGTGGAGATTGCAAGCGGAGACATTCGCGATCCCCATTACTGCAAGCATATCACAAAAAATGTGGATATTATTTTTCATCTGGCAGCCCTGATCGCCATCCCCTATTCATATGTTGCCCCGGACAGCTATGTTGACACAAACATCAAAGGAACACTAAACATTTGCCAGGCAGCACTGGAAAACAATTGTCAACGCGTTATTCATACATCCACCTCGGAAGTGTACGGCACGGCACGGTATGTGCCGATAGATGAAAAGCACCCAATACTGCCCAAATCACCGTACAGCGCTTCAAAAATCGGAGCAGATTGTATGGCAATGAGCTTTTTCAACTCTTTCAAACTGCCACTTATCATTGCCAGGCCATTTAACACATTCGGCCCCCGCCAATCGGCCCGAGCCATTATCCCGACCATTATAACCCAGATTGCCAAGGGAGCCTCTGAGCTCAAGCTTGGCGACCTTACCCCAACCCGCGACCTCAATTATGTAACTGACACATGCAGAGGCTTTATCGCTGTGGCTGAAAGCGAAAGCTGTCTCGGCGAAATCGTCAACATAGGCTCCAACTCCGAGGTAACCATGGCCCAGGTAGTTGATGAAATCAAAACCATTATGGACAGCAACGTGAATATTGTAACGGAGCAACAGCGCATACGCCCGGAAAAATCAGAAGTTTTTCGACTGTGGTGCGACAACTCTAAAATAAAAAATCTCACCGGATTTCAACCAAAGTATTCGCTAAAGCAGGGACTCGAGAAGACCATTGCCTGGTTGACAGAACCTGCCAACCTCAAAAAATATAAGGCGCACATCTATAATGTTTGAAGATGTAATTTCATTCATACAAGCCCTTTTTCCAGGAAAAGAGTTTATTCCTCTCCATGAACCGACATTTATCGGTAAAGAAAAAGAGTATGTCAATGCTGCCATTGACTCGACATTCGTTTCGTCGGTTGGTAAATTTGTGAACATCTTCGAGGAAAAAATCTGCCAATATACCGGGGCGAAACATGCGGTTGCCACGGTTAACGGGACGTCTGCCCTCCATGCCGCCCTGCTGGTTGCAGGGGTAAAGAATGGAGATGAAGTCATAACGCAGTCCCTGACGTTTGTGGCAACGGCCAACGCCATATCATACTGTGGCGCATCCCCCGTCTTTATGGATGTCGACCGCGACACAATGGGGCTGTCCCCTGGGGCTCTCAAAGAATTTTTAAAGAATCACACCAAAAAATCTGGAAAAAGTTGCCTGAACAAAAAAACAGGCCGACGAATACGCGCTTGCGTGCCAATGCACACCTTTGGCCATCCATGCCGGATTGAAGAAATTGCAGAGCTATGCCGAAACCATAATATCATACTGATTGAAGATGCAGCGGAGTCACTGGGCAGCACTCTTGACGAAAAGCACACAGGAACCTTCGGACGTATGGGCGTATACAGTTTTAATGGCAACAAAATAATCACCTGTGGCGGTGGAGGCGCTATTGTCACAGATGACAAAGAATTTGCTGATCATGCCAGACACCTGACGACCACTGCAAAAAAAACGCACCCGTATTACTATGACCATGACGAGGTGGGCTTTAACTATCGCATGCCAAACATCAATGCCGCTCTGGCATGCGCCCAACTTGAAAATATTGATATTTTCCTTGCAGACAAACGAAAACTTGCTGAAAAATACAGCAAGTTCTTTGACTCCGTCCCATCAGCATCCTTTGTTCCTGAGCCTGATGGCACAAAAGCAAACTACTGGTTAAACACGATATTACTTCAAGACTGCAAGGCACGGGATCTATTTCTACACGAAACGAACCAGGCCGGAGTAATGACGCGGCCTTCCTGGACACTTTTGCACAAACTGCCCATATACAGCCACTGCCAGTCAGACCCGCTGACAAATGCCCTGTGGCTGGAAGAACGTATTGCCAACATCCCGAGCAGTGTACGGTTATGAAAAAAAAGTTAATACTGATAGGTGGCGGCGGTCACTGCAAATCATGCATTGACGTTATTGAGCAGGAAGGACTGTATGACATCGTCGGCATCCTTGACAGGGAGAAGAAAATCGGTGAGTCCATTTTCGATTATCCAGTTATCGGCAATGATGACATGCTGCCGGCACTGATAAAGAAACATTACTTCCTTATCTCCGTCGGCCAGATCCATACAGCGGAAACCAGGTACCGTCTTTACACAGAACTCGTTCATCTTCATGCCAAACGAGCGACAATAGTCTCTGCCCGCGCCTATGTCTCCCCCCATGCGACAATTGGAGACGGCTCCATTATCATGCATGGCGCAACGGTAAATGCAGGAGCAAGGATCGGCAGCAACTGCATTATAAACTCTCATGCACTGATCGAACACGATGCCATAATTCACGACCATTGCCATATTGCCACCGGCGCCATTATCAACGGCGGGGTCGCTATCTATTCGCAGACCTTTATCGGCAGCAGGGTCATGACCAGAGAGTATGTCACCATAGGCGCAAAATCCTTTATCGCAGGGGGGGTAAACATATACAACAATCTTCCGGAACAGAGCAAGGTGAAACCAAAATGAGCTTTGAGCAAAACCATGTCTTCATCATTGCCGAAGCAGGGGTGAATCATAACGGCAACCTGGCTCTTGCCAAAAAGCTTGTGGAAGCCGCAGCCGAGGCGGGAGCCGATGCCGTAAAATTTCAGACGTTTAAAACAGAAGAAATTGTTGCGGCCTCAGCCCCCAAAGCTTCCTACCAGACAAAAAATACTTCTTCAGAAGAAACACAATATAAGATGCTCAAAAAACTTGAGCTTTCAGAAAATGATTTTTTCAAACTTCAAGATCATTGCGCAAAACATGGGATTGCCTTCATGTCAACCCCTTTTGACCATTCAAGTATTGATCTGTTAGTAAAAATGGGGCTCGAGATTTTCAAAATTCCTTCGGGGGAAATCACCAATCTGCCATACCTGCGCAAGATAGGCAGCCTGCAAAAAAAGCTTATCCTTTCAACTGGGATGTCTGACTTGGCAGAAGTAAAGGCCGCTGTTGATGTATTACTTGATTCCGGCACCACTAAAAAACATCTTATCCTTCTTCACTGCAACACCCAATACCCAACCCCGTTTGAAGATGTTAATCTGCCGGCAATGAACACACTAAAAACATTCTTTGGCCTTAAAATCGGTTATTCCGACCACACACTAGGCATAGAAGTCTCCATTGCAGCTGTTGCATTGGGCGCCAGAGTGATTGAAAAACATTTCACACTGGATAAAAAAATGACCGGCCCGGACCATCAAGCCTCTCTTGAACCTAAGGAGCTTAAAAGGATGGTGCAGTCTATTCGCAATACTGAAAAAGCAATGGGAAGTCGGGAAAAAAGGCCAACAACTTCAGAGTTGCGAAATCGGCCTGTTGCCAGAAAAAGTATCATTGCAGCCCAACCAATTGCCAAGGGAGTAAAATTTTCCGAAGAAAACCTTACGGTAAAAAGGCCGGGAACCGGGATTTCCCCCATGAATTGGGATACCATTATCGGCAAATCAGCCACCAAAGATTTTAACAAAGACGAACTCATTACTCTCTGAGCAACTATGCGAAAAATATGTGTCTTTACAGGAACCCGCGCCGATTACGGCATCCTTAAACCTCTCTTAAATAAAATCAAGAAATCACAGGACCTGAGGCTGCAACTTTTGGTATCAGGCATGCACCTCTCTCCCGAATTTGGCATGACCTATCGAGAAATCGAAAATGACGGCTTCTCCATTGACGAAAAGATTGAGATCCTCCTCAGTTCAGATTCCTCCCAGGGGATCTGCAAGTCAGCAGGCCTCGGAATTATTGGTTTTGGAGACGCCCTAATTCGCCTTGCCCCGGACATTCTCCTTTTGCTCGGTGACCGCTTTGAGACTTTTTCTGCAGCCGCAGCCGCCATGATTTCGCGCATCCCCATCGCCCATGTCCATGGAGGCGAAACAACATTCGGAGTCATCGACGAACCAATGCGTCACGCAATCACCAAGATGAGCCATCTTCACT
Source organism: Deltaproteobacteria bacterium (assembly GCA_030667965.1). GTDB lineage: Bacteria > Desulfobacterota > Desulfobulbia > Desulfobulbales > SURF-16 > JAHLLM01. Next base: position 39,149 of record DAOUUW010000005.1, read on the forward strand.
TTACCAGCACCGAAAAATATCGACAGAGGGTTATTCAGCTGGGAGAAAATCCTGGTCGAGTATTCAATGTGGGTGCCCTTGGGGTGGAGAACATCCGCACGATTTCTCTTCTTGATCGCAGGGATCTCGAAAAAGAACTCGCCTTTTCTCTTAATAAACCATTCGTGCTGGTAACCTTCCATCCCGTTACCATGGAAAAGGATACAGCAGGAAAGCAGTTCAGGGAATTGACTAGTGCCTTTGAGAAGTTCCCGAAGCTTCGAATAATCTTCACCAAGGCCAATGCTGACACAGAGGGCAGAATTATCAACACAGAAATCGACAACTATGTGGCCAGTCATCCTGAAAGGAGTACGGCTTTTACTTCCATGGGTCAGATCAGATACCTGAGTGCCATGCGCCTTTGTACGGCGGTTGTAGGAAACTCATCAAGCGGCATAATCGAAGCCCCTAGTTTCGGAATTCCAACCATCAATATAGGTGACCGCCAAAAAGGACGAATACGCGCCACCAGCCTTATTGACTGTGATCCGGACCAAAAATCCATTGTTCAAGCACTGAAAACAGGGCTATCAGCCAGCTGCCGGGAAAAGGCCAAAAAGACAATTAACCCATACGCAGGAACTGATACGGCAAAGAAAATTACAACAATAATCAAGAGATTCGATTTAACCGACATAGTTAAGAAAGAATTTTATGACCTTCCCTTACAAGCAATGAATTGAGGTGCATCTTTAAATGTATAAGGATTGGCAAAAAACTCTGATCTCGCCCGCCACTGCCATCATTGAGGCCATGCGCCTCATTGACAAGATTGCCCTGCAGATCCTCCTGGTTACAGACGAGGACAAGACCCTGCTGGGAACGATCACGGATGGTGATATACGCCGGGCCATTCTCAGGGGGGAGTCGCTTGAAGACCCCATTGAAAACGTGATGAACACCAGGCCCACGGCCTTCACCGCAGACGAAAGTGTGGAAGACATGCTGGTAGCCATGCGGCTCCTGAAGATATCCAAGGTCCCGGTTGTGGACCACAAGAACCGGGTGGTGGGCCTGGAAATTCTTGACGAGCTGCTACGCCCTTCCCCTAAAGACAACCCCGTTGTCCTCATGGCCGGCGGCCTGGGAAGCCGCCTGGGCTCTCTCACCAAAAACTGCCCCAAACCACTGCTCCATGTGGGCAACAAACCGGTGCTGCAAACGATCTTGGAAAACTTCATGGCCTACGGTTTTCACAACTTCTACTTCTCGGTAAACTATAAAGCGAAAATGATCGAAGAATACTTCGGTGACGGGACAAAGTGGGGCGTGAGCATCAAGTACATCCATGAGGACAAGCGCATGGGCACGGCCGGCGCCCTGAGTTTGCTGCCAGAGAACCCAAAGATGCCCTTCTTTGTCATGAACGGCGACATCCTGACCAAGGTCAACTTCCTCCAGCTTCTCGACTTTCACGGTGAGCATCGGGCCGCTGCTACCATGTGCGCCTTCAAGTATGACCTGCAGATCCCTTATGGTGTTTTGCAGATTGACAAACATCGTCTGGTGGAGATCGACGAGAAACCGGTGCAAAACTTCTTTGTCAATGCCGGCATCTATATCCTGGAACCCAAGACCCTGAATCATATCCCAGCAGATACTTTTTTTGATATGCCGAGCCTCTATGAAACGCTTATTGAGACCAAACAGGAGGTGGCTGTCTTTCCCCTCAGGGAGTACTGGCTGGACATTGGTCACACGTCTGATTTTGAGAGGGCTCAGGTTGATTTTAAAAACTTTTTCAACCAAGAAGAGAAAGAGTCTCCAGAGGCTGCGCTCATAACCAAGGTTCCCAAAAAACCATGATAGACGGAAAAAAAGTTCTGGCTATAATACCTGCCAGAGGCGGTTCAAAGGGTCTGCCCCGAAAGAATCTCCTTGAGGTGGGAGAAAAACCCTTACTGGCCTGGACCATTGAAGAAGGCTTAAAGTCCCGTTTTATTGACAGGCTCATCCTCTCCTCCGAAGACATCGAAATTATAAAAACAGCAAAAAAATGGGGCTGTGAAGTCCCCTTTATCCGTTCTCAAGAGTTGGCAACAGATGAGGCAACAACAGCCGCTGTGGTACTTCATGCCCTGGAAGAACTGAGAGAGACATACGACTATGTCGTTCTCTTACAACCGACCTCCCCCTTACGCTCTCATCAGGACATCGACAGCTGCATTGAGGAGTGCCATGAAAGAGATGCAGCCTCCTGTGTTACCGTCTCAGCGACTGACAAAAGTCCGTTCTGGATGTATTTTTTGAACGCCGACAATCATATGAAGGCCGTTATTGAAACCTCAAACCGACCCACACGCAGACAGGAACTGCCAACCGCTTATGCCCTAAACGGCGCGGTCTATGTTGTCAAGAGGGAGTGGTTTCAAAAAACAGAAAGCTTTATCACAGAGGACACTATTGCCCATGTCATGCCCAAAGAACGGAGCCTTGACATTGACACCGAGCTTGACCTTAACATATTTCGTTACCTAGACACGATCAAAAAAAACAGATAGCGAAACACCCCCTCCTCGCCAATAATAAAAAAAGGAGAAAATAGATGAAAGTACTACTGGTGGTTTACGATAATGACTCATACATCCACTGGTTCCCTCAAGGACTGGCCTATATCGCCGCTGTTCTCAAAAGGGAGGGCTACGAGGTTGAGATATACAATCAGGATGTCCATCATTATCCAGAGGAGCATCTCACCGCCTATCTAGACAATCATGACTTTGATGTCATTGGAGTCAGCATCATTGCCGGTTATTATCAGTACAAAAAATTATTAGATATATCCATGGCCATTGCCAAATCAAAAAACAGACCAGAACATTATATCATCGGCGGTCACGGCCCATCACCTGAACCGGAATATTTTCTCAAAAAAACCGAGGCAGATATTGCCGTTATCGGCGAAGGTGAAGAAACCGTTGTCGAACTCC
>DAOUUW010000173.1 GCA_030667965.1 Deltaproteobacteria bacterium
TCCGCCTAAAAAAAGGCTGAAGCAAAGTTAAACATCATTTACGCTGTAAATTACAGGTTCAAAAATTCAACTATTTAACGTAATGCTGTATTAGCGGAGCTGTTTTTGTCTGTGTCACCGGTTTCCGTTCTGGCACTAACTATTCAGGTGTTCAGTCTATCTACCTGAACAGTTACCTTTTTTATAACATAAGATTTTATGATTATAAAACAAATTGGTTCTGCATTTACGCCTGATATCATGTATCACTTGATCTCATATCCCTGATGTTCTCCTGCCTGCCCCGCGATTTGGGCTTGACGGGATAAATGCTTTTTTAATAGGGTACTATCAGACAATAAAGGCAACCCGGACTATTTTTCGTCCTCAATTAAGTAAAATGGGTTTTTAGGCTATCACCCAAAACCAACACAGGAAAAGCTATGTTTGACGAAAAAAGAAAACAGGTACGATATGATTCTTTGAACCTCATGTACATCTCGCTGGATAAGGATGGCGCTGTTTTTGAGGATGGTATGGGGCGAACCCTGAATATCTCAGAGAGCGGGATTCTTTTAGAGACAAATTTTATTATTGATCCTGACAGTTTACTGAGATTCCAGATCGCCCTGGAAGATGATCTCGTCAACGTCAGTGGCCGTGTTGCCCATTCCCGTGAAGTGGGTGACGGGAAATTTTGCACCGGCGTGACCTTTGATGAACTTGACGAAGCGGACCGAGCCATCCTTCAGCAATTTATAAAGGTTTTTTCCGTACATAACCGCTGATAAAAATGTGACTATCATTGTTTTTGCTTTGCCCATGGACATGATCAAGGCTGTTGTCGGCAAAAAAGATGAGGAATCACAATGATTCGTTGTTTTTTCTGACAGCATTCTGTCTGATAAGGCACGAGGCTGTCCAGATTGAAAGAAGGGCGCACAGGCTGCCCAGCAGGAAGACGTCAAGATCTTGACGGTTGTAAAGCAGCCCTCCGACAACCGGCATTATAACTCCGCCAAGATGATAGAGGCTCACTCCGGCGGCAATGTCGCCAAGCAGGTCTTCATTCGTGCTGATAAATTTCAGGCATCCATCCGTGATTGCCGAAGTGCAGAAGACCATGGAGTCAACCAGGTAAAGCAGTGACAGTAGCTCCGGTCGTTGCAATGACCAGAATCCCAGAAAATTCAGAAACATGATGATGTAAAGAAAAACAAGCACTTTGCCGGGATCATATTTTGCCGACAGGCGGCCGACAAGCTGGTAGCCCAGAAAGGTCAGTCCGTTGCCGGCAAGAACGATTGCCGCCGTGTTTTTGAGCTCAAAATTAAATTCCGTAATAAGGTAATAGAGGACAAAGGTTTTGAAGATGCCGCTTCTGCAGCCGTTGAGGAAGTTCAGCAGATAATAAGGCGTCAGCTTTTTTTTGAAACGGAGCCTGTTCTGCCGGTCTGTTGCCTGACTTTCGGGAAGATTGAAGGCGCATAGTAAACCCGTTGCAAGTACAGCGCCGCCGGATATGGCAAGCATGGGGACGTAGCCGTAGGGAGCCAGGACAATCATCAGCAGGGCAGTGGCAACCAGGCTGGCAAAAGGACCGAGACTTTTCAGCGAACTTAACCGTTTTACTGCCTGCTTCGGCTTGACTCCAAGGAGAAATATGGTGTTAATTGTCGGATAGTAAACGGCAAACCCACTGTGCAGCACCAGAATGCTGAAAAGCAGCAGGGGCCAGCTTTGTGACAGCCCGCTGCCGACAAGACCGCCTCCTATCATGAAGCAGGCTGCTGTCAGCAGGATAACAAGTTTTACCCGTGGACTGATAAAGCCAAGGGTGGCGGAAAAAAGGCCGGGCAGAGAGATAAGGGAAAAAGCCAGGCCGATCTTGATCGGGCTGAAATGAAAATGCTCAACTGCGTAATTGTGGAAGGTGGAGCGCCAGATATTCTGGCCGATAAAGACAAGAAAATAGGAAAGACCGATATACACCGAGGCCTTTCCAAGCAGTCTTGAGGCGGAGGGAGTCAGGCGGCCAATCATGATACAGACAGTTCACTTTGTTGCAGCTGCACCTGACCCGATGTTGAGGGCGTTTGTATAACAGCCGCAGAGTAGATTTGCGATTTACTCGTCTCGAGTTGCAGGAGTTTATTCAGTTCCTGAAAATTATGACACCCTGCTTTTTCTACGATTTTTTGCAGATTTTTTTTCTGATCACTTGAAGCTGTAGCCTCTGCCATTTCCTTGATCCGTTGACGATGGGGCAGCAGGAGGTTGACGTAGATGTCAGCTTTAATTTCCTTAAACGGCAACTCGTCGGTTTTCAGCAGGCTGCCAAAAGAAAAAAGAGCCCCTTCAAGCTGACACGTATTACGGCATCGCTCTTCGTCCTCTTTGCAGATATCGTCGTTCTGATTCTTGATGGCGTCAACAAAGCGTACGTCGTTTAGTTGTGTGCTTTCAAAATTTGCTTTCCTCAGATTTGCACTTCTAAAGATGGCACGGGAGAGATTGCTGCCGGAAAAAGACGCCCGGTAGAGATCGACATTGTCAAATTCGGCATCTTTCAGGGTGCAGTCCGAGAAATCAGCCTGGTACAGATTGACGTGGCGAAAGATGCATCCGGAAAAATTGAAATTGATATATTTTTTGTTGCGTAGATTAATCATATTGTATTTGCGGTCTTTCTCGTTCCATTCTTCAAACCTGCTGCCGGATACATCGATCTGGCTGTTTTTGAGGATGTTCAAGATGGATTTATTCGCCTCCTTTACAAGCTCGCTGCATGTCGGGCAGTCTCCCATTTCTTCGTAGTGTGTTTTGATATTGAGCAAAAAGACAAGCGCGTCCTCCTTGTATATTTCAAGGGAGACGATCTGCATTTTTATCAGGTTGATATTTTCTTCGTCCTCCTGCTGTTCAAGGATGTTCTGAAAAATTCCTTTGATATGTTTGAGACGTTCGATCTGCTGGTTGGATGAGGCGATTTTAAAGGATTGCTGCCGGTTGGCCTCGGCAATGATGTGGGCGCTTTCAAGCTGCTGTTCGTTTAATTTCCTGGTATTTTCAACCTGCTGTTCGTTGATTTTAGCAGTGACGATGAAGCTCATGGAGGCGATGACAACAGGTCCCAGGATGAGTTTCAAAAAATCGTAGAGATAATGATAAATTCGTTCCCTTTTTTCTTTTTTTTCTTGTTTCGCCCTCTCTTCCCGCGACTGACAGGTTGATTCCTTGATCAGTCTCTCGAAATCGGTTTTTTCAATTTTTTTATCAAAACCATGATCCATGTTTCCATCCTCATCATTTTATGAAATCTCAGGTAAATAGCTGATTCGGTAATCATTTGTGAAAGAGACGGCAAAACCTCCGGAGTTTTGTCGAATGATCGTTCCTCGTGTTATGACGTCAACAGTACAGGCCTTGAATAATTTCTGTTTAAAGGGAAGCTGCAGGGTCAGTTCTATTTTTTCTCCCACAGGAATATCATAGGAGCATTGGAACCAGGCCCCGCCGCTGCTCAGGTTGACGGTGGACAGAGTGCAGGCGGGAGAGTTCCCGGATTCAGTCAGTCTCACTTTGACCGGCACATGCATATCGAATCGTTCATCCTTTCTCATTTCAGTCCATGAGGTTGCCATGGTTTCACCTTTTCAGTTGAGACTCAATGCAGTTGATTGGCGCATAGATATTAAGGAAGAAATTTTTAATTTAGAAAAGATTTTTTTCATTTGCGCTTTTTAAAAGAAGTATAAAAAATAAGTATTTTAATTTAAAGTAAAAAAATGGAAAAGCGGTAAGCATTATTACCAGACAGCTGAAGGGATTTGGTTTCAGCCATCGTGCGCCGATGGCATTAATATGCAGACAGAGGCGGTTGTGCTATAAACTAATACAAAAAATGGTTGACCGGATTCTTTTTAAATGATAACTCTTACTAGATTAATTTGTGGTTCTGTTTTGAAAAGAGGAAAGTTTCAGAACGGAATGTCAAAGAGGATAAAACTCATGGGTTGAGTTTAGGCGATAATGTTTTTGCTGTATTATTTTTTAACTGACCACATCTAGGAGAAAAAAATGAAAAAAATGTTTTTAGCAGGTGCCATGGTTCTGGGTATGGCCGTAAACGTTTCAGCTGCAAACGTAATGGATGAAGCCGTACAGATGTTTAAACCAATTCCTTATGGGATTCCCGAGATCGCCGGCAATGCAATTACCATTGAAAAAATTGACCTCGGCAAGGCATTGTTTTTTGATCCGCGTCTTTCCAAAAGCGGGTTGATCAGTTGTAATACCTGTCATAACGTTGGTATGGGCGGGGATGATTTCCAGGAAACATCAACGGGGCATGGCTGGCAACAGGGTCCGCGTAATTCACCGACAGTGCTGAATGCCGTATTCAACCTGGCCCAGTTCTGGGATGGCCGGGCTAAGGATTTGAAAGAGCAGGCAAAAGGACCTGTGCAGGCTTCTGTGGAGATGAATAATACACCGGAAGCGGCTGTGAAAACAATTAACAGCATGCCCGAGTATATTGAAATGTTCAAACAGGCATTTCCCGATGATAAGGATCCTGTGACATTTGATAATATGGCCGCTGCCATAGAAGTTTTTGAGGCGACCTTAACCACTCCTGATTCCGGGTTTGATAAATTTCTCCGTGGTGAGAAATCCGCCCTTTCCTCTGCGGAGCAGAAGGGTCTGGCTCTATTCATGGAAAAAGGATGTGTTGACTGCCATGGCGGTGTGAATATGGGCGGTGAAGATTATTTCCCCTTTGGACTTGTAGAACGTCCTTCGACATCAGTCATGGGACATGATAAGGGCCGCTTTGAGGTGACTCAGTCCGCTGATGATGAATATGTTTTCAAATCGCCTTCTCTGAGAAATATTCAGCTGACTTCTCCCTATTTTCATTCCGGCAAGGTCTGGTCATTGAAGGAGTCGGTGCAGATTATGGGATCTGCCCAGCTTGGTATTTCGTTAAACAGCCAGGATGTTGATGATATTCATACTTTCCTGATGACTACCACAGGCGTGCAGCCGAACGTGGTGTATCCTATTTTGCCTGCAGCCACGGCAGCAACTCCGCAGCCGGTGTTGAAGTAACAGGTTTGGTTTATATGAAATTTTTTAAAGGAGTTGTTATGAAAAAGAAAATGGTAATAATTGCTGCAATGGCGATGATGGCAGTGCCTATTACTTTGTATGCAACGGATAATGGTCCGGCGGAAATGGATCTGAAAGAGCGTTTTCAGGTTGAAGGTAGAAAATCCAGCGTTATTTTTCCTCATCACCAGCACCAGGCCAAGCTTTCCTGTGAGAAATGTCACAAGGATCCGGCCGGTGGCGGTGACCTGGTTGTAGAAATTATCAATAAAACAGGTACCAGCAATGATTTTCATAAAAAATTCTGCTGGCCCTGTCACAAAGAGATGAGTGTGCTCAAGGGAACAACCTGCAGTACTTGTCATAAATAGTTTGATACTTGACTTTGATTTTTTAGTCCATTCAAAACCGTGAAGAACGCCTGACAAGGTGGCTCTTCACGGTTTTTTTATTTCCTGATTACCGCCAGATGTAGGGAATGTGATTTTTTTTTTAAACATGAAGAGAAATAAAAGTCGGAGGGAGGGCGCTATATGCCCCCTCTCCCCCGTGGGGGAGAGGGCTTGGGTGAGGGGGCGATGTTAAATTTTACCCGAGGCCTGTGCGCCGATAATGGCAATGGGCTCAAGACTTGGTTCTGAAGACAAGTCCGGATGACCGGCGCAGTTGATGGAGAAAAGATCCTCCGGGGTGGCGCCAAGTTTGATGGCCATATTCATGGTGTCGATTTCCTTGGCAGGTGCTTCGCTCATGCTGACGATCTGGCTGCCGATGACCTTGCGGGTTTCCTTGTTAAAAAGCACTTTCAAGGTCCACGGTTTTGCTCCTTCGATCATGCCGTGCTTACTGCGGGAATCCACCGTGAATGCAGCCACCGGTAGATTGTTGCGGGCAGCCTGTTCTTCATTGAGGCCGACACCGGCTGCGCAAAGATCCTTCAGCTTAACGCACGAGTTGTTCAATATGCCTGGAAATGCAATGGAGGCGCCGGCAAGCCGTTTGGCAACCAGACGGCCCTGAGTAATGGCTACACCGCGCAGCTGGCCTGGAATTGCTTTACCGGTAATCAGGCAATGGTTTTCCACATTGTCGCCTGCGGCAAAGATATCGGGGTGGGAGGTTTCCATATACTCATTGACCTTGATGCCAATGGCACCGATTTCAAGGCCCGCTTTTTCAGCCAGGTCGTGATTGCTTCTCACGCCAACAGACATGAGCACCATATCAGCTTCCAGCA
>DAOUUW010000053.1 GCA_030667965.1 Deltaproteobacteria bacterium
CCTTCTTGCAGTAACAGATAAATTCGATAGCGATCTTGGTCAGAATAAAAAATATCCTGTCCAGCATTGCCACGCATCATAACATGATAAACTCCACCAGGAACATGTATCCGACCTTTTCTCACCATATCGAAATGATACCACAGCAAGTCTCTTTGTCAAGATATGAAAGCCTGACCCTTTTTGATTGAAGGACATCTTGGCCCAAATTTCTCATTGTAATGTCATTTTATACGCATCACCTGGAAAGAAGGGTTCTATCAAAAACACGGATTCCGGAAGATGAAAACGGGAATGGCCCACTTCAAAAAAGACGTATCAATGAAAGAACGTGGATTCACGGAATAAACAACTGAGAATACGGGAAGCCGCCAAGTGCGGCATAAAAGTATCTGTTTTCATCGCTACCAGCCGGGATGGTTTTATTGATAGAAAGGATGGCGATTGGGATTGATGATAAATGGAGGTTATCTTCAGGCAAGCAGAAGGAACTCTCAGTTTTTTTCTTGGATACCTGAAAGTTCCTCTTTTTGAGGTTTTTTTTATCCAAAAATATTGGCTTCACTTAAGGCCAATGCAGTTCTGGCGACATTTGCCCCGTGTGTTTTTGCAACAGAAAGGCTTTCAACACTGACACCAACATTCTGCATATTTTCATCTGCTGATTTTCCATAGACAACGTAAACAAGCTGTTACTGTACTTCGAAGCATCTCAATTTGGGAGTTGTGACTTCTGCTGTCTCCTCCTGTCAATCAGCTCTTTGCCAAAGGTTTTCTCATAGCCTCATGGGTGGTACCGGGCGGCAGGCACTTTCAGGGCTATCTCATTGCAAAATAAGATGCTAAAGGATATTGTGAGCAGATGAAGAAAACCATGCTTCCCACCAATCACGAACTGCAACTCACCCACGATTTTGTCCAATACACCGGCTGCAATATTTTTCTGACTGGTAAAGCGGGCACCGGCAAGACAACCTTTCTCCACAACCTGCAAAAGAAAACGGCAAAGCGAATGATTATTACCGCTCCGACCGGGGTTGCGGCCATCAACGCCGGTGGAGTCACACTTCATTCATTTTTTCAGCTGCCCTTTGGCCCATTTGTGCCGGGCAGCGAGACATATGAGCGCAATAAGCAGCGCCAATTCCGCTTCAGCAACGAAAAAAAGCGCATTATACAAAGCCTTGATTTACTGGTGATTGACGAAATAAGTATGGTACGTGCCGATTTGCTCGACGCAGTGGATGCTACGCTGCGCCGCCATCGCCGTAATAATCAGCCCTTTGGCGGAGTGCAGCTGCTTATGATCGGCGACCTGCATCAACTCTCTCCGGTGGCAAAGCAAGATGAATGGCAGCTTTTGCAACAACATTATAAGTCGGTTTATTTTTTCAGCAGTAATGCTCTTGCTCAAACTGAACTGCTTACCATTGAGCTGAAGCATATTTATCGCCAGTCAGATGTCCGTTTCATCAAGCTCCTTAACAGGGTGCGTGATAACCAGCTTGATGCATCATCCATAGCAGATCTTAATCAGCGTTACATTCAGGATTTTACCCCGGGCGAGGAGGGCTATATTACCCTGACCACCCACAACAGCAGCGCCGAATCCATCAATCAGACCAGACTTGGCGCCTTGTCCAAAAAAGAACATCGTTTCAAGGCTGCAATTTCCGGAGATTTCCCTGAACATATCTACCCGACCCCGGCCACTCTCCTGCTTAAAGAGGGGGCACAGGTGATGTTCGTGCGCAATGATCCCTCCACTGAAAAGCTTTATTACAATGGTAAAATAGGCAAAATTACTAAAATTTCAGGCAGAAACATCAGCGTTATCTGCCCCGATGACAAACAGGAAATCGTGGTTGAACCGGTAAACTGGGAAAATATCAAATACACGGTGAACGAAGAAAACAGGGAGATCGAAGAGGACATAATCGGTAAATTCGAGCAATACCCCCTGAAACTTGCCTGGGCCATCACCATCCACAAGAGTCAGGGGCTGACCTTTGACAAGGCCATCATTGATGCCCAGGCAGCCTTTGCCCATGGTCAGGTTTACGTGGCCTTAAGCCGCTGTAAAACCATAGAGGGCATGGTGCTGAGCTCTCCTATCGCATCCCGGGGGGTAGAAACAGACGAAGCAGTAAAGACCTTTGACGAAAATGCTCACCAAAACCAGCCATCCGAAAGCCGGCTTCAGGCAGCCAAAATCAGCTATCAGCAGCAGCTGTTACTTGATTGTTTTGATTTTTCACTGTTGCGAAACCGTCTCAACTATCTTAGCAGGCTTTTGCTGGGGAACTCCAGCGTAGTTCAGGTTTCAGGCGTTGCCGATATCCGCCAACTGGAGAAAAAAACCACGGAAGACATTTTTGTTGTCAGTGAAAATTTTAAGCAACAATTAAGCACAATTTTTGCTGATGGCGGCCTGCCCGAGTCAGATGCCCATGTTTTGGAACGGATCAGTAAAGCGTCAACATGGTTTCAGGAAAAATTTGTCGAGGTTTTGGGGGAGTCAGTGCAAAAATTGCACGTCGAAACAGACAATACCGAACTCCGCAAAAAAATTGGTAATGCCCAGAATAATCTCAAAAAAGAAATTGCCGTGAAGTTGGCTGGGGTACAGAGCTGCGAAAAAGGATTTTCACCGTCGCGTTACCTGCGCGCTGTTTCAGCTGCTGAAATTGACTTTACCCCTGAAAAAGCAAAAAAGAGTCAGGCCCCGGCCTATACCGAATCGGACGTTGACCACCCGGAACTGTTCCAGACCCTGAAGGAATGGCGTTCCCGCAAGGCCAAGGATGAAGAGGTTGCCCATTTTCAGGTTTTATATCAACGGGTATTGATCCAGATTGTGGTATGCCTCCCAGGCAATACTGCTGATCTAAGGGCAATCAAAGGAGTCGGCAAGAAAACCGTTGAGAAATACGGCAAAGAACTTGTGGCACTTGTTTTGGCCTATCGCAAAAAACACGGCATAGAAAAGGTCGTACTGCCGGAGCCTAAAAAACTTCCGGAAGGAAGCACCCAGACAGAAGATGCGGTCCCACCTTCCGGCACCGGCACGAGAGATACAAGTCTCGATATGTTCAATAATGGATTAACTATTGCCCGGATTGCAGAAGAAAGAGGCCTGGTGCAGTCTACCATTGAAGGGCATCTGAGTTTTTTTGTGGAAAAAGGCACGTTAGATATCAACAAACTGCTTTCACCTGAAAAACAACAAGCCATTGAAAAGAAACTTGCTTTAGGGCAAAATAATTCGCTCGGTGAAGTAAAAAAAGACCTGGGAGATGACTACTCCTATGGCGAAATCAAAATGATACTGGCCCACCAGAAATACCTGGCGTCGAAATAAGGTTACAGGGCCATCTGCCTTTTTGAAAGTAAATTGACTCTTCAATTCATTCGACATGATTTTTCATGATCAATTTTGCCGGGAAAGCCTGCTTTTATTAAACAGGAAAAAAAATGTATCAATCTCCATATGTAAATGCAGTCCTTACACCTTCACCTCCCGCTGCTCATTATCCAGCAACTGGCAGATATTTCTGCTCCATGGGGATAATAGCCTCCAAGGTTGTGCCATGGCCTTCGGCTGAATCGATCCTGAAAATGCCGCGCAGGGCCTTCACTCTCTCTTCAATGCCGGCCAGTCCCCAGCCCTTTCTTGATTCATGGAGTTTGTCCGGATCAAAACCTTTTCCTTCATCACGAACGGTCAACAAAACCTCGCCATTGACAAAATCGAGTTCAACAGAGACATGGTCCGTTTCTGCATGACGAGCCACATTGGTCAGGGCTTCCTGGACGATACGAAAAATGACGGTTTCCAGAAACGGCTCAAGCCTCTTCTGGCCGCCGCTTATCTGCAGCGAGGCCCGCAATCCCGTATTTCTCAGGCCTTCATCTGTCAGGTAGCGCAGGGCGGGAACCAGGCCGAGATCATCAAGCTGGGCCGGACGAAGATCGTGAACAAGGCGATAAAGATCCTGGTTCATCTGTTTGCAGAGATTCTGCAGGTTGGCAACAAGATCGCTCAGTTCCGGCTTATCGTCCAGCTGATTTTTTAAGGTAGCAAAGTTCAGAGATGCGGCGGTAAGGGTCTGGGCGGTTTCATCATGCAATTCACGCGCAATACGGGCACGTTCCTCCTCCTGGGCCTCGACAACATGACGCAACAGATCCGCCTGCATCTGCTGGCGCTTCATCATTTCCTGCCGCACCTGTTCCTGGGCTTGCTGCCTGGCTTTTTGTTCCGCTTCAAGATTGCGCTGACGTTCCTGAAATAAGGCAATAAGCTCTGTCAACTCGCCATTTTTCTCTTTTAAGGCCTCGCTCTGGGCCAGCAGCTTTTCTTCGGCTTCAATTCTTCGCGTAATATTTTTACCAGCCTTACGGCAACTGTAAATAACCGCGATAAACAAGATAAATGTGATCAGGAAAACAGAACCGTACAGCAATGACAACAAACGGTTCAACTCGTCCCGCGTTGCAGTGATATCATAATAAATTTCAAAGACGCCAATTGTTTTATTATCACGCAGGATCGGCACGTAAGTTTCGACAACATCTCCCTCCATTACCTGCCCCTCAAGGGATTTGCCCCCTTTTTCAGTCAACTGGGTGAAATGTCGGCCGCTTTTAACTGTTTGATGAAATTCCGCGCTACCAATTATTGAGCCGGTCTCCTCGGGAATGGTTGAAAACAGAACTTCACCACTGGGAAATAAAATTCGCGCCTTGATCAGGTTAAAATCCCGGGTCGTTCCACGAATTCTTTTCAACACATCGGCTGTCAAAATATGCTTGTCAAGCTGCCGGCTCATGTCTGGAATCAGCTTTGACTCCATATGAATCGCGATGCGGACTGCATGCTGCTCCTTGAGCTTTAAAATAAAATTTTCAACAGCCGGGGTCAGAAAAAAAAATGTATAAAGCGGCAAGGCCAGAACAGCCAGCAGCGAAAAAAAGACCAGGCTCCTGAAAAACGTGGAAGGCAGCATTATTCCGCATCGATCTTGACTCTGTTTCGTCATTTACTTCTCCGGGTGACAGTTTCTTAATCCAGATCAATAAGACCTGTGCGTATGGCAAACTTGACCAGTTCGGTTGCCGAGTGCAGGTTCAGTTTTTTCATGATCCTTTCACGGTGACGGGATACCGTTTTCGGGCTTAAGCCGAGCTGCTCGGCAATCTCAGGCGTACTGTGGCTCTGAGCCACCAGTTCTAAAACCTCAAGTTCACGCGGACTGAGCACTTTCAGGCCGGTGGGATCGGTATCCTGTTGAGAACCGTGCGCTGGCTGCGATGTATGCGTCAAGCGCTGATAATCATCTATCAGCCACCTGGCCAGGGCTGGCTGCAGATATACATTGCCGGCTGCCACGGCACGTATGGCAAAAACCAGTTCTTCTCCGGCAGCCTGCTTGGTGATATAGCCTTTTGCCCCAGCGGCAAGCATCTCAAAAAAATACTGTTTGTCCTCATGCACGGTCAGGGCAAGGACCAAGGAGTCGGGGTACGCAGTGGACAACCTGCGGGTGGCCTCCATGCCGTCCATGACGGGCATGGTGAGATCCATGACAACCACGTCGGGATGAAGCTGGGCAACTTTCTCAATCCCGTCTTGCCCATTAACGGCCTCGCCGATTATCTCCATATCCTCTTCTATGCTTAACAACGCTTTCAGGCCGGTCCGCACCACATCATGATCATCAACCAGCAACACCTTAATTTTTTTCATCATAAACTCCTGGATAAAGCTCAATCTTCAAGCAATTAATTATCGGACACTTTCCCATAACGCATAAATTTCGGACTACTTGATTCTGCCCAGAATGACTCTCTTTCATGGGAAATGAAAAGATTTTTTTGGGAGGGGGTAAAGTAGCCTTGTGTCAAGGTTAGACAGATGTATACATGATTTTGATAAAGTAGCATCGAACCTTAAACAAAGATGGGCAGACGGATTTCCCGTCTGCCCATCTTGTATTTTCCCCAAAAGGTCAAGAGGAAAGAAAAGCTATTTTTTCCGGGCAATGATCACCGCCAGAAACAGGGCGATGGTGAGAAGGGCCAGAATGTAGTTAATGCCGGTGCCGGACAAAAAACAATTGATTATCATGTAGCAGGCAATTGAAAAAAAGAAAATCTGCAGCATATCTCCCCCCACCCTCCGGTTTACCACTCTTTATCAAGTTGAATCAAGATTTCAGTATAAAGTCAAGCTCCCCTTTCCGCCATGGCAATATGCGCCACTCTTTTTGCTCCGCCGACCACTGATATAAAATGGCAATTTCCAATTTACCAGGCAACTGTAACTTTTAACAAAACTGTTGACACAAGAGGAAAACAGATGTCATCATAACAGGAAATTTCCAATAAATACGCTGATCCATCTACGCCCGACATTTTTTAACCGGGTGCTCCGTTTCATGGTGTGCCCATACCGCTGCAGGGGGAAGTATGAATATATGGAAAATTTTCTTTGTGTTTTTTTTCTTTGCCGTTTTGCCTGTCTCGGCCCAGGAAGAGGCAGCACCCGCTGAGCAGGGAGGCTTTTTCGGCTCCTTCATGGATGTGCTGGGTGACGTTGCCAAAGAGGCCCTGCAGGAACAGGTGGATGAAATGGCCGGCACCTACAAGGGAAAGCTGGACCAGATCAAACTTCTTGACCGGCGGGGAAACCGTATTGTCCTTGAGGTTACCTACAAGGATGTCAAACGCAGTGACGGTGTGACAGTGCAGGGGCAGGTTTTAAGCGGCGGTGTTCCCCTGGACGGTTTTTCCAACCTGCTGACCTCGGTGAGCGGCAGGGAAGGCAAGGTACGGCTCACCATCTCCCAGGCTTCTCAGGACGCAGGATGGGGTCAGGATACGGGCTGGGGACAAGACGGCGGCTGGGGCCTGGAACCGGAAACAATAGCCATGGAATCAGACCAGATCCAGTTGTACCTGGTGCGGGACACCCATCCGGACCGCCCCTTTGGTCATATTATTTATGATCTCGCCAAAGCCTGGACAGGTCTGGACGAACCCGATCTGCCGCCAATTCCCGAAGCAGATGGAGGTATCGAACTGGCGGAAAATGAAACCCTTGAAAGCGGTGGAAAAACCATTAAGCCCTTTATCCCGGCCGGGGTGGTTCTGGCACCGGCACTGGCCCCAGTCAAAACAGCAACCCCTGCAGTGAGTAGCGCGGCAAAAACAGCACCCATCCGTACCCTATCTGTTTCAGCCCCCACAACCTCCTTTGATTTTTATAAAAGCGCAAAAACGGCTGTCTGGCGCGATTCAGTCCATGGGAAATTAATGTTCGGAGCACAGACTATACCCACCCAGGGTTTTGTTGCCTCTTACGCAAGCGGCACCTTAAGCACCGGCAATGCAGCCAAGGAAATTCTAGCAACATCCCCCCCTGGGCAGGAAAATGGCTGGATTGAGGGTCGTTTTCCAACCATGACCCTTGGCAAAGGTGTCCATTTTAAAGCGGTTGCCGGATTCAGAAAAGGCGCCATAAAGTCGGATGGTGCCCGCTTCAGGGTTATCATCGATGACGGCTCGCGCAAAACATCCGTTATTAAACATACCATCAGGGCTGATCGCTACGTCAATGTGCAGGGCGATCTGTCGGCCTGGGCCGGAAAAAAGATAAACATCATTCTGCGGGTGGACAGCGGCCGCACAGCTACCCATGATTATGCCGTATGGGTCAAACCCCGTTTAATCACAAAATAGCCGGGGGATAAAATGACGCGATTTTTTTGGCTGATTCCTCTCTTACTGTTGTGCTGCGCTTCGGTCCAGGCGGCAGAACCCGTTGTTTCCGGTGCTGTGTTTGAGCGAAAAATACAAAACACCGTACAGACCCGGCCAACCATTGCTCAGAAATCAGTACGGGCCTTCACCCTGAAGCCGACTCTCATCAAACCGGCCCTCAGACCTCTACACCGAATTCAACCGGGTGCATTAAAAAAACCCGAGGGACCGACAATCACGGCCAGTCTGGATCTTGACAACAGCATTGACAATGCCGATCTGCTGGAAGATTTGAGCCAGGCCGGCGGCTGGAACCCGCACATGATTTTCCAGGACAAGGCAGCCGGTCATGTTTTCTACTATCTTCCCAGAGAATTTCTGCTGCTGCGCGACGAGCAGGGCTACCGGCTCAGCGTGCAGTATAACACCCAGGCCGAACCGGGCCAGCCCTCGGTCATGCTCACCGCCGAACTGAAAGCCCCCCATCGCAGCGGAGACGTCAAACTGCTCAAGGCCATTCTCCGGGAGGCCATGGGCTTAAAATCGTCCGATCCTCTGGAGATAAAATCCATGCAGGGAATTGGCGCCACTGCCGACATGGAGGCGCTGACCACCGGTCTTGCCCTGTCTTCCGACAGAATCCATCTTTCAGCCCCGGGTGATTTCAAACAATCCTTCCGCCTGACCCTGTCTCTCACCCAGGAAGAGGTGGAAGAGGTACTGGCCCAGGTCAGTCGTGAAGGACTGGCCGGCACCCTGTATGTGAAGGTTGGCGAAGACAATGTCCCTGTACCCATCCGTATCCGCTATGCAGACTTTACCGGAAAACGGGTGAACGGCTTTGACCAGTGGTTCAAAAAGAAGCCCACCGGCAAGATTGAGAATGTGACGGATTTTCCCCTGCAACTTCTTTCCATCAATGGTTACAGAATGAAAGGCGGTCATCTGGAGCGGGTTGAAAAACAACTCAAGCAAACACGGGCAATCCCGGCCGGACAAAGCAAGCCCTTTAAGCTTCCGGCCATGCACAAGGTACTGGGAAACGATGTGATGCTGGGCTGGCTCGGCACAGTTCTTGATGCGGATTGCACCTCCTGCCTGCAGAAAATTGACCGGCAGGTACGAAAGGGTGTGGCCCTGGCCCAGGGAAGTCCGATTAAATTTGAAGCCATTCCCTCTCTCTTTTCAGAATTCGGCATCTACAAGATCATTGTCCGTGTCCGTTCTCCCTTCTTTGTGTCCGGCGGAAAAACAGTGGACGAGCAGGAGACCGAGCTCACGGAAGACGTAAACCAGAACCAGGAACTGACCCTTTTTATCCCCACAGGTCGGGGCAGAAATGCCCTGATGTACCGCTATCAGGTGCAGGCGATCCTGGAATCGGGCGAATTAGTGCAGGAAGAGGTCTGGCACGATGCCGGCCAGTTGAGCCAGTTTTTCGGCAGCGCCCAACTGGAGAGTCTCTTTGCTGACTCCAGCGAGGAAGCATTAGAGTGAAATGGCTGCCCGGCATCCTGATTGTTCTGCTTCCCGCCCTGGCCCTGGCGGCCCCCGACCTTGGTACGTATCGTGATATTGAAGGCGTGCGGGTCTACCAGGATCATGCAAAGAAAAACATCTGGTATGTTTCTCCTTCTGACCTGCACATGGCATTACGGGAAGACAAAACACCTGATTACGCCCTAGACGTCTTCCGTTACCATGGCCGCTCAGGCACATCCGACCAGGGCAAATTCCTGGTACATGGGATTCTCAGTATCGCTATCACAAGGGAACAGCCGCCAGGCCGTTCAAGGGCAATACGCACGGTCCTGTCCAAGGCCGGCATAAAAAATCCGCGCCTCAGCACCATGCCTGTTGCCGGAGCGGACATCAAACTGATGTTTGCCGATCAGGGCAACAGCTGGCAGCAGAAAAGCCGATGGGGCGGCCGGCAGCTGGTTCTTCCTTTGGAACCTGAGATGACCGAGGTTCTCTGGCAGGCGGTGGAAAACGGCCAAACCCTGATGAGCCTGTCTGTAAGCGAGCAGCTGCAAGGTATGCGTCTTGAGGACAAGGAGTGGCAGGAGGCCCGGACCTCTCTGGCATGGACCCTGCCCATTGACATGAATATGGCCGCCCATCCGGACAAATTTCGCAAGACCGATCTCGGCGGCCGCATGTCCCATGGTTACACCGGTATTGATGTCTTCTGTTTTGATTTCATCGAAGAGCTTGACGCGGATCTCTACGCCAAGGTGATTAGGGTGGCCATTCCCACCACCGGCCGGGAACTTGTTGAAGAGATTACCTTCAGAGATGATGGCAAGTACCGCTTCCGCATCGACTTCAAGTATGCTAAAGGCATGGACTGGCCCTACCGGGTGCAGGTTGTCCGGGTGATGCGGGACGGCTCCCGGCAGACCGGTGAATGGATGAAAAAACAGGGAGAAAGCATGCTGGATGTCACTGCCTACCGGGAACCGGAGGAGAGCAGCGGGGAATAGATCGAAGTGACTAAAGCACCCCGCAAGGGGGCATAATAAATGAGCTAAAGTTTAAAATGACTAAAATTATGGGATATCGGCTATGAAAAACATCAATCAAACCATTTTTTCTTTCTGGTTTGTCTTTCTGACCTGCCTGCACCTGCCCTCATTTGCCATTGCCCAGGAAATAAACCTGGACAAGATGGAGAAATGCGGCGACCTGCTCTGTTATCAATCCATGGATGACACCAATGTCTTTCACTATCTTCCGGACCAGCCGCGCCTGGCCTATAAAGACGGTCGTCCCCAGTTCTCCTTTCTCAAATACGCCCGGGTAGAAGAAACCGGTGAAGCCGGAACCGGCAGAGCCCAAGGCGGCGGCATTGTTCATTTTCTGGTGACGTACGGGGCGGACAAGGGACGTGTCACGGCGGCTGAAGCGGACCTGCAGGAAAAACTCCCCGATGCCCGTATTGCCGGACCCATCATCTACCGCAAGGGCAGCTTTGCCCTGATTACCTCTTTCCAGGAAGAGAACCAGACCACCACCCGCACCGTTGCCGTGGGCAAGGCACCGCTCATGGAAGGGCAGAAGGCCGCCGTTTCCATGGCCTTGACCCGGGAAGGAGCCGAACTATTGTGGGAGAGTTTCCAGACAGCCACCCCGGATATCTCCCTGGTATTTGACATGCAGTTTGCCGGGGTGCGTGAGCCGTACGAAGCCACCCTGGAGGCGGACTGGGCACGTATTGTCAAACACGACCAGGTAAAGGCCGGGGTGAAATATGCCTGGTTCGGCGCTGACGTTGACATGCTCTTCCAGGAGCTGCGTCAGGACGGCGCCATCAAGATTACCACCAAGGGCAAGGACGCCACCATGGATAAAATCCTGCAAAGCGCCCATGCCAAGCTGCTTAAGGTCATCTTTGATCCGGCACCTGTTGACGAACTCACCAAGGCGGCAGCGGAAAAGGACAGCTACAGTAATCTCAACCAAGCGGTGAAACTGCTTAAAGATGCGGCCTCATCGCGAAGCAGCAAGAAAAAAAGCAGCTGGTTGCCTGATGATCCGCCATTTCTGCTTGCCGACACGGAAACCAGCACTACAGCCTTTAACGATGAACTTGTTGAAAAATATTCCATTCTCAACTGGCTCGTCAGCACGGCAAATGCGGCGGACGAATCACCGCAATGGAAGGAAGCTCAAAAACTTTTCAATGAAGGCGAAACAGCATTTTCAGAAAAAAGATATAGTGAAGCACTTGTCTTATATGAAAAATCAAACGTTTTATACAGGGCGGTAAAGGGGCACGAAAGCCCGGAACTAATCTTTGACATGGGCATTTGCAATTACCATCTTAAAAACTGGGATGTTGCCATTTCTTATTTGCAAAATTTCCTCAGCCTCATTCCGCAAAACCCAGAACTCGAAAAACATAAGGTTTCGGCATATATCTCAATCAGCCGCAGCCTCCAGTCCCTTGGCAAAAATGACGAGGCCCGTGCCTACCTGGAAAAAGCGGAAGCAGATCCATCAGGAAAAACAGCGGAAGGACTAAATAAATTGGCAGACGCATATTACAATATGGGTTCCTACGCCAGATCCGCCTTTTATTACAAAAAGGCCCTTGGGGCAGCCCAGCCGGGAAGCAGCGCTGAACGATATGCCAAACGATGGGCCGGCGAGGTTGCGGCCAAGGCCTACAGCCATGCCAGGAAACTCGACGAAACGGCTAGGGCCTCAAAGTATGAGGTGGAAGCGACCCAGCAGGCATTGAATGCCTACACCGAGTATCAGGACAACGTAGCGCCCACAGGTCAGCGAGAAAAAGAGGTGGAAAGTCGCGTGAAATTTCTTGCCGGCAAACTGGAACAGCAAGGTGCGGCTAAAACAGTGACTCCAGGCAAGGAAAATGAAATTGCAGGAAAGACAACAACCGCAAAGCCGGGTACAACTACGCCTCCATCCGCCGCAACAAAAAAATCAGGAGATAAAGCAAAAGTATCCAAGAGATCACCGACTTCCAGAGGAAAAACCGCCTCTAAAGGAAAAAAACCGGCCAAAAGAAGCAAAACTGCCGAAGCACGATCCGACGGAAGCCCCGGCTTTTCCCTGGTGGCATCGTACCGCATGAAACGCATCAAGCGTACCGGCAAGTTCACCTACCACATGAATCACTATCGCACCGAGGTTCAAGCCTTTGCCATGGCCGAAAACATCGGCGATCTTTTTGCCCGCTTCGGCCGTGATCCGAAAATTTTCAGGGCCGTGACCATTGACGATCCGGTTTTCAAGCAGCGCGAGATCC
This sequence comes from Deltaproteobacteria bacterium, assembly GCA_030667965.1. Taxonomy (GTDB): domain Bacteria; phylum Desulfobacterota; class Desulfobulbia; order Desulfobulbales; family SURF-16; genus JAHLLM01. The sequence continues at coordinate 12,542 of DAOUUW010000053.1, forward strand.
TGGTTACTCTGGATGGACAGGACACCCGGACCTTTACCAGCCATCTTAATTTTGTTACCGTGCAGATGCAAAAACAGCATCAGTCCGGCGACCTGACCACCGATGAGGTGATCATCACCCCGGAAAAATTCAATACCAGCGGCAATGCCTTTGTGCTCAGCTATGGCTGGAAGGGCGATGACGACCGGACAAAATGGCTCGATTACCGGGTGCAGGCCCTCTGGTCATTTCACGGCGGGGTGGAAATCCGTCAGCCCTGGACTGAAGTAAACAGCGCCATGCTGGCCCTTGATCCTCCCCATCGTTATCGCATGATCACCATTGAAGGCGATGGGCAGCAGTTAAGCCGCCACGGAGTGCGCCATGCAGTGGTCACCGTTACCAGCAATATCAACGGCAAGCCGGTGACCAACCAGCTGACTATCCGCAACATTGGACCGGCGCCGGCAATGGTTATGGAGGTGCCGGAGAGCCGTGAAGGAGAGCAAAGCGAGGTGCAAATCACCTGGTACCTGCAAGGAGGAAAAAAGGTTAATGCGCCGATGCAGCTGATGGAAGGAGATATTTTGTACTGGGATGAATTGCCTGAAGGGTAAATGAATTGGAGATTCTAAAAATGAAAATCAAACAATTTCTCTTTACATTGATGCTTGCAAGCATGTTGCTCTGCAGCCTGTCATCTCCTGCCATGGCTCTGGTGAACTACGAGGCCGGGCAGCTGGAGCTTAACGGTGTCCTGCTTTTGCAGGATGCCCAGAACCCGGATGTCTACTACTATATTCCCCAGGCTCCCCGGGTGTCAACCCGCAAGGACGGGGGACTGGAGCTGTCCGTGGTGAAATTTATCGACCCCCAGGGTGAGACAAGCGGCGGCCTGCTTCATATGCTCGTCACCTTCACCCTGCCGCCGGACGAGCTTGAATCGTTACGGGAAGCTCTTAAAAAGGAAAAACCAAAGGCCACTCTGCAGGGGCCTGTTGCCCTTCGCCAGGAAGATGAGGGCAGCTTTACCATCATCTCCGGCACCTTGTCCGACAAAGGATTTACGAGGTCTCTTATCAGCAGCGGCCGTGCTCCGGTCACCCCCGGATCAAAGGCTGCTGTGGCCGCCACCCTGACACCCCACGGGGCCACTCTGCTCTGGGAATCCATGAGCCGACCCACCTCGGACGTTTCAGTTGCTCTGCGCACCTATTATGAGGCGGCCCTGCCATCATTTCGCGCCCGCATTCATGCTGATGTCAGCACGGTCTACACCCATTTCTCCAGTGTGTTCAACAAGCAGGAGTCATACACCAAACGTCAGGTGCGCGAAGTTGTCGACGAACTTGTGCGTACCGGAGATATCACGGTGGAGGTGCTGGACCGCCTGCCGGAAGACACGGCCAATCAGGCCATGCAGTCCCTGGTGGATATGATCACCGGCAAACTCACCGATATCATCTTTGACACAAAAACCGGCTTCACCGCCATCCCGGAAAAAGAAAAGGCCGTGGAAAAAGGACAGCTCAAAGGGCGGCAGAAAAAAGGCTGGATGGCCCAGCTCTTCACGGGTAGCGGCAACCAGAAGTACGTTACAGACAACCAGTTTGTGATCAAAGACCGCAAGGATATCAACCGTGCAGTATTCAGTATCAACCTCACCCGCCGCTCTGTTATCAAGGTGCCTGTGGATACCGCCGGTAACATTTCCGGCCTCTATGAGGCGTTTAAGGACGATACGGAAATGTTTCGGGTAGTCAATCTGGCCGATCCCGCCTTCCAGAAGCGGGACGTCTATTTCCGCATTGACGGCGACTACAGCGGAGCTTTTGAAAGCATCATGAATTTTGCCGGCGTTTCCGTGAAAAAATCATACGTCGACCATGCAGATGCCACCGGCGAATTAATTTTCACCAGAGAAGATATCCGTCAAGGAAACATGAATAAATCCTGGCGCTATGCCCGTCTTGGTCAGAAGGATGACAACTGGCTTGATTATGACTACCGCATGACCTGGAGCATCAAGGGGCAGCATCAGATCAGGCAGCCGGAGGCGGAAGGTGAATGGCTGCACAGCAGTGATCCCATCATCACCCTGGCACCACCCCTGCAGCGTCTTGACATGGAAATCGATGCCGACCGTTTTCTTTTTGAGGATGCGGCCATCCGCAGCGCCTCTCTGGAAGTGCGCTACAGGGTTTTCGGCAAAACACAGTCCCAGCGTCTTTCGGTGATGCGCTCAACCGACGCGGAATCGGTTAGCAGTGCCGTCCTTTTTCATGATCCGAACAGCAGGGTGGAGTACCAGGTGAACTGGTATCCGGCCCGGGACAAACCGATCATGGGGGACTGGCAGCAGTTGGAGGAATCCTACCTGGTGTTGATGCCGCCAATATAGTTTCTGCATATCAAGTGACAATCAAAATGTGGTCCGACATTAATATTTTTTATAAGAGGTTGAAAAATGATAAAAAAACCCAGTTTCCTCATCCTGTTGATCATTGCCTTTGCACCCATCTCATATGCCCAGGAAAAAGAAGAAATCCTCACTTTTGCTGATCATCTGGAAAAGTGCATTCCATTTAAAAGTGAATTTATTCACCCTTTTAGCGGTCAAACAATGCAGAGAGAAATTGTCGGCATAACCAACGACGAATGCCTTTACACCGAAGAAATGCCGAATAACGGCACGATAACGTGTAGATACATCCTTGAGCAACTGGCTATCATAGCAAAATACTACAGTGATGTCGCTCTGAGTGAGTCCCATTCAACTTCTGCAGAAATCACAATTAACGGGGCCGAACAAGAGGTAAAAACAACATACACAATAAACGGTAAAGAGGTGGAGAACCCGATGCAGGAATTACTGCAAAACGAAACCTGTGTCATTTCCGGCTATGAATAAATTATAGATGAGGGGCTAAGGGATAAAGGCACAAGGGCACAAAGGGGCAAAGGGGCAAAGGAAAAACTCACCCCCCTCTGAACGTTAGTGTTTTCAGCACAGCCGGCTAGATTAACGGCCTTGCATCATCGAAGTAATCACGATATGCACCTTGAGATACGGGAGAAAAAAATATGAGAAAACAATGTGTGATTATGGGGCTTATTCTCGCCATGTCCGGCTTTGTCGCTACAACGGCAGAGGCCAAACCAGCGTCAAGTCGAGGGATATCCGACCAGCTCAAGTACGAAAGTCAATTTAAACCGCAAACCCTTCGACCCTCTCTCACTATTCCTTCCCCGTCAGCAGTCAAGGAGATAGGAGGCATCCGCTATGGACGTCATGTTGACCTTAAACTGAAAGACGGCACCACTGTGCGCTGTTTTCCAGCTGCAACCAAAGATCCGGCAAAGACCTCCAAAAATTTCTATTACCTGCCCACCAATCCACATGTTGCCAAGGACCCGGATGGAACGCCGAAATTTTCCATGGTGCGCTTTGTCACGGATAAAACCAAGGAGGCCGGTGGTGTTGAAGGCGGTATCCTTCATTTTCTGGTGGAGTATGGCTTAACCCCGCAACAGGAAAAAGAAGTGGCAAAACTGCTGACCCAAAAGGTGAAAGGGGCCAAACTGAAAGGCGCTGTGCAGCTTGAGGCCGGTGCCGAAGGCAACAGTTTTCATGTGGTGTCTGCCACCCTGACAGATGATGGATTTACCTCCACCCTGGTCACCAGCGGCAAGGCCCCGGTCATGGAGGGGCAACGGGTGGCTGTGGCGGCCCGCCTCAGTGGGTATGGTGCCACCCTGCTGGCCAAGAGCATGGAGCAGCCCACCACCGACATCTCGGTGGTTTTTGACCTGAAATACCTTGTCAAGCTGCCGGCCTATGATGTGCGGGTGATTATCGACTACGACATGTATCACCAGATGGAGGAAGAATACTCCCATGAACGGGAAAAGAAAACGACAAAAAAACGCTTCTGGAACCCGAAATGGTACAACGCACTAAATATCAGCACCAGCAAGTCCAGCACCCTGACAGAAGAAGAACAGCGGGAATCCATTGATTTTCTGGTGGAAAACGGTGCAGTCACCTTTGACTATGTGCAGCATGTGCCTGATGCAGACAAGGAGATTGTCGAAAGCGGTCTATACAAACTGGTGCTCGAGTCCTTTTTTGACATGCAGAAACGCTTTGGTCAGCCTTCCGGGGATGAAGTGATGGGAGAAGAGGAAGAGGGTGAATCCGCC
>DAOUUW010000128.1 GCA_030667965.1 Deltaproteobacteria bacterium
CCGTCTTCCATCGCCCTGGTGAAAGTAAGTCTAAAGGAGTTGCAGAACCGTTTTGATGAATCCGGAGAAAATGATCTGGGAAATTTGTATCTCACTCCGCAAGAGACAGAGCGCTTCAGGCAGTTTCGCTATCAAAAAAGAAAAGTTGAATGGTTGGGCGGACGGATTGCGGCAAAATGCGCTTATTTGCAGCTTGAAAATGGTTCTGATGATATCTTCCGGCAGAGGGAAGAGTGGCAAAGAGTGGACATATGCGCGGATCCGCATGGCAAACCCTATGTCAGCATCGGACAAAAAAAAGGATTTCCGCTGGAAATTTCCATTTCCCATAGTGGAGAAATAGCCATAGGTCTGGCTGCATCCGAACAGTGCGGGGTTGATATCCAAAAGATCAGTCAGCAGCTAGAACGTGTGCAGTCACACTTTGTTCGTCCGCAGGAAAAACATTATCTCAGCCAGATAGCCGGGCAGCATGGGCCTCAAACTGCCTTGAGTCTTCTCTGGTCTGCAAAAGAGGCTGTGAAAAAAGCAGTACCCCGGGAGTCTGCTCCAGGCTTCATGGATATACAACTGCTTTCTTTTCAACAAAAAGGCAGGGGATACCTCTTTGAGGTTGCAGTGCAGAAGAAAGGGCGCCAAGCAGAGTCTCTTTCTGTCTGGACATGTGAAGCAAAGGGTTTTTCCCTGGCCATAACGCTGGCAGGTAGGCATCTATGAAAAATATTGTTGACCAGATTTCCGCTATTCAGCTCTTCAGCGGCATGAGCCGTGAGCATTGCCGGGAACTGGCTGGGATTGTCGAGGAAAGGAAATACGACAGGGGAGAGATAATTTTTTCAGAAGGGGATGAGGGAACCGGCTTTTATATCACCTTTGAGGGGCGGGTAAAGATTTTTAAACTTTCCCTGGATGGAAAAGAGCAGATTCTCCACATTCTCGGCCCGGGTGAGCCTTTTGCTGAAGTGGCTGTTTTTACCGGGTCGTCTTATCCTGCCAACGCCATGGCCCTTGAGAAAAGCCGCATATTTTTTTTCCCCCGCATAGCGTTTGCCGAATTAATTGAGCGTCATCCGTCGTTGGCAATGAATATGCTTGCGACCCTTTCTTTCCGTCTGAAACAGTTTACCCACATGATTGAGGCACTGTCTCTGAAAGAGGTGCCGGGGCGTCTGGCTGAATATATCTTGCTGGCTTCCAGCCAGAATAATGACAGCAGTGAAATCCGTCTTGCTGTTTCCAAAACCCTGCTGGCCAGTCTTCTTGGCACCATTCCGGAAACCTTGTCCAGGATACTGGCTAAAATGAGTAAAAAAGGTCTTATTCAGACAGAAGGCTCATTGATTACCATTCTTGACAGGGAGGGTCTGCAGTGCCTGGCGGAGGGGGAAGTGAGGATTTGATTATAAGACTGAATACTGACGGCTGCAAGGGTATCACTGCTCCAGAACGAATTCATAATCAAGCTTGCTTTTGTTGAAATGGTACAGGATATTTTTGAGTCCCTGCAGGTTTTCAACCTCAAAATTGATCTCCCAGGCGGTTACGTCGGGGCGTTTGGACAAGGCAATAACATCACTGATTTTCATTTCAACCGGGGCTACGCTGAGGAGCATGAAAATGCGGTTGCGCGAAGCATTATCAATGATTACTAACGTCTGCGGCTTTTCAACCCGGGTTTTTTTCAACTGCCAGTGTACGTCCATCAGGTCTTCCCTTTGAATCCGTAACTCTTTGAGTTTGGGACACTGTGCCTTATGGATGGAAAGACCTCGTTCACTGGGAAGCCCAATCAGTCCTTTTTCGGTTGGCAGGGGATGACAGCATCTGGAAAACTTGATGGAGTCCTGATCCAGCGTGTCAAGATCGATACTGTTTAATGCGCCGGTGGGGGGTTGCAGCAGCGGTTGAGCGGCATAAAGACCGTTTTTGATCTCATACACCAGCTCTTTCAGACGGAGACTTCCCTGGCCGACATGCTGAAACAGTCCGTTGAGATCCTCTATGCCGAAGTATTCCAGGATATCTGCTGTTTCTGCCGTGTCAAGGACGGAAAAGGGGATGCCGTAGCGCTTGAGTTCCTGGGAGAGCAAGGATTGGCCGATGTTGCGGGCAAGGGCTTCACGATTGAGGCGGAACATTTTTGAGAGTTCGGAACGGGCTCGTGGCGTCTGGCAGCGCTTGAGAATTTCAGGATCAAAAACGACTGATTTTTTTTGGGTGATTATTTTAATGCGATCACCGTCTTTCAGGACATGGTCAGCTGGGACCCGCTTGGACCCGACCTCGGCGCAACAACAGCGATGGCCCACCTCGGTGTGGACTTTAAAGGCAAAATCGAGCACAATACTCTGGATCGGCAGGCAGATGCGGGCGCCCTTGGGGCTGTATGTGTAAATTTCCTTTTTTCCGCTGGCAGCGATCATCTCCCGGTAGGAAATATCATCGTCCATGCCCAGGATGCCGAACATTTCCCGGATATCCTGTTCAAATCCGCTCGGCATGACCCTGTTGGTCAGCCATTCCCTGATAATTCCTTTTTTGGCGGAATGCATCATTGCCATCGTTCTGATTTTAAAAAGATAATTTTGCCCCTTGATATTTGTCCTGGCATGCAGGCTCTGATAACCTGTGGGCTTGGGATTGGCCAGAAAATCACGGATTGTCCGCGGGATCGGGGGGAAATATTGATTGATAATACCAAGGGCCCGGTAGCATGACTGCAGGTCGTCAACAACGACGATAATTTCAAGCGGGTTTTCAAGCTGCTTGGAAAGAACCCTGAGAGACGGGTTATAATATGACCACAAGCCTTTTGCCTTCAGTCTGATTTCAGCCGAAAGCCATGTTTCTTTAAAGGCCTTTTGTAGGGTTTCCAGAATAAGCGTCCCCTCTTCCCTGCTCTGAAGATGGCGGATGAGAACCATAACTTTCTGGCTTTGCCTGGGGAATTTATATTTCAGTGCCAGATCATATAACTCACGTTTCAGGCCGAAAAGGCCCATGACGCCAGCCATGGGAGCATAAACGCTTAGGGTTTCATCGGCGATTTTCTGGCGTTTGTGTTTGGGCATGGACTCCATGGTGCGCAGATTGTGAAGGCGGTCGGCCAGCTTTATCAGCATGACTTCGACCTTTGAGGCGGCCCCGGAAAAGATTTTTTTGTGAACCAGTTTGTAAAATGTCTGCCTGTCGCCGGCAAAATGACGGATTTTTGTGCAGCCATCGACAATGGCGGCAACATGTTTGCCAAAAAGGGAGCGTATGACTTCAGATGTAACCTCCGGCACATCTTCAATGGTATCATGCAGCATGGCCCCTGCCAGGGTGACCGGATCCTTGACGCCGATTTCCTCCACCAGAATCATGGCAACAAGGCAGGGATGACTGACATAGGCTTCGCCGGATTTTCTTTTCTGATTCTGGTGGGCATCAACGGAAAATGACAGGGCCTTCCAGAAAAGGGCGGCTTCACCGTCCTGGTCACCGATGTGCTCTTCCATACGTTTGCAGTAGGCAAGTATATTGAATTTTGGGGACGGCATTAATGGACACGTTTGAGGTTTGCTGGAAAATGGCAGTTTTTTCTGTCTTTTTTATAACTATTTCGTATTATTAATAATAAAGGATAAAAAAAGAAAGCGGGAAAATAAAAATATGGAGAGAAAATGTCTCGACGGAAATTAAGTGAAAAAAGAACAAAGGGAAGCGTGCATCGTAAAGTGAAGCAAGGGCGGTTGTCTCAAATTGCCGGGAAGCATGGGTCACGCCGGGAAAAAGACAACCCGGTTTTGAGCGGACATGTTGGAGAGATAATCGGTTATCTCTATGAGGAGGGAGGTGAGGCCGGTTTTCAAGAAATACTGCAAGCAGTGGGCGGACAGCGCGGCATGCGAAAAGAAATTGTAAGTATCCTGGAGGATCTTAGCCATCGTCATATCCTGAAAAAGACTGGTAAGAAAAATTATAAACTTGATCCCCTTGATTTTGTTGAAGGGGAACTTTCAGTCAATCCACGCGGATTTGCCTTTGCCGCTCCCCTGAAAACAGGCAAACCAGGTATTAGCGAGAAGGATATCTTTATTCCTGCCGCCGGTATCGGGAGCGCCCTGCATGGAGATCAGGTGCTTTTGCGCATTATCAGGCAAAGCCGGGGTCGCTCTGAGGCCCGGGTGGTGAAAGTATTGCACCGAAAAACAAGCCATATCGTCGGCATTTACCGGCAGGGCAGGCAGGGGGGCTATGTCGTTCCGGAAGATGAACGCTTTCCATTTACTGTTGATATTGTCCAGGACTCGTCCGGTGGTGCAGAAAACGGCGAGGCGGTGATGGTTGAATTAATGGACTGGGGACAGGAAAAAGCTCGGGCCACGGGGCGTATCACAGAGATTCTCGGCGATCCTGATTCTACTGCGGTGCAGATGGCCATTGTTATCAGAAAGTTTGATTTGCCCCATGAGTTTAGCGAACAGAGCATAGAGCAGGCGGCCTCATTCAGTGAAAAAGTTGATTGCAGCCCGGAGGACCGTACTAATCTGCGTGATATTTTTCATGTGACAATAGATGGCGAAACAGCCAGGGATTTTGATGACGCGGTCTCGGTGCTCAAGACGAGGACGGGGTTTAAGCTCTACGTGTCCATAGCCGATGTCAGTCATTATATAAAACCCGGCTCGCCGCTGGATATGGATGCCTGGCTGCGTGGTACAAGCGTCTATTTCCCCACAGGCGTTCTACCTATGCTGCCGGAAAGATTATCAAATGATTTGTGTAGTTTGAAGCCTGATGTCGACCGCTACGCCTTTACCGCGATTCTTGATTTTGATCGTAGCGGCCGGCGTAAAAAAATACGTTTTGTTAAAAGCGTCATCCGCAGTGCTCGCAGACTTACCTACACCATGGTGAGGCAGATATTGGTGGACAAGGATCCCGCTGTCCGCCGGAATAACAAGGAGTTGCATACTCCTTTAAAGTGGATGGCGGAGCTGGGTACGGAGCTTGAGAAAGGGAGAATCGCCCGGGGCAGCATGGGATTTGAGATCCCGGAGAGCTTTATTGAAATCGGTAGTGATGATACGGTTACAGGGATTGGGATACTCCAGCGTAACCTTGCCCATAAGATTATTGAGGAGTTCATGCTTGCCGCCAACGAAGCGGTGGCTGAAACCTTTACAAAACAGCATTTTGCCGCCATGTACCGTATTCATCAGAGTCCGGACGTGGTCAAGGTGGCTGAATTTGCCGAATTTGTCCAGTCCATGGGCTATGAGCTGCCCAGGGAAAAATATTCATCAAAATGGTTTAATAAGCTCCTTGACCAGACCAGGGATACCCCGCGGGAGTATCTTATCAGCAACCTTATCCTGCGGGTCATGCAGCAGGCCAGGTATAGTCCTGAAAATATAGGTCATTTCGGCCTGGCGGCTTCCTATTACACCCATTTTACCTCGCCTATTCGAAGGTATCCGGATCTGATGGTGCATCGGAGCCTGAAACAGCTTCTCTGGCCGAAAAAGGAAAAGGCGGCATCACCAATTCCCCTTGATGAGGCCGGGGAATTCCTGTCTAAAAGAGAACGGGTGGCGGTGGATGCGGAACGACAAATGGTGGACCGTCTGACGGTTCGCTATCTGGCTGATAAAATAGGTGAAAATTTCAGTGGTATTGTTTCCGGTATTACCTCTTTTGGGCTTTTTATCCAGTTAACCGATACCATGATAAGCGGAGCCGTGGCTGTGACCGATCTTCCGGCAGACGGTTATCAGTTTCACGAGAAACAGCATAGTCTTATTGCAGAAAGGACGGGGACGTCCTACCAGGTGGGTGATCTTGTCACTGTGCAGCTTATCAGCGTTGATAAACGGCGACAGCGGATCAATTTTATCTTTGCTGAAGATGAAGCGGATTAATAAAGCATGAATTTGCTGGACAATGTTGCCATTGTACTGGTGCGGCCCAAAAGGGCTGAAAATATCGGGTCTGCGGCGCGTAGTGCGGCCAATATGGGCATCACACGACTCATTGTTGTTGGCGATGGTCTGCCGGACGGGGAGATCATGCGTAAAACCGCCACCCACCATGCTGCTTATATGATTGATAATATCGTTCTGCATGGGCGGCTTGAAGATGCCCTTGCTCCGTTCGGCTGGGTGGTGGGCAGCAGCGCCAGGCAGGGAAGGCAGCGCCTTTCCATGGTCAGTCCCAGGAGGATGGTGGACGATCTTCTGCCCAAATTGGCGGAAAATGACACGGCGCTTGTGTTTGGGCCTGAAGACTGCGGACTGTCAAATGAAGATTTGCAGCTGTGTAATGTGGTGACGACTATTCGCACAGCAGAGTTCTCTTCGCTGAACCTTGCCCAGGCCGTGGCTGTTCTCTCCCATGAGCTTTTTTACGCAGTATTGCAGATGCAGCAAAATCCTATACAGCCTGCAGCCAAACTTGCTCAATCCAGGGAACTTGAAGGAATGTTTACCCATGTTGAGCAGGCGCTGCGCAGTATGGGGCAGTTGAAGGAAACCGATTATGCCTATTGGATGAGAAATATTCGCCATTTCTTTGGCCGGATAGAGATGCGCTCCAGGGAGACAAAATTTATCCGGGGATTTTGTCGGCAGATAATGAGCTGCACAGGAAAATTAAAAGAGCGTTGACGATGCATAAATCGGAAGCAAGAAAAGTTTTGCGCAGGAAAACCCTGAAGGCCCGGGACTCCCTTGATGAAGCTCAACGCGCAATGAAAAGCGCGGTTATCCGTGAAACGCTCCTGCAGTTGGACGAGATCGAGCAGGGGGCAAATGTTATGATCTATGTGAATTTCCGTAGCGAAGTGGAAACAATGCCCCTTTGTGACATGTTATTTGCCAAAAATGTCCGGGTGACAGTACCTCTGACTGTTATTAATCCTGCCGGACTTATTCCGTATGAGATTACCGATCCGCAAAAGGAGCTACGTGCCGGATATTGCGGTATTGCGGAGCCGGATACAAACATCTTGCAGCCGGTTGATCCGGCCTCCATTGATGTGGTGCTGGTGCCGGGCTCTGTTTTTGACCTCCACGGCGGAAGACTTGGATACGGCGGCGGTTTTTATGACCGTTTTCTTTCTAAAGACGCTCCGCAGGCGCTGCGGGTTGGACTTGCTTTTGAAATGCAGGTCGTTGACCATATGCCCCTTGAGGAGCATGATGAAAGCTTACATTATCTTGTTACTGAAAAAATGCGGAGAAAAATAAATGGATGAGGAGATGCCATGAGAAAAACAGCAGTCATGAGAGATGATCTTTTTATGGAACATGATCCAGGATATGGACATGTGGAATCTCCGGACCGTCTCAGGGTTATATACGAGCAGTTGGACAGGCCTGAAATAAAAGGGAATTTTATCTTTCCTGCATTTGGTCCGGCTGATCATGCCATTATCGGACTCAACCACACCGATGCTTATATTAAAAGGGTTGCCCAAACGTCCGGAAAGATCTTTGACATGCTTGATGCCGATACTATAACCTCGCCGCGATCTTATGATGCAGCCTGCCTTGCTGTTGGCGCAGTTGTAGAGGGAACTCGGTTGCTGGTTGATGGTGAGGGGGATAACTGCTTTGCCCTGGTGCGTCCTCCCGGTCACCATGCTGAAGAGGATCGGGGCATGGGTTTCTGCCTTTTTAATAATGTGGCCGTTGTAGCCCGCTATGCCATCGAGCATTTGCAGTTGAAAAAGGTGCTCATTGTTGACTGGGACCTGCACCATGGTAATGGCACCCAGCACAGTTTTTATGATTCGGACAAGGTGCTTTATTTTTCCACCCACCAATATCCCTTTTACCCTGGAAGCGGATCCGTGTCGGAGCAGGGGAAAGGAGCCGGCGAGGGGTTTACGATCAATGTTCCTCTCCCAGGTGGTCAGGGGGATTTGGCTTTTGCAAGAATTTTTAACACCCTTCTCGTCCCGGTGGCCCGGCAGTTTAATCCGGATCTTATTCTTCTTTCAGCAGGCTTTGATATTTATATGGGAGATCCCCTGGGCGCCATGAATGTCACCCGCGAAGGATTTGCTTATATGACCAGGGTGCTGCTGGATCTGGCCGATGAATTGTGTAATGGTCGTCTGCTGGCTACCCTTGAAGGGGGCTATGATATTGGAGGGCAGCGTGACGGTGTTCTGGCGGTATTGGCTGAGATGCATGGCAAAAGTTTTTTGAAAAAAGAGGTGGTCGAAAAGTTACGTAATGCTGATCAACCGTTGCCGGCCCTTGAAAATGCACAAAAAATTGCAAAAAGATTCTGGAGCCTGTAAACTAAAGAAGTTTTTCTCTCTTTTTCAGTCTTTTTTTAAAGAATTATTGTCTGTTCAGCTAGATAGGCCGAAGGTTGAAGTTTGAAACAATGAAATTTGTGATTACCACTAATTTTCAGCCTCCTGCGTAAATAACTGGCGAAGAATGAGGGTGGGAGCGGATTTATCCGCGAATTTTCTGGGTTGGCAAGCAAGCAGTTTCATCTCCTTGCCAGCCCTTTTCGCGGCTAAAGCCG
>DAOUUW010000171.1 GCA_030667965.1 Deltaproteobacteria bacterium
CCTTTACTCCAGACTTTAACTGTTCAGATGTGCTTTAGATGTGCACCCTCAAGGGGCATAAACTCCAGCAGGCCGGCGCAGCATACTGGTGCTATGTAAGACAGCCTGATCGCGTGCATATGAAGTGCAGCTGAATAGTTACAAAAAAGAGAAAGATAAAGGAGTATTTAGTTTTTTTGGAAGGGAGGTTTGAGGCAAGTGACTAAAGTGAGCTAAAGTTCATAAAGTGCCTAAAGTTGAAACAGAATTACTGACTATTTGAAATCACTTGGCCATAAGGTGCATAATAGGCATTGGATTGTTGGCCGAGTTGTCTGGAATACGCACCAGGAATTCATCAAATATTATGAGATTTTGTGTGCGATCCCATGTCAACTCTTGGCCGGTGGTAACAAAAAGATGAACGTCGAACATTGAATATGGTATTTCTGATTGTAATCAGATAAAAATTAGGTTGTTGGCCGTTATTCAGTAGAATGCGGAATAGTCTTGACTTTTTTGCATTTTGGTGAACAATGGTCTTATGAAGAGAACTCAGTTTGAATTTGTTTTAAAAGATCTTGAGAAAAAAATGGTTTTTTTGACCGGTCCCCGTCAGGTTGGGAAGACATGGCTGTGTATGGAAATTGCCAAGGAGTTTGAGAAGGCCGTTTATCTGAATTATGACAGCTTTGAAGACCGGGAGGTTGTTGCCGGGAAGACCTGGCATCCGCAAACGGAGCTCCTTGTTCTTGATGAGTTGCATAAAATGCCCGGCTGGAAAAATTTCCTGAAAGGTCTTTATGATACGAAAAATGCAAATTTAAAAATCCTGGTTACCGGCAGTGCCCGCCTGGAAACATTCAGGGGAAGCGGCGACTCTCTTGCCGGCCGTTTTTTTCGCCACCGACTCAACCCCCTTTCTCTGTTGGAAGTCCCGGAACAAAATGATGTTGGACTGCAGCGTCTTTTAAACCGGGGAGGATTTCCGGAACCTTATATGGCTGAGGACGATATTGAGGCAAATCGCTGGAGGCTTCAGTATGTAGATGGTTTGATTAGAGAAGATATTTTTGATCTTGAAAAAATTCAGGATTTCAGAGCGATGCAGCTGACGCTTAAATTGCTGCAGAAAAGAGTTGGTTCTCCTTTATCTTATACGTCAATAGCCGGAGATGTTAATTGTGCACCAAATACTATCAGGAAATATGTTGATGTTCTCGAGGCCCTTTTTGTTATATTCCGAGTGACCCCTTTCCATAAAAATATTGCCAGGTCTCTTTTGAAAGAGCCAAAAGTGTATTTTTACGATACGGGGATGGTAATGGGGGATGAAGGAGTAAAGTTTGAAAACCTGCTGGCCGTAAGTTTGCTGAAACATGTGAATGCTGTGGAAGATTACGAGGGCAGGCGTGCAAACTTGCACTACATGCGTACTAAAGAGAGGAAGGAAGTTGATTTTGCGTTGGTTGTGGAGGATGAGCCTGTCCGGCTCATTGAAGCAAAATTATCTGAAACGGCCCTGAGTCAGTCATTAAAATATTTTCATCAAAAATATGGAATCCCGGCAATGCAGGTAGTTAGATATCTGCGTCATGAACAGAAAATAGGAGAGATTGAGCTTCGGCGCGCAAGTGATTTTTTATTGACTTTGAAAATGTAAGTTAATGACATTTTTCATTCCAGTAAAAAACTTCATCCGTGTAATTTTGTCCGAGGTAACTCAAGTGTAAACATACCGTCTGCGTAGGAAAATATTGGTGGCAACAGGTTATGGCTTTCAAGTGCCTCGCAAATTTTAAGGGTTCCTCCTCCCCAATTTTCAAAAAGACCCATCATGTAAAATGTTTTTGCGATCAATTTATTTCCTGGTCTGGACGGGTGTCGCTTTGTTAAGGAATCAATGGTAATTGTAGGACCAAACAGCTGTGCCGGATTATAGAAAATAACATGTGCCGGACGTACTTCAATAGTTGACTTAATTTGATGTCGATAGTCTCTATGGACAATCATATTAACTAAGGCTTCACGGATCGCCTCTACAGGTAAATCATATCCTTGACTTCTGATAACGCCATCTTTGCGACTATGGTGACTTATTGATTTTAAAACAAAGCTCAAGCTCGCATGGAAATTTTCAATTAATGTTCCCTGAAATTCCTGATTGTTTGTTAGCATGTCATAGCCATTATCGTCAGGAAAATCTCCAGCCTTTATTTCAAAAAATCCTTCAAAAAAATGGTTTGGCTTTTTTCCAAACAACAATACTGCTGCTCTGGTAAGGTCGCCGTTTTCAAGCATCAAGCCAAGTTTTGTCAGTATGGTGTCTATTGGGAGATATATATTTTCATTAAGGTTTCTTAATGCATTAGCTGTCTCGACAAACTCATAAACCTTGTCCGGGGCAATATCTTCAATTTCTGCTTTCTTACAGGCTTGATAGTCAAAAGAGTAACCATTCATTCTCTGTTGAAGCAGAAGCTCATATTGTTCACGGGAAAGTTTTCGTGTCGTAGGCCCCATTCTGATAAATGGTCTGCCATATGCCACATGAGGCTTCAACGGACTTTCTTCAACAGTTACAATGATACAGGGGCGATTATCAATATTTACTTTTTCGATTAAAGGGTACAGTTTTGGTTCGCTGTTAAGCTGTATTGTATTTGCCAGATTTTTTAAGGTGTCATCGCTGATAGTCTGGCCAATTATTCTACCGTCATCATCGATGCCAATAAATAAACGACCTCCGCGTAAATTTGCAAACGCACAAATAGTTTCAACGGCTTCACGTAATGTTCCAGTTGATTTCTTGAATTCTACGGTTTCTGATTCACCGCTTTTTATGATTTCCATGTAATTAAGCATGTTCATTGTCTGTTTTGGTTCCATTACTTTGTGTCGATGCTGAGTGGGGTAATACTCGTCTGCATAGTTTTGTAAATTTAAAGCATAGGAATTTCCATTTTTTGTTTTTTTTTAGACAGGATTAACTGGATTTTTTTATCATGACTATCTTGTTGATCCTGTCTAAAGCCCGCCCGTAGGGCGCTAAGTTCTGTGGAAGTTTTTTTTTATTCATGATTACCCCAGAGAAAAAGAAGACAACCAGTTGCAGGCATTTCTAATTTCTGTGCCGTCTGGGTAGGTTTTCTCTTTGGGAAGGTCTTTGACCAATTGAATTTTCTCTATACCCGGAAAGTATTTTGCAAAAAGAGCAAAGTTGGGAGTAAGCCTTTCATCTGCCCATTTAACTTCAACCATCAAACGAGGGTCATCGTCTTTTATCACTAAAAAGTCGATCTCTTTTCCTTCCTTTGTTTTTAAAAAATGAAGATGAAAAGTCTCTCCATAGCAGTCTTCTCGATACTGCATTTCCTTCAGTAGAGCACAGGCGGTGAGATTTTCCAGTTTCGTGCCTGGGTCGCCGGCAACTTGTCCCACATCATAAAAATAGAATTTCGGGGCTTTAAGAATAGATCGAGAGATATTCCGGTGGAAAGGAGTAACTTTAAAGACAACATACATGTTTTCAAGTAAAGTCAGCCACCTTTTTATTGTTTTATCAGAGACCTGCAGGTCCCTTGCCAGGGAATTATACGAGATTGGACTACCTACCCTGGTACGCAACAACTGGATAAGAGTTTCAAGGATACTAATCTGTTGGACATTTTCCAGATCAACAAGATCTTGTTTTATGATAATATCAAGATGAGATTTCTTCCAACGGTTATAATACCTTACATTTCCTTTTAAGAATGGTTCAGGGAAACCGCCTGTTTCCAGAAGCTGTTCCAGGGCATTCTGAAGATTAACGTCCCCTAAATTATTTTTAATTTCCTTTAAATCTAGGGGATGGAGTCTGAACTGAAAAAAACGACCAGCGAGAGAATCGCCAACTTTTTTGAAGGTGTCAAGTTTGGCGCTACCGGTTACCAGGAATGCCGGGGGGATTTTTTCTGTATCATAAATACCCTTTAGCCAGGATTTCCAATTTTTCAGTTTATGCAATTCGTCAAATATAATGAGCTTTTGTGAGCGGTCCCATGTTCTTTCAATAAGACCCAGTCGATGATCAGGATTATCAAAATTAAGGTAATCATAATTATCTGTCACCATTTTTGATAAAGTAGTTTTTCCTGACTGACGCGGACCGGTCAACAAGACAATCTTTTCAGCCAGATCTTCTATGATGTATTTTTCCAAATAACGTTTCACGCCGACCATTCTACTATGTATTCCGAATTGGTCAAGACTATTTCGGAATATGGATCGATTTGGCGGTTTTTAATGAACAAAGCTCTGATGAACCCGTAAAAAGTCAAAATTGACTGGGAATTGTCATTCCCGTGAAAACGGGAGATAAGCGTAGACTTCGATCCAGTAATTTAAAAGCATAGGAATTTCCATTTTTTGTTTTTTTTTAGACAGGATTAACTGGATTTTTTTATCATGTTTATCTTGTTGATTCTGTCTAAAGCCCGCCCGTAGGGCGAAGTTCATACGTTATAGATCGGAGTCTTCGCTTACCTCCCGCCTACGCGGGAATGACGACAAAATGGATTTTTTACGAGACCATCAAGCTCTGGGAAATTGTTTTAAGGGATAAATATTCTGCCATTGGTTCAAAATCTTTGTCGTCTATAGAGGACACCTAACTGTTGTGAGTTTGTTTTGAGGAAAATTTCAAAGAAATTGCGCAAAGCTTTTTTTGATGCTTTCAAAGTCTTCCAGATTGTTTTGTAAGACATCAAATACGGTGTGTCGGTCAATATCAGGAAATATGTTGATGTTCTTGAGGCCCTTTTTGTTGTATTCCGAGTGACCCCTTTCCTTTGGGCTGTGTTGCGAATGTGGGTGTGATTATAGTGTTTGTGTTGTGGGTGATATTTGATCAATAGTGTTTTGAAAAGCATTATAATGGCCATTATATTGCCTTTTTTGTTTTGTTTGGTATAATGGTGGCATGCTTACCTTTCTCCCCAATATCCTCACGCCTCCTGAAACGGAAAAAATGCTGGCTGTGCGGTTTAAAAATCTGCGTCTCCATGCCGGCTATAAACGGGCAACCCTGGCCCAGCGGGCCGGGGTGACAGTGGCATCCTTGAAACGTTTTGAGACTACGGGTCAGGTTTCCTTGAAGAATCTATTGCGCCTGGCCCATGCCCTTGACCGGCTTTCTGAATTTGCCGGACTTTTTGGCGCTTCCCATGCGGCCTCCCTTGCCGAACTGCGGGATCAGGCACGAAAAAAAACACCGAAGCGGGGCAGGATCTGACATGGCTGCCGGTTTTCAGGAAATTGAGGTCTGTTTTACCTCTGGTCCGGATAAATCATGGTCGGTGGGGATCCTGGCAGAACAGGGGCAACATCTTTTCTTTGAGTACAGCCCTGACTGGCTGCAACGGAATCTGGAGCTTTCCCCCTTTATCCTGCCCGCAAAATCAGGTCTCTTCGAGCATAAGCAGAGGGAGTTTGGCCCCCTCTTTGGTCTGTTTGGTGATTCACTGCCGGATGGCTGGGGGCTCCTGCTCATGGATCGCCATTTCCGCAGCCTGGGTCTTGATCCTGTCTCCCTGTCACCTCTTGATCGTCTTCTGTATCTGGGGCGGGCTACCATGGGGGCTCTTACCTATCATCCCCCGGCTGAGCGAGGCAACCCGGATGGTACTATTCTGGACCTCCATGAATTAGCCTCTCAGTCTCAGCAGATCTTTGCCGGTGACGAGGTTGAGATTCTGCCGTTATTATTACGAGCCGGTGGCAGTCCGGGCGGCGCCCGGCCCAAGGTTCTGGTTGGCTATAATCCTCAAGATCGAAACATCATCGTCGGAGACGATGATTTGCCTTCTGGTTTTGAGCCCTGGATCGTTAAATTTTCCGCCCGTGAGGATGCACTTGACGCCGGGCCAGTGGAATATGCTTATGCCTTGATGGCCGGTGCTGCCGGTATTGAGATGCCTCGGACCAGGTTGTTTGTAACAGATCAAAGGGACTCATTTTTCGGGGTAAGGCGTTTTGACCGGGGACCAGGAAATCGTCGTTACCATATCCATACTTTCGGCAACCTGATCCAGGCAAATTTTCGTATTCCGGTGTGTGATTATAGTGATCTTCTCAAAGTGACATCGATGTTGACCCATAATTATGCCGACCTGTTGCAGGCCTTCCGCCTGATGCTCTTTAATGTCCTGGCCCATAATCGCGACGATCATGTTAAAAATTTCAGTTTTATTTTCGATGATGTCACTGGTCAGTGGGCTTTATCTCCGGCCTATGATCTCACTTTTGCTTATGGCCCGGGTGGTGAGCATAGCACCAGCGTGGCCGGTGAAGGCCGTGCTCCTGTTTACGGGCATTTTGCTAAGCTGGCAGAGCAATATGGTATTTCCATAAAAGAGATGGAGACAATGATCGCTGAGGTTACAACTGCGGTGGGGCG
>DAOUUW010000213.1 GCA_030667965.1 Deltaproteobacteria bacterium
AATTGACATCCCTTGGCGCACGGCTTCCATCAGGGAAATGGCTGATTGTAGAAGTTGGAAATAGCCCATCCTGAAAAGTGTCCAAAAAACAAGGCCTTTTCGGAACCTATTTTACGAGGTCTGTATGAAAAAAAAATTAACGCAAAAACGTGAGACGCAATGACAAAGATATTTTGTCGGTGTGTCCTGTCTTTGCGCTAAATAGTTGCTGGTGTGATTAAAAATGAGACCCATATATAATGATTTCTTTTCAATCAGGCAAGGACAGATTATCATTTGTTTCAACCTTCAACCTTCAACCTTCAACCTTCAACCTTCCAGTTAACCTTACATGAGTAAACCAACTCCAATCCGTACATTGCTCGACTCACTCATTGCCGCAAAAGGGTGGAAGGGTAAAGTTGAGCTGCATAGGGTCTTTGATTTCTGGGAGGATGCGGTTGGTAAAGATATTGCCAGGCAGGCCCAGCCCCATGTGGTGCGCAAAACCGTCCTCTGGATACGCGTCTCGGATTCCGTCTGGATGCAGCAACTCCACCTGTTAAAGGAAATGATCCTGGAAAAATTGAATGGGAGGATGAAAAAACAGAAGTTTACCGACCTGCGCTTTCAGCTTGACAGCTCCCTGGGGTATGGGGGTGTGTGCCGGGATGAAGAGCCGCCAATGCCGAAACTTGTCCAGCCGGACGCCAAGAGCCGGGAGTCTTTTGAACGTCTGCTGGATACTATACATGATGCAGAAATAAAAAAAGCCATGCGCAAATGCTGGCTGAAAGTGGGGCACCTCAGCAGGAAGGAGGAAAAAAGGTAACTATTCAGCTGCACTTCATCTGCGCACAATCAGGCTGTCTTACATAGCACTAGTATGCTGCGCCAGCCTGCTTGCACACAGCTAAAGCACGTCTGAACAGTTACAGTACGAGGTTTTGGAAGTTTTTCAGCCCTCGCTGAATAGTTACGAAAAAAGTAATTAATGTTGACGAATCGTCAAGAGGATGATTTATTTCTTCAGCCTTCAGCCTTCAGCCTTCAGCCTTAAAACTCCTTATCCGAGTCAATCATCAGGGTCACCGGCCCATCATTAATTAGTTCAACTTTCATCATTGCCTGAAAGATTCCGGTTTCAACCCCTACATACTTTCTCATTCTCTCAACAAAGAACTTGTAGAGCCTGTCTGCCTGTTCAGGTGGAGCTGCATGGGAGTATGAAGGACGTCTACCCTTGCGGCAGTCCCCGAAAAGGGTGAATTGGGAAATGGCCAGTACCTTGCCGTCAATATCGAGAACTGAGAGGTTCATCTTGCCCGCATGATCCGGAAAAATGCGTAAATTGGTTATCTTGTCAGCCAGATACTCCGCATCTTTTTCCGAATCCGTGCGGCTGACCCCCAGCAATACGACAAGTCCCCTGTCTATTGCCCCGACGGTTTTGCCGTCAACCGTGACGTACGCTTTTTTTACCAGCTGGATGACTGCCCTCACAGGTTGCCTCCTAAAAATTGCAATAATGTTATGGCGGAAAGCGTTGCCGTCTCTGCCCGCAAAGTTCGACTGCCAAGTGTTACAGGCGTGAACCCGGCAGCAATGGCCCTGTCTATTTCTTCATCGCTGAACCCCCCCTCGGGCCCGACAAGGGCGATGATAGAGGCAGTGGAGGCAAGGGAGCCCAGGTCCTGCAAGCGGGTTTCCTCTTCTTTTTCCCAGAATATGATTCTGATGCTGTAATTGCCGGCCTCTGCCATGAGATCATCAAGGTCAACCGGGCTTCTTATTTCAAGTGGAATGGGACGGCCGCTTTGTTTGCAGGCCTCCAGCATAATTTTATGCCAGCGGTCATGTTTGGAAGATTTGACAGGTGGTGCTGCGCAATGGCTGGAATAAAAGGGGATAAATGACGCTACGCCGAGTTCGGTGGATTTTTGCAGAAGAAAATCCATTTTTTTGCCCTTCAGCAGGCCCTGTCCGATGCAAAGAGACGGTGTTGAGGGCAGGAATGTTTCTTTGTCGTGAATGGTAAGCTGCACAGATCTGCTGATCTCTGATACTTCGGCCCTGTACACCCCGCCCTGGCCGTCATAGAGTTCTACTGTGTCACCGCAGGACAGCCTGATGGTGCGGAGATGGTGGGCTTCAGGCCCGCTCAGGGTTGCCTGTGAGCCTTTGATGTTTTTTGTTTCGATAAAAAAGCGATGCATTGTGCTAAGAGGAGCGGAACATCTTCAGGGCCTGCCATTCCCCTTCGGATGAAGAATCGGTTGTGTAAAGGCCGAGAGAAGTGAACGTTTTTTCAACACTGTCAGCCTGCTCCCCTGCCAGGATTCCCGCCAGGACGAGCTGTCCCTTCTCGCCTAAAAGATTGACCAGCCGGGGGGCAAGGTGGGTCAGGACATCAGCCGTGATGTTGGCAACAACAAGATCAAATGGGCCGTTGATGTCGTTTAGAGCTGTTCCCTGAACAAGCATTTGTTCGGATAACCCATTTTGTGCGACATTGTCCCTGGCACAGACCACGGCATCAGGATCATTGTCAATTCCTGTAACCGGATCTGCGCCAAAAAGAGCAGCAGCCATGCCAAGTATGCCGGTACCGGTACCCACATCAAGCATTGACAGGGGTGTGTTGACTGCAAAAGCTTTTTCGATCAGCCGCAGGGCCAAACGGGTGCTTTCATGCAGACCGGTGCCAAAGGCAAGGCCCGGGTCAATCTCGATGACAATTTCGTCTCTGGACGGTTCGTATGTTTCCCAAGTGGGCTTGATAGTGATGCGGTCGCTTATTTTTGTGGATTTGTAGTCCTTTTTCCAGTTTCTGCTCCAATCCTCTTCGATGATTTTCTCAAAAAGGACGGTGCCGGCAGGAGAGAGATGGGCTACATAAGCTGTTATTTTTTGCAGACTTTCACGGTCGCGCTCATCGTTTTCCAGGTAGCCGATAATGGTGGATGATGATAAAGGGAAACCGGGTTTGTCAATGGATTGTTCAACGCCGATGCCTGTTAAAGATGTCAGGAAAGAGGCTGCAATGTCAGCAAGATCCGGCGATATTTCAATGATGATTTTATGCCAGATTTTCGGGGGACGGTGCTGGAAATGATTTTTAGCCATAGTTTGAATGCCTTGCTGATCAGTATGTTGATAGGTGCAATAGTTGCTTGAAGCAGGTGGTAATATGAAGTATTCTTTGTTTTTATGTCGATTTTATAGCCGGTTTATTAGGAATGGGGTGATCATTGCCGGAAGTGGGAATAAAAATAGCATGATGCTTCATGTTCCCGCAAGAGTAAAAAAAAACTGTAAGTATTGGTGTTGCAACTATGAGTGAGGGGCGGGAGAAAATATGGAGTTCCTTGCTAGGCAGGTCTGATGCAGCGCTTTATAAGGCAAAGAATACTGGAAGAAACAGGGTTGCCTGTTAGGTGTTTATGGACGAGAAAGAACTTGTAAACCTGCTTGACAAGGTTAAAAACGGACAATGTGCTATAGATGATGCTGTTTTTGCTCTGAAGCGGATGGGCCCCGGGCAGCATGATTTTGCCTGTCTGGACCATCATCGAAGGCTGCGCACCGGTATTCCGGAAGTCATTTTTGGAGAAAATAAGTCTGCTGAACAGATCAGTATAATATTTGAGGGGATGCTTGGCCGGGCGGGCGTGGTGATGGCGACCAGGGTGAGCGCTGAAAAAGCCCGACTTGTGTGTGGACGCTTTCCTGATACCATATATTATGAAGAAGCAAGAATGATTGTGGGTGGCAAAGCGGATTTGGAAGATGCGGAAGATTCTGTTGAACGCCCGCTTGTTGCTGTATTGGCTGCCGGTACATCTGATCTTCCCGTGGCGGAAGAGGCGCGATTGACAGCGGTTCATGTCGGATGCAGGGTGGAATCTGCATACGATATCGGCATTGCCGGCATACATCGTCTTTATGCCCGGCATGAACTTTTGTTTCGGGCGTCTGTTTTAATAGTTGTGGCCGGCATGGAAGGCGCCTTGCCCGGTGTTGTTGCCGGCCTGGTTGAAGCACCGGTTATTGCGGTGCCGACTAGTGTGGGATATGGAACAGGCTTTGGTGGAATCGCCGCCCTGCTGGGTATGCTGAACAGCTGCGCCCCTGGCATGGCGGTTGTCAATATTGACAATGGCTTTGGGGCTGGATGCATGGCGAGCAAGATAGCAAAAATGGCTGCAAGGGTTGAGAATAAATAAAGCAGGGAATCCCGCAGACTCGCTTACCTGCCTCTCTGTATTCCTGTCTCTCATTTTATAAATATCAAACAAAACAATAAGTTAAAAGGAAAGGCAAATAAAGTCAAAAAGAAATATTGACAGTTGGATGGTGATCAATTAATTTGTCGATCTTTCGCATCGGGGGCTTTGAGCCGGCGGTGAGAAAGTGAAAAAAAACATATTGACAATGCAATCTACTTTGTTTAAT
>DAOUUW010000164.1 GCA_030667965.1 Deltaproteobacteria bacterium
CCCCTTTGCGGATTTTCGCTGAAAATCGGAAGACGCTGGGCGCATCCACTTATTATAAAGGAAATGCAGAAGATCAGCCGAAAAAAATGGCTCACTTTATTAGCCCCAAGTCATTGTAAATCAGGCACAGAGGCACAGAGGCACAGAGGGGAAAATATGGGATTCTTTCAACAATTACAAACAGTTACCAACTGCACAACTATAGATCTGGGTCGTAGTTGTTGTTAAAAACTTTGTGCCTCTGTGCCTTTCCTTTGCACCTTAAACTATCGACTTCAGTCGAGTCCTTAACTACGAATTGATCAAATTTTACTGAAAATATTAGTAACACCGACGATTTCCAGAATCAACAACACCAGAAAAACAACGCCGATAACTTCAAGTACTCCGGCACCGGCCGGCAGATCATTAATCCGACTCTGCAACAGGCGAAGTTCCACATCGGTCAGCGTGGCGATGCGGGCATCCACCTGAAACGGGTCAACCCCCATGGAAACAAGCTCGTTGCGAATTTCTTCCCGCGCCAGAGCCCCTTGAAGTTCAGCCTTCAGACCCTGCTCCTGTGAAATTGCCAGGGACTGCGTCCCCACCATGGCCGCCTTGGCTCCGGGGACCCAGATTGAGACAAGCAAAAAGACAATCAGGAATGGTTTTACAATCTTTTCCAACATGTGTTTCTTCATTTTTTCTCCTCATCATTAATTTGATTG
Source organism: Deltaproteobacteria bacterium (assembly GCA_030667965.1). Lineage (GTDB taxonomy): Bacteria > Desulfobacterota > Desulfobulbia > Desulfobulbales > SURF-16 > JAHLLM01. The sequence goes on from DAOUUW010000164.1 coordinate 711, forward strand.
TGTTGCCCAAGTGCGACATAACTGTCTTGAATCATTCACTTTAACGCGGACCTAAAAATAAAGGCTTTCTTATGCTCTTACTTTTGCATCGGAAACTTGTCAAGCATAATCCTGGAACAAGTAGACAGTCTGCTACCTGCCAATGATTGATCTGCTGTGCAATTTAAAAATATAGCGGACCCCTTTTACCATACCCATGCTGATCAGAATCACCGCCGGAGTCATAACCAGCCACAGAACAGGCTCCTGGATATGCACAAGAAAAGGTATTTTTCTTCAGTAAGCAGACCCCCCAACATGTAATTCAAAACCGGACTACTCGAGCCGTATGGCTACAGTTTTCATGCTGATACCCCGTTTCAGGACCTCCCGGTTGTACTCAGCTATGACATCGCGCCTTTTCAACATACCCACCACCCATCGAGCCTTATCATCTTCCACAACAGGAATCTCCTCAATGCCTTTAACCGTAAAAAGCGTCATGGCCCGATACAAATCATCATCAGGGGTGAGGGTGATGATCTCACGGGCGCAGATATTTCCGACACTGGCACTTGAGCGCAGTTCATCATCATGGAGGATATTTTTTACGTCCTGCAGGGAAATAATTCCCACCATCTGGCCGGCGTTGGCACCTGCATCGGCCAGCACGGGAAAATAAAAGCTGTCTTCAGCCATGCTGAAAATTTTCAGAAGATGGTTGACGTTGGCCGACTCACTGACAAAACCGATATCCTCGGTCATGGCCTTGCCTACTTTAATTGATTTCATAATGGCAGTTTCCCGGCCGTCGTGAATATCAATGCCCTCCCTGGCAAAGTCCACCGTATCAATGGAATTATTAAAGAGTTTTTTCGACACAACCGTGCCGATGATACTTGTCAGCATAATGGGTACGATAATAAGATAATTTCCCGTCATTTCAAACAACAGAAAGATAGCCGTAACCGGAGCATGGGTCACTGCACCGAGAAAGGCGCCGACACCAACCGCAGCGTAGGCGCCGCTCGACGCAATGGCGCCATCGGGGAAAATATAATTAGCCACCCCGCCGAACGTGCCGCCAACCACCGCACCGATAAACAGGGACGGAGCAAAAACACCGCCCGCCCCGCCGGATCCGAGGGTGATGGACGTGGCAAGGATCTTGACAAAAATAAGCACCAGCATAACCCAGACCACACCGTTGCCATGCAGCACATCGCCGATATAGCCATAGCCGGTGCCCATGACCTGGGGAAAACCCATGCCAAAGCAGCCAACGAAAAATGCCCCCAGGATCGGCTTCACATAAATATTAAGTGGCAAATCGGCAAATTTATCCCGGAACCAGTAAAAAATATAAATATACAGAACTGCTATCATTCCGACAACCACTCCCATGAGAATATAAAGGGGGATTTCAAGCAGGGGATTGACAAGCTGATAGTCGGGTACAGGAAAGGCGGGAATTTCTCCATAGGCGGCACGGGAAACAACCGTTGCCATGGCCGAAGAAATGACAAGAGCGGAAAAGGAGGACATTTCATAGGTGCCGAGCAAGACAATTTCAGAGGCAAAAAAGACCCCGGCAATGGGGGCATTGAACATGGCGGCAATACCGCCGGCACATCCTGCACCGATATAAACCTTCATACGGTTGCCGGAAACCCTGAAAGACTGGCCTACCTGGGATCCGATTGCGCCGCCGACCTGGGCGATGGGCCCTTCGACACCGGCTGATCCACCTGTCCCTATGGTTAAGGAAGTTGAAATAATCTTGAGAAAAATAGTACGAAATTTAATGACCCCACCCTGCAAATTCACCTTGCGCAGGAACTTGGTAAAACCGTAGCCGTTTACCTCACCGGGGAAAAAATATGACAGAGGGATAAGAAGCACCATGCCGAACATGGGTATCAGAGGCAAAAAAAGCAGACGCAGGCCGCCGTCACCGACCAGCAGTTCATAGCCGGTCTCGAAAATATGGTGATGAATAAATGCCTCAGTGGAGCGAAAAACAATATTGGCACATCCCGCCGCCAGACCGATAAAGGAGGCAATGACAACCATCAGCGCATTTTCACCGGGGATGAGTTTTTTTACACGATTCAGATTTATCATTTTTTCTGCGGAATATCACACCCAAGCAAACTTGCCTGATTTAAAAAATAATCATCCGTCATGCCTGCTATAAAATCACAGACAATGGCGGCAGGATACGTTCCGCTAACGTAGTCAGGTTTCATCTTATTTATAAAATCCGAAAAAAAGGTGCTTTTAACCCGTTGCCCGCCAATTTCGTCATAATATGCGCAAAAGAGCGTAGCATAACATATTTTAATTTTTTCTTCGTTCTTTTTTATGCGCGGATTCAGGTAAATCCGTTCGTAATTAAATTTTTTTAACTCCAGCAGGGCCTCAGAAATTTCCCGGCTGAAGGACACTGCCCCCTCCCTGCTGTTTCTGATAAGGTCGGTGACCAGATTATGGACAATGGTGCCGTTTGTTTCTCCCAAAACCAGGCGGGGCCGTTGCGGTATATCACTTCGTTTAACCAGACCCAGTTCGATCGCGTCTTCAATGTCACGCCCTATATAGCTCACCGTGTCGGCAAAACGCACGACACAGCCCTCAAGCGTCATGGGAATAAGGGACATGGCGGGATTTTCCGCCTTTTGTATCATTTTTTGATCAAATACGGCAAACGAACCTCTTACTTCAGGTGCAAGTTTGCGGTTATGCACCTCCCCGTCATGGCAGAGAATGCCGTCAAGGGTTTGCAGGGTAAGATTCACCCCTGCACCTTTCTTTTCGATTTGCTCAAGGAAACGGACACTTTGCAGATTATGCTGAAACGAAGGCAGACCATGTTCAACACAGAGCGTGTGGAGAATTTTCTCACCATCATGGCCAAAGGGAGGATGGCCGATATCATGTCCCAGTGCAACAGCCTCGATGAGATCCTCATTCAATGAAAGGACCCTGCCGATTGTTCTGGCAATCTTGGATACGAGCTGCACATGGAGAACCCGATGGGTAATATGATCATTTTTGATCATATAAAATACCTGGGTTTTATCAATATACCGGGTATAGGCGCGGGAATGGAGAATACGGTCCGTGTCAACGGCAAAAGAAGGCCGGTGCCCCTCAAGGGTTTCCGGATAACGCCTGACAGCGTCAACGCTCCTGGCCGCATAAGACCCGAGATAGCGTTCTTCTTTTGCCGCCAGCTTCTTTTTTATTTCTACAAGGAAGGGGTCTGTTTCCATAGCTTTCTTTTAAAAAATACCAATCAAACGCTTCAACGCGCAAAAAACCTCTTTTCTTCCGCGCTTTACACTTTTATCAAAAAATTTACACAGTATCTGAAAAAATTATTACTATCCAATTAAAAATATTGTAGGATTCAAACATCCTTATACACCTTGATTCATTATTCAAAAAACTGATCACATCATGGAGTCCATTATGACTGTCAGCGCCACGGATTTTAACAAAGCTCTCGAAGTCGGCCGACCACCAAATATTGTTAAACTTTTCCCTAATTCCCGGGGATTGCTTGTCAGCGGCAAATTTATTGATCTTGCCCTTGCCGCCAAGGGCAAAGCCATGACCATTGCCGCCAACGGCCGTAATAGTTTTATTATTCGCGGCGCCCTCATGGCAGCCCAGCGAGCAAATGCGGCAATTATCATTGAAATTGCCCGATCAGAGGGAGGCGCTAAGGCTTATTGCCCGACAAACTACTGGAATATTGCCCGCCAGGTTGATCAGGCCTGCAATGAGCTGAACATTACCGTACCTGTGGCAATACATGCAGATCATTACGGCATCAAAAAGGAAGAAGATATTGAGCCGGCCAAAATTGAAATCCCCACAATTTTCGAGGCTGGCATCACATCAATCGCCATTGACGCCTCCCACATGACGGATGACAAAAACCTGTTGGCAAACCTTGACCTCAATCCCTTTATTCCCGATTGGGCAGGTCTTGAAACCGAAATAGGTGAAATCAAGGGGAGCCAGGGCTTGTCCTCTCCCGCCGAAGCCCTTTTTCTCATCCAGGGACTCAACGCCCATGGCATTTTTCCCAACTGGATCGCTTTAAACAATGGCACAAGCCATGGCCTTGAGGCCAGCGGCCAGGGAATCCAGGTCGAGCTCACGGCAGAGGTCCACAATGCTCTGGCTCCATACAACATTTCCGGAGCCCAGCATGGCACTTCAGGCAACAGCTCGGAACGACTGCGGGAAATAGCACAAAAAACTCACACCACCAAAGCCAATGTCGCAACAGCCCTGCAGATGATTTCCTGGGGATTGGAGGTCAACGATTACGGTAATGCCATCCTGGATAATGACGGAAATCTTATCAAAGTCAAGGAAGAAGGCGTCACCGAAGAGATGTGGCAGGCAATGGTAACATTTGCTGAAGAAAAAGGTTTGAAAGGTGGTGCGTACAAAAGCCTCAATCTGCCCTTTGAAAACATGTTGCTCGGCCAGCCTGCTGCAATCAGGCGGAGGATGTGCAAAAGAGTTGAGGAGTTTGTCTACAACTTGCTGGTCAACGTCTTTAACGCAGAAGATACGGCGGAATTTGCCATAGAAGCCATTATCAGAACAAATTCATATGACCCCGGCCCGAAAGCCGATCGCATCGAAAATCCCGCCGACTGGAGCCATGAGAAAATTTTGGCAAAGGCCGCAGCCATTGATACGGACAAAGGCCCGGCAGGGGACTTTGAAGATTAATCCAATTTGCATTGCGGATTTCGTATTACTCCCTCCTGCACAGAGGAAATAATCCGGAATCCGCAATTAAACAATTTTTCCTATATTTTTGATCTTATCAACCTCTTCCTTGATGGAAGAAACTTCCTTGACCCCGGGGACATTCTCCTCTACATCTGTCAAACCCTTTTTAAAAGATCGAATGCCCTTGCCCAGGCCTGCGCCGATTTCCGGCAGCTTCTTGCCGCCGAAAACTAGAAAGGCGATCCCCAGAATAACGATCAGTTCAGGTGTTCCCAGTCCAAACATATTTTACCTCCCCGGTCAACACGTCAGATTTTGGATACCATCCGGCCTAAAAAGCCTCAGGCGTCCTTATTTTTTTCAGATTCATCAATCTTTTTCTTATCTTCTTCATCACCTGTGGCATTTTTAAAATTCTTGATGCCCTTACCGATACCAGCGCCGATCTCAGGCAACTTCCCTGCACCAAAAATAATAACAATAATAACCAGAATGATGATCAGTTCCGGCATGCCAAGTCCAAACATAATGTACTTCTCCTCTTAGAAAAACTATTTTGGTCCTGCAAGTTTTCTTTTTAACTTAAAGAGCTCCGAACCGCAAAGGAAAAAATCAGCTTAACCCCTTCATACCGGCTGCAATTTCATTTACTTTCCCCATAATCTCTTCTTCATCGAGGAACATGAGCTGCCTATCCCTCATAACAACCGCACCGTTTATGACTGAACAAACAACATCACTGCCCCGGGCAGCATAAACAAGATGAGATGGAACATGATACATGGGAGTCAAATGGGGCTGGTTCATGTCCAGCACAATAATATCCGCCTTTTTGCCGGGTTCAAGGCTGCCAATTTCATCTACCGCTCCAAGTACGGCTGCACCTCCCATGGTTGCCATGGCAACGGTCTCCCGGGCCGTCATAACTGTCGGATCAAGTCTATGAACCTTATGCAACTTGGCTGCACTGTCCATCTCTCCGAAAAGATCCACATTATTATTGCCGGCACTGCCATCGGTGCCAAGCCCTACAGCAACACCGGCAGCAAGAAGATCGGGGACAGGAGCAACGCCGGAAGCAAGCTTCATGTTGCTTTCCGGGCAATGGGCCACCTTGACTTTTCTCTCGGCCAGCAACGCTATTTCCTCCCGGGTCAAGACGACGCAATGATCGGCAATCACACGGTCGTCGAGAAGTCCCAGTGACTCCATATGGGCCACCGGAGTTCTACCGTACCGTTCCCTGACCATGCGCACCTCATCTTCATTCTCGGAAAGATGAATAACATAGCGGCAGTCATGGTTGACGGC
>DAOUUW010000235.1 GCA_030667965.1 Deltaproteobacteria bacterium
AGGGGGATGAAAAGCAGCGTTCCGGAATCATGGTCCCGGTGTTGGTAACTGGAAATTTCTCTTCTCCAAAATTTCGACCGGATTTCAAAAGTGTGGCCAAACAACAACTCCAGGAAAAAGTTTTGGAATCAAAAAAGGTAAAAGAATTATTGGAAAAAGAGGAACTGAAGCATCTTCAAGAAACCACCAAAGGCCTGCTAAAAGGAGTGCTTGGTCAGTAGCCCAAAACCTTTGCCGTCGTCTTCAATTGTTATCGAAAATGGCCATATATTTTATATATGCAGAATTTAAAAAAGGTTTCGCATACAGATATTCTTATAAAAAATTAAGAACATTTGTACCCTTATCTTTCTGTCGGAGCGGTTTTCTCTGAGGCATAGCAGCGTCGGCCACTGTGCTTATTCCGGTGATAATGCGATCGCTGCACCTTGTGATCCTTCCGATCCAATCGCTTCGGGCGCCTCTTCCGTGGAATGATCCCGTGCAATTAGAATGTAAATAGCAGGAACAACAAAAAGGGTGAAAAGGCTGCCAATAGTCATGCCGCCAACGATTACCAGGCCGATGGAGTTTCGGGCCGCAGCGCCTGCACCGGTGACCAGGGTCAATGGGAAATGACCGGCGATGGTGGCCCCGGTTGTCATGAGAATCGGGCGCAACCGCGTCAAGGCCGCCTCTCGAATCGCCTCATGTTTGGATCGTCCCTGTTCCTGGAGCTTATTGGCAAACTCCACAATAAGAATGCCGTTTTTTGACACAAGCCCCACCAGAGTCACAAGGCCCACCTGGGAATAGATATTCAGGGTAGAGGTCCAGCCGTGGGTCCAAAACGGAATATTGGGATCCGGCATTTTCAGGAAAGTGAACACCAGCGCGCCGAACATGGCCAGGGGCACCGACCCGGCAAGGATGACAAAGGGGTCGCGAAAGCTGTTGAATTGTGCAGCCAGCACTAAAAAAATAAGCACCAGGGCAAGCCCAAAAGCGGGAAGAAATTTATTTCCTTCCGTGCGAAGCTGACGGGACTCTCCGGTGTAATCGACCACGTAGCCTTGTGGAAGAATTTTTGCCGCTTCGTTCTCAAGATACCGAAGCGCCTCATCCAGGGGACGCACCGACACCCCGCTGATCTTTACGGCATTTAACTGTTGGAAGCGGTTCATGGAGCGGGGTACGGTGGTATTGCGAATGGAAGCAACCGTGCTGAACGGCACCAGATTTCCATCCGGGCCGGTGATGTAGATGTTATTGAGTTGTTCCGGGTTGAGTCGATCCACCCGTTTGATCTGGGGAATGACTTTGTAGCTGCGGCCGGCGATGTTAAACCGGTTCACGAAATTTCCCCCCAGCATGGACGCCATATCCACCCCCACCTGCTCAAGATTGAGGCCCAGATCCGCCACCCGGTCACGATCAATAACAAGTTCTGCCTGGGGCTGGTCAATCTTGACGTCAATAATAGGGGGAAAAGCAAACAAACCGCTCTGAATGGCCTTTAACTGAATCTGCCTGGCAAAGGAGAGGATCTGTTCTAATTCAGCTGTGGAAGCCAGGACAAACTCAACGGGAAACTGACCGCCCCCGGGAAGCGCCGGCGGGGTTACCGGAAGCACTCGAACCCCGGGTATGGCATGCAATTTCTGCTGCACTTCAGGTAAAATCTGAAAAATAGTCCGTTCTCGTTCGCTCCAGGGGACGGTGGCCATACCACCGAAGCCGGAGGAGGGCGCCGTCAACTGAAACGTGTGATCCGTTTCCGGTATACTGAAAAAAATCCGGTTCACCGCAGCGGCAGAATGACTGGTCTGGTCAAGGGTCGCGTTGGCCGCAGCATCAATAATGCCAAAAATCACCCCCTGATCCTCAGAAGGTGCAAGTTCTACCGGAGACATGATAAACATGGGAATGGTGAGCAAACTGACCACCAGCCACACCATATAGACCACCGGCCGGGCATTAAGGGTGACATCCAGCAATCGTCCGTATGCGTCTTTAAGACGGCTGAACCCCCGGGAAATTTTTCCGGCCAGCCCGCGTTCTTCAATCCCCGGTTTCAGTAATTTGGATGCCATCATCGGGGAAAGCGTCAGGGCCACTACCCCGGAAATGGTCACCGCACCGGCCAGGGTAAATGCAAATTCCCTAAAAAGAGACCCGGTAAGCCCCCCCTGCAAAGCGATGGGAATATAGACCGCTGCAAGGGAAATCGTCATGGCAATGATGGGGCCTACAAGTTCACGGGCCCCCAGTATTGCGGCATCAAACGGCGACAGCCCTCTTCTCAGATGCCGCTCCACATTTTCCACCACCACGATGGCGTCATCCACCACAAGTCCTACGGAAAGTACGATGGCAAGCAGGGTGAGCAGGTTAATGGTAAAGCCAAACACCTGCATCAGAAACACCGCGCCGATAAGAGACAGGGGAATGGCGACCACAGGAATAAATACGGATCGAAAGGAACCGAGAAATAGAAAAATGATGATCACAACGATGATCAGGGTCTCTCCGAGGGTTTTGGTCACTTCTCGAATGGCGTCCTTGATGTATTTGGTGCCATCGTAGGCAACGCTGGCCTCCATGCCTGTGGGGAGTTCCTTTTGGATGCCTTGCATCTGGACACGAATCCGGTTAATAACATCCAGGGAATTGGCATTCGGCAGGGGCCAGATGCCCATAAACACAGCGGTTTCTCCTGAAAATCGCACTTCGGTATCATAATCTTCAGCCCCCAACACGATGTCTCCAATATCCTCAAGTCTTATAATGGCGCCATCCTGCTGCCGAATAACCAACCGTTTGAATTCTTCCACGGAGCGCAGGTCCGTATCAGCAGTCAGATTCACCTGAATCAACGCCCCTTTGGTTCGGCCCACAGCGGCAAGGTAATTGTTGGCAGCCAGGGCACGTCGCACCTGAACCGGGCTGATGTTGAACCCAGCCATGAGATCGGGCTTCAGCCAGATGCGCATGGCAAATGTCCTGCCCCCAAGAATATCAGCCCGTTGCACACCTTCTACCGCAGAGAGTCGGGGTTGAACCACACGTACCAGGTAGTCGGTGATCTCATTTTGCATCAGTACATCGGAAGTAAAACTGAGATACGATGAGGCAAACCGGCTCTCAACCGATTCCACATTGATGGTGGGAACCTCTGCCTCCGGGGGCAAATCGTTTCGAACCTGATCTACCTTGGCACTGATTTCGGAAAGCGCCTGGATCGGATCGTAATTGAGTTTTAAGCGAATGTTGATGTTGGAAAGGCCAAGGGCGCTTTGTGATTCAATATACTCAATGCCGTCTGCCGCGGCAATGGCCCGCTCTAAAGGGGTGGTAATAAAGCCGCGAACAAGATCGGCGCTTGCTCCCACATAAACCGTCCTGACCGTAACCACGGAGTTCTCGTTGCGGGGATACTGGCGAACATTGAGGGACCGAATCGCCTGCAATCCTGCAATAATGATCACAAGATTGATGACCAATGCAAGGACCGGGCGTCGGATAAA
>DAOUUW010000032.1 GCA_030667965.1 Deltaproteobacteria bacterium
CTTTGTGCCTTTGAATTTTAAACAGGAGAAAACGATGGAAATAAAAGTATGCGGTCCCGGATGCGCCAAATGTCATGAAGCGGAAAGAATCGTCAAAGAAGCCCTTGAAGAAAGCGGGGTTGAAGCAACACTGGAAAAAATTTCTGATTTTAATGAAATAGCAAAGTTTGGCATCTTTTCCACACCGGCTGTTGTCATTGACGGGAAGGTAAAATGCGTTGGCAAGGTTCCGACAAAAAAAGATGTTTTGTCCTGGATAAAATAATGAGGCAGAGATAATGAAAATGAAAATCAAGTTTATCTACTTCGCAATATTTCCCCTGTTACTCTTTCTGGTGTCACCGGTCTTCTCTGCATCACAACCGGAAATTCCGGTTAATGGTATGGTCACCATGGTCGACGTAGGTGCTAAAAAATGTATTCCCTGCAAGATGATGGCACCCATTCTGGAAAAACTGGCAAAGCAGTACAAGGGACATGCAGCCATTATTTTTATTGATGTCTGGGAGGATAATAGCCAAAGCAGCAAATTTGGTATTCGTTCCATTCCCACCCAGATTTTTTATGATAAAAACGGCAAAGAGATTTATCGGCACCAGGGATTTCTTGCGGAAGAAGCTATCATTACGCAGCTATCCAAAATGGGGGTTACAACTCCCCAAGGTGATTAACCATGCTGGACGTGCTTTTCCTACAAGTTAATGCCTGGATGGTCAGTGGAACCTACCTTGCCGCTTTAGGATGCTTTGCCTGGGGAATGATCAGTGTGTTGCTCAGCCCCTGTCATCTGGCCTCCATTCCTCTCATTGTTGCCTATGTGGGGGGACAGGATAAAATCATTAAGGGGAGACAGGCTGCTGTTTATGCCGGCTTGTTCAGTGCCGGGCTCTTCCTCACCATTACCCTGGTGGGGATAATATGTGCCATGCTGGGGCGAATGCTTGGCGATGTAGGCCCATACTGGACAATTGCGGTTGGCGCTATCCTGCTCTGGGTTGCTGTTGATATGCTTGGGATTATCAGTTGTTCAATCCCAGGATCAATGATGGGAAAACTGCGGGTAAAAGGAGCTCTTGGGGCCTTTCTTCTCGGGCTTACCTATGGTGTACTTTCCGGCTCCTGCACCTTTGGATTTATCGCCCCTATCCTGGCAATTATCACGGTACAGAAAGAGGTTGCGACAGGTGTAATCCTCATCCTGCTTTTCGCCATTGGTCATTGCCTGCCCATTGCCATAGCCGGCAGTTCCACGGCAACGGTCAAACGCCTGCTGGCCAACTCTTCATTTAACACAACCAGCGGATGGTTTCGTAAAACTGCCGGCATGGCAATTGGATGTCTGGGGATATATTTTATCGCTCAGCCTTTTATCTGACAGCTTGAACACTAATTTCAGAACCCAGATAAACCGGAAAAGAAATTAAGGTTTTAGGGACTCTTTTCAGTACCCCCCTGAGGGGTATAAGTGCCTTAACAGCAGATTATAATCTTTTGATTTCATAGTAATTTTTAAATTTCTTGCCACAAATAACACGAAAACAAATTATAAGGCACTAAAAACTACTGCCACTGATCCGGTCTGCTCAGACCCAGTTTTTTTATTTTATAGCCGATCTGGCGCTGGGTTAAACCAAGCTCACGGGCGGCCCTGGCCTGCACCCAGCCGTGCCGCTTCAGGGCAGCCGCTATCTCGTCCCGCTCAATATCCTTCAGAACCCGACCTCGCCGCCTGTCGGCAAGGTCATTCTGCTTTTTCTGCAGAGGTGAAGCTGCTATTTCCGGTGCAGGAACTTTTGCCTCCTGCACCATGCGATTCGGCAAATCCGATATCTGCAGCCAACCGCTATCAGACAAAATCACCAGCCGCTCAATCAGGTTCTGCAACTCCCGCACATTGCCGGGCCAGTCATAATCGATCAGAAAATCAAGGAACTCCCTGGTCAGCTTGACATCCTTTTCATTTCTCTTGTTGCTCGACCTGAGAAAATGATCCAGAAGAAGCGGCACATCATCACGCCTTTCCCGCACAGGAGGCAGGGTAATCGGCACCACATTCAGACGGTAATACAAATCATTGCGAAAGGCGCCCTTTGCCACCTCGTCCTCCAGGCTGACGTTGGTTGCCGCAATAATGCGAACATCCACACTGATCGTCCTTATGCCGCCAAGCCTCTCAAACTGTCGCTCCTGCAAAACACGGAGCATCTTGGCCTGCAGAGCAAGGGGCAACTCGCCGATTTCATCCAAAAAAAGGGTGCCCCTATCCGCAATTTCAAAACGCCCCAGCTTCGTACTCTGGGCACCGGTGAACGCCCCTTTTTCATGACCAAGCAACTCGCTTTCAAGCAGGTTTTCCGGCAGGGCTGCACAATTGACCTTGATAAAAGGCTTATCCTTGCGCGGACTTGCCTCATGAATTGCCCTGGCCACAAGCTCCTTGCCTGTGCCTGACTCTCCCAGTATGAGCACCGTTGCCCGGCTGGGAGCTACCTTTTCAATACTCCAGAACACCTCCTGAATGGGCTTACTCTGGCCAATGATATAATGGCGGTTATAGCGACCGTGCAACTCAGCCTTCAAACTCTTATTTTCCTCAACAAGAACAGCCTCCTTGCGCCTTATCGCCCGATGCAGGCTGAGAAACTGACCAATCAACATGGACAACACAGATAAAAAACGAATGTCCTCCTCAAAAGAGACATCCATGCCAAAGAGACGGTCAACAGTGAGGACACCCACAGGTTTTTGAGCCAGAATCACCGGAACCCCGATAAAAGAAAGCTTTTCTTTGCTGATCTCGGAGCGGGATTTGGTCCTATTCAGGAAAAGCGGCTCCTGATGAACATCCGGCACCACAAAAGGCGAACAGGTCTGGAATATCTGTCCACTTACTCCTTCATCAAGATTATAAACGCCTCGCTGCTCCTCTTTCACCGTCAGGCCATATGATGCCCGGATAGCCAGGTGTTCCCCGGCATTATCCAGGAGAAGCAGAGTGGCACGCTCCATACGCAAGGTGTCATGCAGGATGCGCAGTATTTTCCCCAGGGTTGTATCCAGATGAACCGCCGAGCCGATAAGCTGACACACCTCACTTAGTGCCCGCAACTCCAAGGTCTCCAATGCAACCTTATCATGTGAGTCCATAGATATCGTTCTTTTTGCCATCATTTTCTCTTCTCTCACCTCAGATAAATTAATCAACCTTCCCACATATTAAATACAGCAAGATTCATTCCCTGAAAAATTCAAATCTTTTTTTGTAGATATCTATCTGAAATTCCGAACAAAAACACAAACAACACTGAATGGAACCCGCCTTCAAATATTACATGAATGTAATATACAACTAATAAAAAATGACCTTTATGTAATATGAAGTGCAGGAAACAGCTCCGGCAAAGATGACAAAATTGAAACAATCCTTCCATTTTGTCATCTTCCCGACAAAAAACGACAAGCCGCCATCACCCTATCAATACGAAAGACTGCCCTGCAAACAGAACATAACTATCTGATATACAATAATAAAAAAACTTTATGCTCCCAATGGCACACCTCTTGCCATTAGCTCAAACAACAGCTTGGCAGCTTCCTACCTCCTTCTCCACCTTCCTCAACATCGTGCTTGAGGAAGGTGGAGATCCAGAGAAAAAAAGCCCCGCCATACAAAAATGTGATTACCATCGAAATTCAGCCATTCATCAGTGCACCCTGCTGTAAGAGCGGCTTTAGCCGCGAAAAGGGCTGGCAAGGAGAAGGAACTGCTTGCTTGCCAACCCAGAAAATTCGCGGATAAATCATCCGCTCCCACCCTTATTCTTCGCCAGTTATTTGCGCAGGAGGCTGAAAATTAGTGGTAAACACATACAAAAATGAAAAACACAGCCAACAACAGAGTGCTGCCGATGACTTCGGCACAACCTTTACTTCATACACTTTAGAGGAAAACATCATGAGAAAAGTAGCAATTTACGGAAAAGGCGGCATCGGCAAATCCACCACAACCCAGAATTTGGTGGCGGGCCTTGTTGAATTGGATAGAAAAATCATGGTAGTCGGCTGTGATCCTAAAGCAGACTCTACCCGTCTGCTTTTAGGCGGCCTGGCCCAGAAATCGGTACTTGACACCCTGCGTGAAGAGGGTGAGGACGTGGAACTGGAAAATATCCGCAAAAAAGGTTACGGCGGCACTTGGTGTGTTGAGTCAGGCGGACCGGAACCGGGAGTCGGCTGCGCCGGCCGCGGCATCATCACCTCTATCAACATGCTTGAGTCCCTTGGCGCTTATGATGAGAGCGAAGGTCTGGATTATGCCTTCTATGACGTACTCGGCGACGTTGTCTGCGGTGGCTTTGCCATGCCCATGCGTGACGGCAAGGCCGAGGAAATTTACATTGTTGTCTCCGGCGAGATGATGGCTATGTATGCTGCCAACAACATCAGTAAAGGAATCGTAAAGTTCGCCCAGTCCGGAGGAGTTCGTCTTTGCGGCTTGATCTGCAACTCCAGGGCTGTGGACAATGAAAAGGAGATGATCGAGCAATTCGCTGAAAAACTCGGCACCCGGATGATTTACTTTGTACCCAGAGACAACGATGTACAGCGTGCGGAAATCCACCGTAAAACAGTCATCGAATGGGGACCTGAATTACCCCAGGCCAACGTATATAGAGGCCTTGCCAAGGCCATTGATGAAAACAAGTCGTTTGACATTCCCACTCCTCTTGTTATCGAGGAACTGGAACAGTTGCTGATGGATTTTGGCCTTATGGCAGCAGCGTAGTTTAAAAACAAGAAGCTAAGCTCATGGCTTATGGCTCATGGCTCATGGCTCATGGCTCATGGCTAAAAAACAAAGCACAGATGTCTGAACACCTAAAAATATTCTGGAGAAAATACAATGTTGATTATGATCAGATCCATCATCAGGCCAGGAAAGGCGGACGAAGTACTGGCAGCCCTCATGGACGCGGGTTTCCCCGCAGTGACCAAGTACTCCGTAGCCGGGCGCGGCAAGCAGCGCGGTATTAAAATCGGCGAGGTTACTTACGATGAAATCCCAAAAGTCATGCTCATGAGCGTCATAAATGCCGCAGACAAGGACTTTTTCATCGATACCATCATGAACACCGCCCGGACCAGCCCCAAAGGCGCCTTTGGCGACGGCAAGATATTTATCAGCGATGTGGAAGAGTCCTACACCATCAGTTCCGGCACCAAAGAAATATCAGCCGCATCCGAGGGGGTTCCGGCATGAAAGAGGTCATCGCAGTTGTACGAATAAATATGATGAACCAAACCAAGCAGGCCCTGACCGATTGCGGCATCGATGCCTTTTTCGCCCATGAGGCCCATGGCCGCGGCAAGGGATTTGTCAACCCGCAGGTTCTTGAAGGGGTGGCACAGGGCTACGAAGAAGCCGCTGCCATTCTTGGAGAAAAAGGCAAACTTTACCCAAAACGGCTGGTAACCGTAGTGGTGGAAGACAGTCAGGTCCCTTGCGTTGTAGAAACAATAACAAACACCAATCAGACGGGCATGCCCGGTGATGGCAAAATTTTTGTATTGCCAATAGGTGAAGCTGTCCGCGTCCGAACAGGTGAAGCGGGCGTAAAAGCTATCGTCTAACGAAATACGATAGTCTCGCATAAAACCTCTAAACGAGCTGGAACAACATACCAAATCAGGAATGTACGAAGCCTGAACCGGTGTACGAGCGTTTTTCACTCTAAAGAGTACACGTGTGAGTTCGTCAAATAAAGGAGAACACCAATGGCAACAATGACTAAGAAAAAACTGGTGCAATGGGATCCTGCCGACGTCAAAGCGGAGCTGCTCTCAAAGTATCCGCCCAAGGTAGCCCGCAAACGCGCCAAGCAGATAATGATTAATGAGGCCCTGGAAAATGAGACGCCGGAAATCACCGCCAATGTGCGCACCACCCCCGGCATCATCACCATGCGCGGCTGCACATACGCAGGCTGTAAGGGTGTTATCATGGGGCCGACCCGGGATTTCGTCAATATTGTCCACGGCCCCATCGGCTGCAGTTTCTACGCCTGGCTGACCAGGCGCAATCAGACCGACCCGGGCTCGGACGGCGAAAATTACATGCCCTACTGTTTTTCCACGGATATGCAGGATTCCGACATCATCTTCGGCGGAGAAAAAAAACTTACACAGGCCATCCAGGAGGCCTATGACCAGTTCCATCCCAAGTCCATCAGTATCTTTGCCACCTGCCCGGTAGGCCTGATCGGCGATGATATCCATACCGTGGCCAAAAACATGAAAGAAAAATTCGGCGACTGCAACGTTTTTGCCTTCAGTTGTGAAGGCTATAAAGGCGTCAGCCAGTCAGCCGGCCATCACATTGCCAATAACCAGATATTCCGGCACGTTGTCGGCGAAAACAATGAGGAAAAACCCGGAAAATACAAGATTAACCTGCTGGGCGAATACAACATCGGCGGTGACGGCTTTGAGATCAACAGGATCTTCAAAAAATGCGGCATCACCAATATCGCCACCTTTTCCGGCAATTCAACCTATGACCAGTTTGCTTCGTGCCACACCGCCGACCTGAACGTAGTCATGTGTCACCGCTCCATCAACTACGTGGCCGACATGCTTGAAACCAAATACGGTATTCCCTGGATCAAGATAAACTTCATCGGCTCCGAGGCCACTGCTAAATCACTGCGCAAGATTGCCGAGTATTTTGGCGACAAGGAGTTCATTGACCGGGTTGAGGCTGTTATTACCGAGGAAATGCCGGCAGTTGAGGCAGCACGAGAGGAAATCCTGCCCCGCACCGAGGGCAAGACCGCCATGCTGTTCGTCGGCGGTTCACGCGCCCACCATTACCAGGAACTTTTCAAGGAAATGGGAATGAAAATCATCTCGGCAGGCTATGAGTTTGCCCACCGCGACGATTACGAAGGCCGCCAGGTCCTTCCGCATCTCAAGCTGGATGCCGACAGTCGGAACATTGAGGAGCTCAAAGTCACGGCTGACGAGACCCTCTACAATCCGCGCAAGAGTCCGGAAGAGATGAAGGCCATGCAAGAGGCCGGTGTTAAGTTCAAGCATTACGAGGGGATGGCCCCGGATATGGATCAAGGGACTCTAGTTATTGACGACCTCAACCAGTATGAGGCGGAAAAATTGGTGGAACTCTTGAAACCGGATCTTTTCTGCGCCGGGATCAAGGAGAAGTATTCCATCCAGAAGCTGGGCGTGCCAATGAAACAACTGCACAGCTATGACTCCGGCGGCCCTTATGCCGGGTTCAAGGGGGCGATTAATTTCTACCACGAAATAGACCGTCTGGTGAACAGCAAGGTCTGGAGCTACATGAAGGCCCCCTGGCAGGAAAACCCGCAATTATCGGCAGCGTATGTTTGGGAATAACCACAACAAAAAATAAAATTTTCTCACAGAGACACAGAGATCACAAAATTTTTCTCCGTATCTCTGTGAGCTCTGCAAGAGACTTTCAGGTAAATAGAGGCTTAGAAGAAATGTTACTACGACATACACCAAAAGAAATAACAGAGCGCAAGGCCTTGGTCATTAATCCGGCCAAGACATGCCAGCCCATCGGAGCCATGTATGCGGCCCTGGGTATCCACGGATGCCTGCCGCACAGCCATGGGGCACAGGGTTGCTGCGCATATCACAGAAGCGCCCTAACGAGGCATTACAAAGAACCGATCTCTGCATCCACCAGCTCATTTACCGAAGGGGCCTCGGTCTTCGGTGGTCATTCAAACCTGCTGCAGGCCATCAACAATATCTTTACCGTTTATGAGCCGGAGGTCATCGCCATCCATACAACCTGTCTATCCGAGACCATTGGCGACGATCTAAAACAGATCAGAACAAAAGCGCAGAAGGAAGGCAAAATTCCTGCAGGCAAATACGTCTTTGGCGCATCAACCCCCAGCTACGTTGGGTCCCATGTAACCGGATTTTCAAACATGGTCAAAGCCATGACGGAATTTGCCGAATCCACCGGCAAAAAAAACGGCAAGGTGAACATCATCCCGGGCTGGGTCGAACCGGCGGACATGGAAGAGATCAAAAGAATGGCCAAACTGACAGGGGTCAAATCCATCCTTTTTCCGGACACTTCCGGAGTCTTAAACACTCCTCTGACCGGCGAATACAAGATGTTTCCTGATGGCGGAACCACTGTTGCGGAACTCAAATCAACCGGAGACTCCGTCGGCACACTGGCCCTTGGGGAATGGTGCTCCGCCGATGCCGCCATTGAGTTAGACAAAAAAAACAAGGTGCCCTGCAAGGTGCTGGACATGCCCTTTGGTCTGAAAGCGACGGACCGTTTCGTTGACGCCTTACGGAAAATTGCCGGTGTGACGGTTTCCGACGAACTGGCCCTTGAACGCGGACAGCTGGTGGATATGATCTCCGACATGCACGAGTATTTTTACCATAAAAAAGTAGCGCTTGTCGGTGATCCGGACCAGCTCATTGCCATGACTGAATTTCTTGTATCCATCGACATATGTCCCGTCCACATTATCACCGGTACGCCGGGCAAGAAATTTGAAAAACGCATCAGGGAAATCACCAGGGACATGCCCTTTGAGGTCAACGTCAAGGCCAAGGGCGACATGTTCCTGCTGCATCAGTGGATAAAAAATGACCCTGTTGATCTTCTCATGGGCAACACCTATTGCAAGTACATTGCCCGGGATGAAGACGTGCCCCTGGTCCGCTGGGGATTCCCCATCCTTGACCGCCAGGGACACCAGTACTTTCCCACGGTGGGCTACAAAGGAGGGCTCAGGCTGCTTGAAAAAATTCTTGCCGCCCTGCTTGACCGCAAGGACCGAGATGACCCTGAAATAAAATTTGAGCTTATCTTATAACAACCTTGATCGACCGGGGCATTCCCGGTCGATTCCCCCTCTACCCCCGGCAGAACTAATATGAATATTACCACCTTTCCAAAGGATTCACAGTGCTCTTGCAACAGTCCCAAAAATTCTATACCGATTCTGCACATTCCGGCAGCACAACGTGCCAATGCCCGAAGTCGATTTGATCCAACGAAAAAACCGATACAGGCGATGATGCCTGTTGAGGCATTAAACTGGGTGAACGAGACTCTGGGCGAACGTAACGTCGATGCTGTTTATATAACCGGTCCGGGCGACCCTTTGGCTATACCGGGTCCAACCATGGAAACCTTGCAACTCATAAAGGGCAAATTCCCTCAACTCGGCCTGGGCATCACTACCTTGGGTCTAGGGGGACGGTCGTCTGTGGACATGCTGGCACAAAACGGCATAGGCCGTGTCACTCTCCTGGTGGATGCGGTTGACGCTGATATTACTCAATCACTTTATGCCTGGATACGCCCCGGCAGAAAAACGATTCCCCTGGTCAAGGCAGCTAAGATCCTTCTTGATGAACAGATTAAGGCTGTCCGGGCCTTTAAAGAATCAGGGTTTACAGTTGACATCAGAACCACGGTCTATCCTGGGATCAATGATGGCCATGTTGAAAATATTGCCAAAAAAATGGCGCGTCTGGGTGCAGACTCCATGACTCTTGCGCCCTGCAAACCATCAGAGAACGAGGGTTACCCCAGCGTACCGGACGCCGGTCTGATGGCCCGGCTTTTTGAAGCTGCCGCAAAACACATGCAGGTCAAAATAGGCGGGCAAAACACAGAAAAAGAATGGAAAACAACCTCCACCGGCTGCACATATCCGAGCACCATAGTCAAACCGAGTCCTGAGCGGCCCAATGTGGCCGTTGTCAGCTCAGACGGCATGGATGTGAACCTTCACCTGGGACAGGCCATTCAGGTTCTGATTTATGGCCCAAGAGAGGACGGACTTGCCTGCCTGCTGGAAACCCGCCGGGCCCCGGAACCTGGCAGCGGCGACTCCCGCTGGGAGAAGCTTGCAGACAGCTTAAACGATTGTTTCGCCATGCTGACAGCAAGTGCCGGAGATAATCCCCGGAAAATCCTAAGCAATCGCGGCATTTCAGTCATTATCACAGATGACAACATCGAAGGTATGGTGGATGTGCTGTATGGCGGCGGCAAGAAAGGCAAATGCAAAAAACATTAAATACAAAATTTCTCACAAAGGCACAGAGTTCACAGAGCAAAAAAACAAAACCCCGTGGTCTCTGTGCCTCTGTGAGAGATATTCCTCATAAAGGAGAACTACAATGGCAATCCCGGAAAGACAAATACTTGTCTGCCAGAGCTTTCGCGTGACAGGAGACAAAAAAGGCCTCTGCCACAAGAAGACTGATGGATTCCTCCAGTATCTGGAGGAAGAAATACTCGACCGCGGCCTGGACTGCCTGGTCACAGGGACAACATGTCTCAAGCAATGTGAATCAGGCCCCATCATGGTCATCCAGCCTGAAAACTGGTGGTTCAAGGGCGTTGACAGTGAAGATGCCATTGACACTATTCTTGACGGTCTTGAAGACGGCGAACCTGCCGCTGACTACCTGCTTTCTTAGCAGGACAGAGGAAGGTTAGAAATGGCGGATATCCTCTTTTTGAAAAGCCCGGCTGCATCAATAACGAAAAGCAGAAGCAAAAATCTGGTCCCTTCTCATGGTTAACTTTTTCTTGTTTGTTTTTTTTAAAAAGGAGTAAAATATAGAGTTAAAACCATTGGGAATAGTCAAAGAAATTGTTGAATCTGCCGGGATGGGAATTTCCTATGCCCATGATGACCTTGTGTTTATGGAGCATAATGCCTTTCTCCTGCAGTTTACTGACGATAATAATGAGGTTCGTATTCATATTAACGCAGAAGCTGATGTCTCTGAACTTCAAAACGACATTATGAGGATGAAACAAGCGGCGTCATCACACTCTATGAACTTTAAAGATGGGACAACCTATACAATGTCCCAGGCCGATGATGAGAAGACGCATTGAATTTTCTTCATAAATTCCAACGCTGATAAAAGTTAAATCACGATTTGGTCAATTTTTATTAAGGAGACACATTATGTCTAAGAAAAACGCAGAAGAACTGTTAATTGCAGGTGGTGAAAACGAAAAAACCCGAGTGAAATACGACGTGCTCAAAACCAAGGAAGATTTCGTGGCAATGGCTGCTGCCGACGGCTACGACTTTACTCTTGAAGAATTCGACGCAGTTCTCAATGAGTCGGGAGATTCGTTTGACCTGATCGGCAACCCAGCCAAGCGGCAGATATGGTGGAAGTAAGTGAAACAGCCTGCTCTCTTTCTAACCTATTGACATTACACTGTTTCCGGCAGCCATTTTCCCATATATGACGATCTATAAAAATGGCTGCCTTGTCTTACAAAAAAAGAGTAATGATTTAGCCCAGGAGAGAGATAAAAATGCTCTCTTTTTTCAATAAAGGGTTAAGGGATATACATCGACTTCGCACAACAGTAGTAGCAATGTTAAGGTCTGAACTGGATGGAATAATTATAAATTCGATGTAGCAATATCAACGTTTGAAGTAACTTGCCCGCCTTGCATCTACCATTAATTTTGGCAGAAACAAAGTAGGCGAATAACCATAAAAAATCGGCACCGAGTAGCGGGTGAACTTAGCGCCCTACGGGCGGGCTTTAGACAGGATCAACAAGATAGACATGATAAAAAAATCCAGTTAATCCTGTCTAAAAAAAACAAAAAATGGAAATTCCTATGCTTTCGAGTTAGGTGAAGCAGAATTCAACATAGATTGACTCCTCGCAGACTATAAATCCACTCTTAAAAAAGTGTCCGATGAAACCCTACCGCCTCACTATGGTCCCGGTCACGACTTTCCCGACAACACCAATATCTTGTTCATGGCCTCCCCCAGTTCTTTTAATCCACATGGTTTGTTGACAACCCCTTGAAAACCATACCCCCTAAAGTCAGCCATTACCGGGTCATTAGAATACCCGCTGGAGACGATGGCTTTAACGGCAGGGTCTATTTCCAGTAGCTTACCAATGGCCTCCTTTCCTCCCATTCCGCCTGAAACGGTTAAATCCATGATAACCACATCGAAAGGCTTACCGCTTTCCTTGGCATTTATATAGAGTTCTATGGCCTCGGCGCCATCCTTGGCAAACTCCACCCCATATCCCATATATCTTAGCATCTCGCCGATAACATCCCTGACGATCTCATCATCATCCATCAGGAGTATTCTCCCTGTTCCTTTGGATATCTCACCGGTATCCTTTTCTTTTTCTGCCATACCATGCACCGAAGCAGGCAAGTAAATAAAGAAGGTTGTCTCAACCCCCGATTGAGATGTTACATCGATAAATCCGTTGTGTTTCTTGACAATAGAATAGACAACCGAAAGCCCCAGACCACTCCCCTTACTTTTGGTGGTAAAATATGGGTCATATATTTTTGAAAGATGTTTTTTTACTATGCCGATACCCTGATCTTCAATGGATATCTTTATATACATTCCCTCTTCCAGCGGAAGAGCCTGTCCGGCATCGACAACCATATTTTCAGCCCGCACCTTGATTATCCCGCCTTCGGGCATGGCCTGGCTGGCATTGATGATCAAATTGCTGATGACCTGACTGATCTGTCCCGTATCGATTTCAACCGGCCAGAGATCGTCTGCTATCGTAAATTCACACCGCACACTGGAACCGCTTAGGGCAAAAGAGGCTGCTTCCTTTAGTAAATCTCCGGCTGAAGCTATTTTCTTAATAGGTGCTCCGCCTCTGGAGAAGGTAAGCAATTGTTGGCTCAAATCCTTTGCCCGCAGGCATGCCTTTTCCGCTTCGGCCAATCTTTCATAACCTTTATGTTTTTGTGTTGTATGCGTCTTTGCCAGCATAATATTACCCAAAATTCCCGTTAAGACATTGTTGAAATCATGGGCGATACCACCGGACAGGACGCCGAGGGATTCAAGTTTTTGCGCTTTCTGAAGTTCTTCTTCCATTCTCTTCTTTTCAGTAATGTCCCGAAAGACCAGCACCACACCGATAATGTTTCCGTTTTTATCAAGGATAGGGGCGCCGCTGTCATCGATAGCCCGTCTCGCTCCGTCTTTGGCTATTAATATGGTATGATTGGCCAGCCCGACGATTACGCCTTCGCGGAGCACCTTGGTGGCAGGATTCTCTACCTCATTACCGGTTTCCTCATTGACTATATTAAATACCCATTTCAGGGGTTTGCCGGCTGCGTCTTCCTCCTTCCATCCTGTCAGGGCCTCGGCCACGGGATTCATAAATATGACAAATCCCTGGCTATCGGAGGCTATCACCGCATCGCCTATACTATTGAGTGTAATGGCCAGCCATTGTTCACTCTCTTTTAACCTCCTTTCCATCATATGCTTGTAAAGGGCGATCTCGACGGCAGTGTGTAACTCCCTTTCCTGGAAAGGTTTGAGTATATAGCCGTAAGGCTCTGTTATCTTTGCCCGCTGCAATGTCTTGTCATCGGCATAGGCGGTAAGGTAGATTACCGGAATATCAAAACGGGCACGAATTTGCCCCGCCGCTTCCACGCCATCCATATCCCCGTCCAGCACGATATCCATCAACACTATATCCACATTCGTTTCAGCTGTTTTTTTAATGGCTTCCTCTCCGGAAGATACACAAGAAGAAACCTCGTATCCCAGATGTATCAGGGTATTATGTAAATCCTTGGCAACAATGCCTTCATCTTCAACAATCAGGATCTGTGTCTTTGCCATGGTCTTAGCCTTCCCTATCTATTGATTACATAAACTTCTTCAGCCGTTACGGGCGAAAGTGATCTTAAAGTCTGTTCCACCACTTCTATCAAGCTCGATCGTACCCTTAAGCTGTTTTACTAAAGTGCTCACTAATTGCAAGCCTAATGTCTCTACGTTCCGGAAGTCCAAATCTTGCGGAAAGCCGGCGCCATTATCACTAATCGTCAGTGTAAGTTCCTTACCGGCCTTCATGTTCCCCATGGCCGGATTCCTGTCCAAACGAAACGCGACACGTATCTTACCCTTCTTACCCTCAGGGAAGGCGTGCTTCAGGCAATTTGAAACCAGTTCATTTATAATTAAACCACACGGGATAGCCGTATCAATACCCAGGAAGACATTGTCAACATCTATATCCAGGGTCACATTCTCCGGATAGATCGCATACGAACGTAACAAATAAACGGCAAGGTTCCTGGTGTATTCAGCGAAATCAATCCTGCCGAGGTCTTTGGACTGATACAATATTTCGTGGATCATCGCCATGGATTGGACCCGGTTCCAGCTTTCCTTGAATATCTCAATCCCCTGTTTGTCCTTGATATGCGCAGACTCAAGCCTGAGCAGACTGGAAATGACCTGCAGGTTGTTTTTAACCCGGTGGTGAATCTCCTTCAGCAGCACCTCTTTTTCTCCAAGAGACGCCCTGATTTGCTCCTCCGCCTTTTTCATCTCATCTACCAGGCGGGCGTTTTCCAGAGAGATGGCCGCCTGGGAGGCCAGGAGTTCGGTAGTCTTTGCCTCTTCTGAAGTGAAAATCAGGTCGGCCAAACGATTTTCGAGATAGAGAATTCCAACCAGTTGAGATTGCTTGACCAAAGGCAGACAAAGGACGGACTTAAGCTTAAGGGCCAAAACCTCGGGATTATCCTTGAACTCCCCCTCTTCCGAAGCATTATTTAAGGCCACCTTTTCTTTGGTTCGGTGTACATAACGGACAATAGCCTTACAAAGATCCGTGGCCTCGTTTAGATTATATTTGACGGTCCGGACCACGTCTTTTTCGGTGACGTGGCTTTCAGCCCGAACCATCAGGCCGTCATCATCTTCGGTCAAAAGGTACCCGTGCTGTGCCCCCGAGGCCTCCAGAACCACGTTCATGATCTTTTTCAACAAGGTATCGAGATCCATCACTTCCGAGAGAGCCAGTGAGGATTTCATAAGGTAATCAATATCCAGACTGGGGAGGATGTAACCGGTGGATTCTGCCCCGTTCGGCATGTGGGCCGGGGTTTCCTCGATAAAATACTCCGGATGTTTCTCCAGAAGAAAGGCCTCTTTACGCTCGGCATGGCATTTTTCATACAGACGGGCGGCCTCCTGCAAATAGACCCCGGCCGTCTCCACACCGGATGCCTTGAGAAGTTCTCCCCGGCATTCATTAAGGTGGCCTTCCAGCAGAGTGTATCTCTGTGTATGGGCCATGGCTATGGCATCAAAATAGAGGCTTCGGGCCTTTCTGTACTCCCCGGTAACTCTTTCCAGTTCAGCATAGGCAAAGGCCAGATAGGGCCTTAACGTAGGCCCCAACCGGGTCCAGGTCTCAATCTTCTCGATGATTGGTTGAATATGGGACAGTAATTCTTCCTTGCTTTGGTAAATGAGCCCTTTTTCAAACAGCCGGATGGCATTCAGCACCTGAAATACATACCACTGCCGCTTCAGTACATTATCGGTAAGTCCGGTCAGATATTTTCTGACTTCAAGTAAATACTCTTGAGCCTTTTCATAATTTCCGAAGTAATAAGAACTCACGGCCATGAGCACATAATAACTTCCTGCCGAGGCGACATGATTGTCTTGCTCCCATTTTTTAACCTTCTCCTCCATGGGGATGGGCCTATAATTTTTCTTCATCGGCGCAATCCACCCGGCCTGCATGGCCTCGGCCAGGCCAACGGAAAAGGCCAACTGATATTTCTGAGAAAACTGGAAACATTCCCCGGCATACTCATCAATGGCCGACAAGTCGGCCCCCTGCACCTGCAGGTTCCACATCAAAGGACCGTAGGAAAGCCCGGCATTATACAGGTCACCGCAGTTCTTTCCGGACAGGATCGATTTTAGACAATATTTAACCACTTCTTCGGGATGACTCCTCGAATGCATGTTACACCAGACAACCCCGTTCATTCCCCGGGTGGCGCCGCAGGTGTTGGGATATTTTTCCGACAGGTTACGGGCCAGGTCTTCATAGCGGAAGGCCTGTTCGAATTCTCCCTGTTCCCCCAGATAAAGACCCATGATTGAAAAAGAGTAAATCGCCGATTCATCCATGCCGCCCTCTAAGCAGTACTGGGTAGACTGCACGGCCGAAAGATACATTTGGGGCACCAGGCCGGACATGTACAGGTCCGGAATAAGTTCACTATAGAAGGCCAGTTCGATCTTGCTCTTCCTTTCCCTGGTAAACGGCATATGCAGGATGGTATCCCAGACATCGGCATGTTGAGAGTTTATTTCGTGCATTATCTGCTCACGTCTTTTCTCCGCCAGATCAGGCAAATCCGGGATAGACTTTCCGAAAAAGGCGAGACCGCGGTTAGCGGTTTCAATGGCCTTGATAAAATTGCCTATGGATGAGAGCGAGGTGGTTTGTTCGGCCAGGGCCTCCGCCTTGTCCAGATCGGTTTCGGCACACTCCAATAATTGATTGAGCAGTTTTTCCGACTTCTCATATCTTCCGCACATCAACTCCGTCTTTGCCAGTTTCTGGTATATTTTAAATGTGATATCGTAGTGTGTCTCCCAGCAATCATCCGGCAGAAGCGCAAGGCTTTGCAGAAAATACTCATCGGCCGCTACTGTGGCCAGCGAATCCAGGGCCTTGTTACCGGCATGATAGTTGATTTCCGACAATCGGAAGGCGGTTTCTTTGTCCGGGGGACTCTCCTTTCCCAGGTTCAGATGGGAGGCGATGGTAAAGAGGCTGTCCAGTTTTTCCAGATCCGCCCCTTCGGGAACAGAAGAAAGGAGATGGGTTCCTATCTGCCAATGTATCTGCCGCCGCCTTTCAGGTTTTATGGCAGAGAGAACCGCCTCCTGTACCCGGTCGTGAACGAATTGCAATTGATCCTTGCTTTCTACCAGAAGACCCTGCCCCAAGGCCGACTTTAACCTCTCAAACGTAATCAATAATGAAATTTCTCTGGTCAGAGCAATTTCATCCGGTGTGAAGCGGTTTCCCATGCAGGCGCAGTATTCGAGCAGGTCAACAGTATCCGGAGGCAGCTTTTGTACCTTGGCGCTGAAAAGCCCCACCACCGTGGACGGCATATCAGACTGCCGGATCTTATCCATGTCCCATTGCCATTGTCTGTTTCCATCTAACAGGAGCAGATCTTCATTATAGAGATAGGACAGCATCTCGTTTACAAACAAAGGATTTCCTTCAGCGAGTTTGGTTATAAAAGCGGCCAAGATCTTGGTTTGCGAAAGAGGCGAATCAAGGATATAGGAGACCATCTCATAGCAGCGCTCGGGTTTAAGAGGTTCCAGCCTGATTTCTTGCAGGGGTTGGCCGTTTACACTAATGTTTTTTATGAGCTTTGCCAGGGGATGGCTTGAATCCACCTCATTATGACGATAGGCCCCGGTCAGAAAGATGTATGGATGCTCCTTGTAGTTGCTAAAAATGTTGGCCAGAAAATCAAAAGAGTCCACATCGCACCACTGAAGATCGTCGATAAAAAGCACCAGGGGGTGTTTTTCGCTGGCCAGGCAGGTCAAAAAGCGGCCAAAGACATCATGGAAGCGGTTTCTGGATTCTACCGGAGGAAGCGGCGGAACCTCCGGTTGAGGCCCGATCAGGATCTCCAGTTCCGGGATTACGTCGGTGATCATCCGGCCATGGTTTCCAATCGCCCGAATAATCTTTTGCCGCCAGAGAGCGGCTCTTTCATCGCTTTCCGTTAAAAAGGTCCTTACCAGACCTCTTAAGGCCTGGATAAGGGAGCTATATGGAACATTCTTTTGATAGACATCGAATTTCCCTGAGGTAAAATAGCCCCGGTGCTCTACGATTGGTTTCTGCAGTTCTTGAATCAAGCGGGTCTTGCCGATGCCGGGCAGTCCGGAGATAAAAAGGCAACGGAACAAACCTTTGGCCGCTTTATCATATTCCTTAAAGATAATTTCCGCCTCTCTGCTGCGCCCCACCATTTTTGAGATAAAGACCACTCGATGGGTACGATCATAAGTCCCCAAGGAAAATTCACTGATCGCATTGGTGGCCGAATATTCATCCCGGCAGCGCCTGAGGTCGCCCAGAAGTCCGGAAGCGCTCTGATAACGTTTCTCGGGCTGTTTGAGCATTAATTTGGCTATTATTTTACTAACAACAAGGGGAACCTCGGGATGCAATTCGTGGACGGGCGGCGCTACTTCCGCCAGATGAGAATGGATCAATTCCAGGGGGTCGGGGGAAAAAAAGGGAAGCCGTCCGGCCAACAGTTCATAGAAAGTAATCCCCAGGGAATAGAGATCACTGGAAAAACCGACCCTATGGTGAATACGCCCGGTCTGTTCGGGAGATGTATAGACGAGAGTCCCCTCCACAAAATCACGGTCATAAATGAAATGGCTCACATCTCTGACATCAAGGGAGGTGATAAAATCAGTTAACCGGATATCGGAGATTTCCGTCTTAACTAATATATTCCGGGGCTTGATGCCACCATGAATAATCCCTGCTTCATGGACTTTATTCAGGACCTCGGCCAGCTTGCAAGCTAGAGTGAAAAAAACCTTTAAAGTAATTTTAGTCTGTTTCTTGGCCCACTCATCCAGGGTAATCCCTTCAAAATAGTCCTGAATGAAAAAGTGGATATCTCCCCTCACCTCAAGGGATAAAGGCGTGATAAGCTGGGTATCATGTAAGACCTTAAGATGCTCGATTTTCTGCAGAAAGTGTCTTCTTTGATTTTCGGACAGGGCGGTGGTTTTTAGAATCTTGAGCGTTAAGGGCCGATGAGGTTTTTTTTGGTGAAAGGCTTTATAAACGATAGATTGGGGGCCTTCACCCAATTTTTCAACCAGGTCATAATCAACGATTATGGCCATTATTTCCTTTCTATTCAAAATAGACCTCCGTAAGACTCCCGCAGAGTTATATTTATAACTCATTAAGTTTACGATCTTTCCGAAGGTTATTGCAAGACAATAATGTGGCAGTGTAAAGAAAACCGAAAATAAGCCGCAACAATTACCGATATTTAAAGAAAGAAAAGCAGCGAAGCAATAATAACGAATTGATATTATAGCAAAGGGGTTACCCACTTCGCTGCCCTAAATTTAAGATCCAGTCATCGGCCAAGCTTGAAAAATATTATTTCCAGGCACATATATTGCTTCTAACGTTTCTATGGCAAATTATACTCGTTGTTGATGGTCATGACATAACTACCTAAGAGGGGTAACCCCAACATTCATGCAATGAGGGGCCATCTGTGAGTCGCCTGCTGAAAAAATGGCTCCCGGGCCAACGATGTAAAACCAAAGGCGGATATATGACCCAAGGCCTCATTAAAACCGATGATTACAAGGCGTTTATCCAGGATATCAAGCAGCGCATCCAAACCGCGCAAATCAAGGCTGCCGTCACCGTCAATCAAGATCTATTGCATCTGTATTGGGACTTGGCCGAACGTATTGTCTCCAAGCAACAAGAGTCCGCATGGGGTGATGGCTTTTTACTGCAAATGAGCCGCGATTTGCAGACGGAATTCCCCGGCATGAAAGGATTCTCCAAAAGAAACCTGGAGTTGATACGTCAGTGGTATATTTTCTGGTCTGATGCACCGGAATTTGCGCAACAGCTTGTTTCGCAAATTCCTTGGGGACATAACCTGGTCATTATCGGCAAAATAAAAAACACCGACGAAGCCGTCTTCTATGCTCAAAAAACCATTCAAAACAGTTGGTCGCGAGCAATCTTAACCCATCAGATTGAAAGTGGCCTTTACCGCCATTCAGGTAAAGCCATCACTAATTTTCAAACAGCTTTACCAGCTCCGCATTCAGACCTTGCCCGCCAGACACTGAAAGATTCATATAACTTCGACTTTTTAATGTTGCGTGAAAAACATGATGAGCAGGAGCTGGAAAATGCACTGATGGAGCATATCACCCGATTTTTATTGGCCCTTATCGTGCATTTTCGCACGAATGTCCGTGGCACCATTATTTCAGTCTTTATTAAAAACCCATGACTTTGTAAAATTCGATCCATATTCGACCCCTCCCAAGAACCAGGCCGCGAATTTACCATTGCAACATCTTCAACCAGTATATGTTTTGCTCACATACTGGTAATAGAAATGGCTCAAAAACCGATATGATTCACAGACCGGGAATAGGGGTTTTTACGGGTTTTTTGAGTAATTTATGGCAGCAAATGAAACATTATCGGGTATTCGGTTTCCCCTTCAGATCCCTTACTTAACAGTAGGAACCTAAACTTGGAGGTAATTGAGAAAATCCTGAGATTGGATATGGAAATCTTAATGCTCGTATAAAAATCTGTGATATTTTCTGGCAAGAAAGGTTAAATTTATTCACCATTTTTTTTCATAATAGACGCATACTCTTCTGGGTAATGCTCCTTCGCACAAGTGGGACAAATTGTGTGGCTAAAATCCACCCCAGAATGTTTGTGGATATATTCTTCTATCTGCTCATAATAACCTTCATCGTTTCTTATGTTTTTACAAAAAGAACATATTGGTAATATGCCTCTTAAAACCTTGATTTCGTCTAATGTAGCTTGAAGTTTCTTGATAAATGCTTCTTTTTCTTGCTGGGCAAGTTTTTGATCAGTAATGTCTCTTGCAACGTGAACAGTTCCTGTTGGCACACCCTTTTGATCAAAAATTGGAGAACAGGTAACAAGGAGAGTTTTCCCTAAGTATGGCTCTTCTATTTCTTCGGTGACCATTTCCTGCTTTCCAATAGCCTTTAAATGTGGGCAGGTTGGCCAAGGCTCTTGAGTATTATGTATGAACTCATGACAATACTTCCCGATCAGTTCTTTCGGTTTTTTCCCGAGGAAATTTGCAAGAGACTTATTCACTTTTACAAACTTCATATCATTATCATGAACAGATACAAAATCACTCATCACATCGAATGTCTCTCGCCACTGTTTGACAGAATTTTTTAATTCTTCCTGTATTTTTAGACGAGCAGCAATCTCATCTTTAAGTTGTTCATTAGCTTCCTCGTATTCCATGGTTCGCAGAGTAACTTTGCTTTCTAGATCCAAATTTGCCTCGGCAAGTTCTTGTTCCGCCTTTTGGCGCTGCTGTATAGCATTATTGATTCTATTCCCTCCCAAAGCGAACATAACAAGTCCTATGATCCACAAAAGGAAATGAGCACCAAAAAGTTCAATATTGTTTTTCCAGTCTATTTTATTCCAAGGCGGCACAGGAACCATAACACTTATACCGCCACGGATCATTCCTTCTGAATAGCCTTGTTGCGCATGGCATATGAGACAGGCTTTTTCTGTTTGTAATGGCCGCATAAGCCTCAAATAGTCTTTACCATTTTGCTCAATTATACTGTAAACTTCTGTCTTGCCATCCTCAAATCTTCTTAATGCTTCAGTTTCCCATTCATCAGGCCTATTTTCCGGGCGGATCGAGTTCAGGGAAGTGATATGTCCTATGCGATCACCAGATTCAAGAGCCATCTCATAGAGTTGTCGGGTCATATAAGCAGGATTAACCATGGTCAACTGTCTGCCGGAGGGCGTAAGAATATCTCTTTCTGAAATGGAAAGATAGGAATTCGGTTTGGTTTTTTCTGTTACAGGCACATATACGCTACCATGTGAGGCATTCCAGCGGCGAACGAGAAGATCTTTATTAAAAGATTCCCTTGCGTGGCCAAGGGAAATCTCTAGAGCAGTATTTCGGATTGCAATAATGTTCCATATTAGGCTCAACAAAATCGCAATCGTCCAAAAAAAGAGAAACCATATTAAGAATAGACTAACTTCTTTAGAGGCCAATTTGGGCATTAGTTTCACTGGGTACTTCCTAAACAAATAATTTGAGGATAAACATATTTATCATCCGAGCTAAAGATAGCCGCCATTTTATCCTAAGAAATAATCAGTTCCAATTCCTTGTGGAATTCAAAAGCTATTTTAAAAATGCTATCACAAAATTTATTGAATATGAAATTAAAATTCAGATAGATGATCAGGAATTAGAAGAAGGCAACGGATATAGATATCCACTGGCGCTCTCAAGCCAGAGAGAACAGAAGGAAACTTGATATATTTCCTGATTCATCTCGACGCCACCCTCACAAATTATTGAATCACATTCAAAGGCATTTGAAAACAGGTAAATATACCTATTTTTGCATTATTTCTGAAAATAACTTTAAGAGGGAGCCATTGGCAATCTTAACCATTTAAGCAAAAATGCAACTTAAGATGCTTCCTGATTATACGTAACAAAACAGAAACCGAAAGTATGGTATGATTCGGTCATCAACGTCCTGTTTTTTCTACAAAAGAAAAAGGAGACGAACATGACCGTACAAGAGTGTATACTTAACAATTACCCTCCCAACAAAGA
>DAOUUW010000219.1 GCA_030667965.1 Deltaproteobacteria bacterium
CACTAATTTTCAGCCTCCTGCGTAAATAACTGGCGAAGAATGAGGGTGGGAGCGGATTTATCCGCGAATTTTCTGGGTTGGCAAGCAAGCAGTTTCATCTCCTTGCCAGCCCTTTTCGCGGCTAAAGCCGCTCCTACAGCAGGGTGTACATGATGAATGGCTGAATTTCGATGGTAATCACATATTGTTTTGTCTGATAGTTGTTATTAACCACGAAGCCCGCGAAGAGCACGAAGTAACAACTTAAAAAAAGGGGAAAATATCATTTCGTCGTGTGCTTCGTGGTAATAAACAAATTTCTGTTGGCTTTGAAATCCCTTATGCAATATCACCCCTTGCGCTTGACGGCTCTTTCCTTTTTATTTATCGTCGGTTTCATAAAAATAAACCAACTACCAGAATTAAACCCCATTTATGCAAAATACCATTTCTTACCTACCCAATCTGCCAATATCCGCTGAAAAAGAGCGGATAATAGAAGCAATACGCCGGCATCAGGTCGTTATTATTGCAGGTGATACCGGTTCGGGTAAAAGCACCCAGCTTCCCAAGATGTGCCTTGAGGTGGGTTGGGGAAAAAAGAAGATGATCGGCTGTACCCAGCCGCGCAGGCTTGCCGCAACATCTGTGGCTGCAAGGGTTCGTGATGAATTGGCAGAGCTTGGCCATCTTGTTGGCTATAAAATTCGTTTCAGGGATCGCAGCGGTCCTGATACCCGTATCAAGTTCATGACGGACGGTATCCTGCTGGCTGAGACACAGGGAGATCGTTTTTTAAAGGCCTATGACACCATTATTATTGATGAGGCCCATGAGCGCAGTCTGAATATTGATTTTTTACTCGGTATTCTGAAAAAACTGGTCACAAAGCGGCGTGATTTAAAGATCCTCATCACCTCGGCCACCATTGATACGGAAAAATTCTCCGTTGCCTTTGACAATGCTCCGGTTATCGAGGTAAGCGGCCGTACTTTCCCCGTGGAAATCCGTTACACCGTGGACGAAGAGCAGGGGGCAGAGGGTCTTGATGCAGACAGGAGCTATGTGGAGCAGGCGGTTGACAAGGTGATGGAGCTTTGCAGACATCGATCCGGCGGGGATATGCTCGTTTTCATGCCAACGGAAAGAGATATTCGTGATACCGTGGAAATTATCGGCAAACGGTGGCGCAACGATGGGCCGCGATTGGGCATCAGGGAAGGGGTGCCCCTTATTCTTCCCCTGTTCGGTCGTTTATCCGGTGCTGATCAGAATCGTATTTTTCAAAATTCCACGGCCCGTAAAATTGTTGTCTGCACCAATGTTGCTGAAACATCGGTCACCGTGCCGGGCATTCGTTATGTTGTGGATACCGGTCTTGCCCGTATTTCCTCATATAATGTGCGGGCAGGGACGACCAAGCTGCCCGTGACGCGCATTTCCCGGGCGAGCTGCGATCAGCGTGCCGGGCGATGCGGCCGTGTTGGGCCGGGGGTGTGCGTACGTCTTTTCTCTGAAGAGGATTACCACAACAGAACGGAATTTACCCCGCCGGAAATTATCCGTTCAAATCTGGCCGAGGTCATCCTGCGCATGGTTTCGCTGCAACTCGGCAGTCCGAAGAATTTTCCTTTTATTGATCCTCCCACGCCACGGGCTGTGAATGACGGTTATAACCAGCTCATTGAGCTTGGAGCCATCACCAGGCAGAAAAAAATGACCCCCATGGGCAGGGTGATGGCCCATCTTCCCCTTGATCCGCGTATCAGTCGTATGATCGTTGCCGCCCGGGACAACGGCTGCCTGCGGGAGGTGGTTATTATTGCCGCTGCCTTAAGTATTCAGGACCCGCGGGTCCGGCCAGCCGAACGGGAGGCCCAGGCAGATGAAGCCCATGCCTCTTTTAAATCCGTCCGCTCAGATTTTCTTTCTTTTCTTCTGTTGTGGGACAGCTATGAGGAGCTTATCAGGGTCAAAAAATCAAAATCCGCCTTAGGTAAATTCTGCAAAAAGAATTTTCTGGCCTTCCAGCGTATGCGTGAATGGCGTGACATCCACGAGCAGATCTGGGCTCAGCTGGCCACCGCCGGAAGCAGCAGGACCCAGCATCATTTTCTCAAATCATCCTGTCGCGTAAAGGGGGAAAGCGGTGAGGCCGCCTATTTAAAAGGCTATGACAGCATACATCAGGCTATTTTGAGCGGCAATCTGCGCACCATCGGCCTGAAAAAGGAAAAAAATATCTACCAGGGCGGCCAGGACAAGCAGGTCATGGTCTTTCCCGGTTCCGGCCTGTTTAACAAGGGCGGCCAGTGGATCATGGCGGCGGAGTTAGTGGAAACATCCCGTCTGTATGCGCGCACGGTGGCTGTTATTAAATCTGAATGGATCGAGCCCCTGGCAAAAGATCTGTGCCGGTACAGTTATTCGTCACCCCACTGGGAGAAAAAGCAGGGGCGGGTGGTGGCCCTGCAGAAAGTCAGCCTGTTCGGACTGGTGCTGGAGGCGGGCAGGAAGGTTAATTTCGGTTCGGTTAAACCGGTTGAGGCAAGGGAAATTTTTATCCAGTCGGCCCTGGTCGAAGGTGATCTTACTGGTCATTTTGCTTTTCTTGCCAAAAATCTGCACCTCATCGCCGGATTGTCTGATCTGGAAGACCGCATGCGCCGTCGTGATATTCTGGTGGATGATGTTTTGCTGTATGACTTTTATGATAAGCGTTTACCGACAGATGTTTTTGACAGGGCAAGTCTTATTCGTTTTTTGAAAAAAAAGGCGGATGACTATCTGGTGATGAAAGAGGAGGATATTCTCAGGCAGCTTCCCGCAGTTGATGAACTTGCCGATTATCCGCAAACTGCCCAATGCGGCGAGCTGACCTTGCCTCTCAGTTACTCCTTTTCGCCGGGTAGCGATAATGACGGGGTCAGTGTAAAAATCCCGTTTGATCTGCTCGGTCATGTTTCTGCGGAAAAATTTGAATGGCTGGTTCCCGGGCTTTTGCCTGAAAAGATCATCTTTCTCTTAAAAGGGCTACCCAAGTCTCTGCGAAGAAATTTGATTCCCATCCCCCGCACAGCCGAGATATTACTGGCTGAAATGATGCCTTTTGAAGGATCGCTCTATCAGCAGCTGGAAGATCTTATTTTTAAACGTTTTCGGCTAAGCATAGAGAGAAATCTCTGGCCCAGAGACAGCTTGCCCGAGCATCTTAAGATATCGTATCGGGTGGTGGACCCTGGAGGCAAAACCGTGGCGCAAACCAAGCATTTTGCCGAGCTGGTTAAAAGCCGGCCTGAAAGGGACGCAATCCCTCATGCGGCATTACGGAAAAAATGGGAAAAGGATGGGGTAACCGAATGGGATTTTGACGGGGTACCGGATCAAATCTCCATCAAGGATAAAAAAGGCAACTTGACAGGCTTTGCCTATCCCGGCATTCTTGCCCTTGATGACGGTTCAGTTGCCCTGCGTCTTTTTAGCAGCCCTGAAGAGAGATGTGAAAAAACAGTTGCCGGACTGCGGGCTCTCTATTGTCTGCAGTTTGTTAAACAGTGTAAAGCGTTACAAAAGGATTTAGCCTTGCCTCGCACCTACTGGGCTCTCTACCAGGGTATTGCCGGCCATGATGAAATCAATGAGGATTTGTTCTCCTATGTGTTGACGGAGATTTTTTCCTGCCGCAGTGGAATGATTCCTGATCGACATGAATTTGAGCAGAAAGTCAGCGAGGTGAAACAGCACGGAATTTTTCGACAGGCCATGGAAATGAAGGAGCAGGTTGTTGAATTGCTGCGTGACAGGCGAGAAGTGCTTGACTTTATTGTTGAAATGGAAGAAAAATGTCATAAGAAATCCCGTTTTGGTGTTAGCCTCCAAGATTGTGTGTCTTTCAGGCAGGATGTGGATGCGCTGTTGCCTCCCCGGTTTTTATTAAAGATCGACAGGGCGATGCCGGCACGTATTTCTCGTTATCTCAAGGCTATTTTCATCCGTATGGAACGTAAAGTACATAATCCAGCCAAGGACGAGGCAAAAGTCTTACTGTTTGCCGGTTATCAGGAAAGGATGATTCGCTGCCGGAGTTTAGAGCATTTGACTGCAGATCAGAAAGAGTTGATTGACAGTTTCAGGTATATGTTTGAGGAGTACAAGGTCTCTCTGTTTGCCCAGGAGCTTAAAACAACCATACCTGTGTCGGCAAAAAGGCTTGAAAAAAAATGGCAGGAAATGAAAAAAGCAATTGATAATTTATAATTGACAATTGATAATGGCTATTA
>DAOUUW010000184.1 GCA_030667965.1 Deltaproteobacteria bacterium
CCGTCAAATTTCCCCCAGACCCGAACTATGGAATGGGGTTTAGCAAAACAGGGAATCGGCCCGGAAAAAGAAACAACAGCCCGTTTAAAATCCTGCCGCATTTGCATATCAGTCTTTTCGCCGCAGGGGCAAGGCGTGGACGACTGACACGAACTGCATTGCGGGGAAACAAGAATCATTTCCCCCTTTTGCGCATCAACGGCAATAATCCGCCCGACAAGCACGTCGGCGAATAATGGGTGCGGAAAAAACAGGATGATAAATAAAAATTTCAGAATAAAACGCATGCAATGGCTCCATATTCTTTTATAAAAGGTAACTTATTCAGGTAGATAGACTGAAGGCCGAAGACTGAAGGATAAAAACAATGAAATGGGAGCCATTTTGAGCTATTTGGGTAACATTCAACTCCGATCTTCATTGGGATTGTTTGATTTTACTTCAGTCTTCAGCCTTTTACCTGAACACCTGAATATACAAAGAATATACAAAGAATATAGCATTCTTCATGCCATACGGATCCGTGAGATTTTAAGCGCTTTTGTAGAGAAATACGAAGTCCAAAACAAATCGACAACAAAATCCTGTCGA
Source organism: Deltaproteobacteria bacterium (assembly GCA_030667965.1). Taxonomy (GTDB): domain Bacteria; phylum Desulfobacterota; class Desulfobulbia; order Desulfobulbales; family SURF-16; genus JAHLLM01. The sequence goes on from DAOUUW010000184.1 coordinate 592, forward strand.
CATAAAACGTTATTCTCGTCAAAAATGTCGAAAAAAGACCGCAAAAGAAAGCGACTTCATGTGCTTTTTCCTTACAACAATTTTTCTTTCTTCAAATAGACCTGAAGAACGGAAATAGCTGCCGGAGTAATACCTGAAATCCGGGAGGCCTGTCCGAGGGAATGAGGTTGAATACGGTTCAGCTTTTCCACAACCTCATGGGACAAGCCCGGCAGGCCTGTGTATTCCATACCTTTCGGCAGACTGACATATTCAAGTTTTTTAAAACGATCAACCTGCTCCTGCTGGCGCTTTATATACCCTTCATACTTGGCCTGCTGCTGCACTTCAAGTTTAACGGCAGGATCAAAATTAATGTCAAGCCCGGTTATGGGCGCCAGATCATCAATAGTTAACTCAGGACGGCGCAACAGGGTGGACAGGGAAACCATCTTTTTTAACGGAGACATACCCCTTTCCTCAAGGCGACCGTTGATTTCCAAACCCGGCTTAACCCTGGTTTCGTCCAGGAGGATAATTGCCCTGTTGATAGCTGCACGTTTTTTTTCAAAAGCTGCATAGGTCTCATCATCCACAAGCCCCAGACGGCGGCCAATATCGCGTAAGCGTAAATCAGCATTATCCTCCCGCAGAAGCAGACGGTATTCGGCTCTGGAGGTAAAAAGTCGATAGGGCTCTTTGGTCCCCCGGGTGACCAGGTCGTCAACAAGAACTCCTATATACGCCTGGGAGCGATCCAAAACAAGAGACTCTTCCCCACGGCAATACATGACAGCATTTATACCCCCCATCAACCCTTGGGCTGCCGCCTCCTCGTAGCCGGAGGTTCCGTTGATCTGTCCGGCAAGGAAAAGACCATGAACGCGTTTTGTTTCAAGGGATGGATGTAACTCCAACGGATCAACATAATCATATTCTATGGCATAGCCGGGACGAATCATCTTAACATGTTCCAAACCCTTGATACTGTGCAGCATGTCAAGCTGCACATCAACAGGCAGACTTGTGGGAATCCCGTTGGGATACACCTCCACCGTGTCGAGTCCTTCCGGTTCAAGGAAAATCTGGTGTCGTATTTTCTCTGGGAAACGCATAACCTTGTCTTCGATAGAAGGACAGTAGCGCGCGCCCACACCTTCAATAATTCCAGCGTACATGGGCGATCTGTCAGTGCCGGACCTGATGATCTCATGGGATTTCTCATTGGTATGGGTGATATAACAGGGCCTCTGCGGCAGTTTGGGAGGACCTGAGCTGGAGAATGAAAAAAGGTTGGGCGGATCGTCGCTGTACTGGGCCTCAAGCTCATCATAATTAATAGTGGTCCCGTCAAGCCTGGGTGTGGTTCCGGTTTTCATTCGACCCATACTAAAGCCGAGTTGTCTCAGATTTTCAGCCAGAGAAATGGACGGCACATCGCCCTGTCGTCCTGCGGGGAATGATTTTAACCCAATATGGATGAGCCCGTTTAAAAAGGTACCGGTGACGATAACCACCGCCCTGCAGTAAAGGGTTTCCTCAAGAGAGGTAACCACTCCACAAATTCTGCCGTCCTCAATCAGCAGGCGGTCCGCAACAGACTGCTTAATATCAAGATTCTGCTGATTCTCCATGATGGATTTCATGCGCAGCCTGTAAAGGAGGCGATCGGCCTGGGCGCGTGAGGACCACACTGCCGGTCCCTTGCTGGTGTTCAGCCTTCTGAACTGGATGGCAGTGGCATCTATGTTTTTGGCCATCTCGCCACCAAGGGCATCTATTTCCTTGACCAGGTGCCCCTTGGCCAGGCCGCCAATGGCCGGATTACATGACATGGCGCCTATGGTGTCGGCATTAATGGTAATGACAGCTGTTTTGCAGCCCATGCGGGCGGCGGCAAGCGCCGCCTCGCACCCCGCATGGCCGGCGCCTATTATGATGACATCGTAATCATTCATCATCTTCCTACCTAAAAATATCTCACAGAGTTCACAGAGACACAGAGAGAGAGAAACCCTGTGAACTCTGTGCCTTTGTGAGATACATTTTCATGCCCAATTATGCTCACTTATTCCAGGAGATGAAGGCCCATTTCACAGGTAAACGGCGTTTCAGGCTGAAATGTCCATCTTTCTTTTTTTCCAGCCGCTCATCAACAAAGGCGGCAAGATTTTTTTCCTCTGCCGGACTCAGGTCATCAAACATCCAGCGGCAGCCGGCAACTGCCTCATCACGAGACCTGAACGTTTTCTCACTGTCCACTTCAATATAATCAATGGATGGATGAATACCCATTTGATAGAGAATATTCACCGTGAAAATATAATCAGGACCCGGATCAAAGGGACGGTTTAATGCTGCAAACAGGTCCGGATCAAAAGGGCCGCTGCCTAGCCGATCGGCAATGAACACCTTTTCCAAAGCCCAACTGTTCAGCTTTTCAAGGGCTCCTTTCAGGTCAAATACCGAGAGGGAGCGCGAACTGACCGCCACCTCATGGGGCTGAATATCAAGTTCCAGCCAGTTATCCGTCCAGCAGGCCTGCAAAGGGTATACATTTGATATCTTTTTATCGATGGCCTTTTGTCGCAATTCATTTAGCATGGCCGAAGAAAAATCAAGCGCTGTCACAGATTTGACCTGGCCAGCCATGGGAATAGCAAGGGTGCCCGGCCCACATCCCACATCAAGTACCCGCCAATGAGATTGCGGCTTCATAAGCTGCAGAAACTGCTCAGCATAATCGGAGTCTCTGTTTCTCTTGGCAAAGCCTGCCGCTCTCCTGTCCCAGTCACCTTTTTTTTTCTTTTTCCAGGTTTTCCGGGTACGGGCGTCCTGCCAGAGTTTATTCCAGTCCATAGTGCCAGGCATACAGAGTCTAATCCCGGATCTTGGACTTCAGATCAGGCATGGTTTCCGGTTTGCCGGCGTCCCATATTTTACTTTCCTTGCCAGTGGCCGTAACATTTTCATACACCCCATTATCGCGACGCACCAGCTTGGTAAACCCCTTATTTTTCAAATCGCTGTTGGTTGTCGGAATACTGACGGAAAAAACGGAAACAATCCTTTTCACCGACTCGCCGCATTGCGGGCATTGAGTCAGTTTTTCGCTGTTTATCGATTGGCTATTCTCAAAATGTTTGCCGAGCTCACAACCATCGCCAATATGCTCATATTCATAAATCGGCATTTTTTACTTTCTTCTCAGCCTATTGATAAGAATTGTCATCTCCCCATCTTCCGAGTTCATTTTCTGCGCCTTTACCGCAACCTCATAATCTTTCTGAGCCACCTCCAGAAACATGGGAACACTTTTGCGCCGCACATCATGGGCAATATATATGGTTCCGTCAGGGGCAAGATAGTTATCAAAGACATTCAACAGGGGCTGAAAAAATTCATCCCTGAAGAGTATTTCCGCGCCGATAATAGTATCAAAGGGCTCCATTTCAGGCGGCTTTGTCCAGTCAATCATCCTGAATGCAACATCATGTAAACCATTTGCTGCTGCACTGACCCGTTGGAAGTCAAGGATATGGGGTTCATAATCGCTCAACGTCACTTTATGTCCCCTTGATGCCGCCACAAGCCCGGGCGCTCCCAGCCCTGCGCCAAGCTCAAGCAGGGTCTGCCCCGGCTTTACGGGCAAAGTGGCCATGATATCGGAAAGCATCAATGACGCCTCCCACAACTTGACCCAGAAAGGGAAAGTAGACACATCGTCAAACGGATCTTTACCGGCCAGAAGATGTTCAAGATCGGTTACCTGGAGAATTTGCAACTCAACGTCCCTGACCCGCAGGGGCTGAAAACCTACCTTATATTTTTTCTTGATTCGTTTCAGTACATCACGGGCCTTGTCAGGCAATTCATTCATATCCACAATCGTATCCATTCAAGTTTTGCTTGCCGAGGGCCAAAACCCCTGGAAAACGTATTTTATCAAAAAATAAAGCAACTGCACTTTTAACTTTTAACTTTTAACTTTTAACTAAACTAATACCCCAGCAATAAAGCAGCAACCACTATTGCCGACAAAACAAAACGATAATAAGCGAAAACAGCCAATGATCTCGTGCGAACAAACCGCATCAGTATGGAGATAACCATATAGCCTGAAATTGCCGAGGAAAAAAAGCCGATTACATAAAAAATTATCTGGTTCAGGTCAAGTCCCTGCTGCATAATATCCGGAATTTTATACACGCCTGCCCCAAAAATGATTGGTGCTGAAAGTAAAAACGAAAAACGGGCACTGGAGGACCGATCCAAACCGAGAAAAAGAGCCGCCGTAATGGTGCTGCCGCTTCTGGACACTCCGGGAATCAGGGCAAGTGCCTGGGAAAAACCGATAATCACGACATCCTTCAAAGTGATGGAGGAAAAATTTCTGCTGCGTATACCCTTTTTTTCAGCCAGCCACAGAAAAAAACCAGCCGCCGAAAGGGTAAAAGCGATGGTTGCGGGACCACGAAAATGTGTTTCCGCCGCATGGCCAAAAAGGAGGCCGAAAACAACGGCAGGGATGCTGCCCAGACAGATATAAAGGCACATGCGCCGCCCCTGCTCCGTTGCCTCCCTTGTTCCACTACCAAGCAGCGCGGCAAAAAGATTTAAAAAATCCTGCCGAAAGTAAATGAGAATGGCAATCAACGTCCCCATATGCAGGGCAATATCAAAGGTGAGACCTGCCTCTTCAATGTCAAAAAAAGCCTCGGCAAGAGCCAGATGTCCGGAACTGGATACGGGCAAAAACTCGGTAATACCCTGCAAAATGCCTAATAAGGCTGCATAAAGTAGATTCATCTAACCAATCTGTAGATTTAAAATTTCAGGGAAGCGGCACGCTGCCGGAAAAGAGAAGAAACCGTTCTTCAGTCAAATAACATTCCAGAAAAGAGACATCAGGCTTGCGCACCTGCAAAACGCTTTATTTTGCCACAAATGTCAACAAATGCCACGGAATTTTTATCTAAATGAGAGCGTGATATTTTTTGAATAATGCTGAAGATATACTTGAGGGTCTCATAAAAAGTACATCCTGTAGTCATTCCCTCGCAGGAGGGAATCTGCAACGTATCGGAATGACTGGATTACCGTTTTCACGGGAATGACAATTCCCAGTCAATGTTGATTTTTTGCGAGAGTATCATACTTGCACCATAAATAAAAAAAGACCGTTTCATCTTGAAACGATGAAACGGTCTTTTTTTCTATCCTTAAAAA
>DAOUUW010000227.1 GCA_030667965.1 Deltaproteobacteria bacterium
CACTAATTTTCAGCCTCCTGCGTAAATAACTGGCGAAGAATGAGGGTGGGAGCGGATTTATCCGCGAATTTTCTGGGTTGGCAAGCAAGCAGTTTCATCTCCTTGCCAGCCCTTTTCGCGGCTAAAGCCGCTCCTACAGCACTGCACTGATGAATGGCTGAATTCCGATGGTAATCACAATGAAATTAGAGCCATTTTGAGCTATTTGGGTAAAATTCAACTCTAATCTCCATTGGAGATTGTTGGGTTTTCCTTCAGCCTTCAGCCTTCAGCCTTCAGCCTTTAACCTGAACACCTGAATACATACGAAAAAATTAAGGTTTTTGCATGGCGTTTGCAGATTATCTGAAATCGCGGAAGCAGAGCAACATTCTTGTGGCGGATGACGACCCACTTGTGCGTGACGCCGTGGTAAAAATTCTGGAGCTCTTCGGCCACAAGGTGCAAGCCGTCACCGATGGCAAGGAGGTGCTTGATGTTGTCAACGACGATATTGATACAATTATTTTAGATATCAATATGCCCGGCATGAATGGTTTTGACACCATCAAAGCACTTAATAAACGGGAGTTGGAAATCCCGGTGATTTTTTTGACCGGCGGCGGTTCCATGGATTATGCCGTTAAGGCAATCAATCTCGGTGCGTATGATTTTATAGCCAAACCCATAGAGGACCTTGATTTTTTTGAGGTGAAAATTCGCCGGGCCATTGAAAAAAGGCTTTTTGTACGCCGGGAAAAAGATTACAAGGAAAACCTGGAAAAGGAAGTCAGGAAAAAAACCAGGGAGCTTGCGGGAAAAAATATCCTGCTTAAAAAATACAGCCACCATCTCGAAATCTCATCAGTTAATACGATTATCACCTTAAATACCGCCCTGGAAGAAAAAGATCCGTACACGGCAGGTCATACCAAAAGGGTAACGGAATTTTCCCGCCTGATATGTAAAGCCATGGCGCTTTCCAAAAAAGAAATCGATGTCGTCACCAGGGCATGTCAGCTCCATGATATAGGCAAACTTGTCATTGACGTCAGCTGCATCCAGAAGTCCGGTCCCCTGACCGATGAAGAGTGGGTTCTGGTGAAGAAACATCCGGAAATAGGCCAGAATATCATTAAACCTCTGGATTTCCTTGATCAGGAAGGAGAAATAGTCCGCCATCACCACGAAAGAATGGATGGCAGGGGATATCCGGACGGTCTGAAAGGGGATGAGATAAATTTATTGACCAAAATTGTTACGGTTGCCGATAGTTTTGATGCCATGACCTCTAAAAGAAGCTATAAGCTCAATATGACTAAAGAAGAGGGCCTGGCAGAGTTACGAGCCTGCGTCAACACCCAGTTTGAACCGGCTGTTGTCGACGTCTTTTCGGCTATACTTACATCGCGGAATTAAAAAAAAATGAATATTTCAAAAGAAGAAGTTATTAAGGTTTCCCAGTTAGCCCGTCTTGAGCTTGATGATGCTGAAGTTGAGGCAATTACGGGTCAACTTGACAAAATCCTCGGCTATGTGGCCAAGCTCAATGAAATCGATACGGAAAATGTGAAAGCCACGACCCACGCGCTGTCCCTCACAAACGCTTTTAGAGAGGATGAAATGCAGCCCTCTTTGCCCCAGCACGATGCTCTGGCAAACGGGCCGCGCCAGAATGGCGAAGTGTTTGTAGTTCCCCGCATTATTTGATTTTTCCGTCTTTCGGGACAAAATGTCATTCCGCAAAGAATCACAGAGCTCACAGACACAGAGTTTATTTATTTTTTTCTCAGCTCGCTCTGTGAGCTCCGTGGTTTAAATAAAGAGATTGAGGACTATGGATTTATATGCTTTAACAATTCATGAATTGCAGGGTTTGCTGGCCCGTAAAGAGGTGACCCCCCTCGATTTGACAGAGGCGGTTTTTGATCGTATTGAGTCCGTGGAGGATCGTGTCAATGCCTTTATCACCTTGAATAAAGAGCAGGCTCTGCTTCAGGCGGCGGAGGCCGGCAGACAGCTTGAAATGGGTGAAGGCGGCCCCCTGTGCGGCATCCCGTTGTCGATAAAGGACGTGCTCTGTACAAAAGGATTACGTACCACGGCGGGTTCAAAGATTCTTGAGCCTTTTGTGCCTCCTTATAATGCCACTGTTGTTGAAAAGCTGGAACAGGCCGGAGCAGTCATAGTCGGCAAGACGAGCATGGATGAATTTGCCATGGGTTCGGCCAATGAAAACTGTGTCTACGGCGTGCCGAAAAATCCGTGGAAGCCTGATTTTATCTGCGGCGGCTCAAGCGGCGGTTCCGCCGCGTCTGTTGCGGCCGATGAATGTATCGCGTCCCTGGGTTCCGATACCGGAGGGTCCATTCGCCAACCGGCCTCCCATTGCGGCATTGTCGGCTTAAAGCCGACCTATGGACGTGTTTCCCGTTTTGGCCTGCTGGCCTATGCCTCCTCCCTGGACCAGGTCGGACCTTTGACCAAAGATGTCACCGACTGTGCACTGATGCTGAACGTCATTAGCGGCTATGACCGCAGGGATTCCACTTCCGTCAACTGTGAAGTTCCCGATTACTGCGCCTCTCTAATCGACGGCCTTGAGGGTATGATCATCGGCATTCCGCAGGAGTATTTTGGCGAAGGTCTTGATCCGGAGGTGGAAGCTGCGGTTAAAAACGCCGTGGAAAAATTAGGCGATGCCGGAGCTATAATTCGCGAGGTATCTCTGCCCCATACCGAATATGGTGTTGCCGCCTATTATATTATTGCTCCTGCCGAGGCCAGCTCAAACCTTGCCCGCTACGACGGGGTCAAATACGGCATGCGGGTCATGGAAGCCGACTCCCTGCTTGACATGTATAAGCGGACACGCTCACAGGGTTTTGGCGACGAGGTGAAGCGGCGCATTATCATGGGAACATATGCTCTTTCATCGGGCTATTATGATGCCTATTATAAAAAGGCCTCCCAGGTACGCACCTTGATCATTGAGGATTATAAAAAGGCCTTTGTCGACTGCGACGTGCTTGTTTCTCCGGTCACTCCCTCCCCGGCCTGGAAGATAGGTGAAAAAAGTCATGATCCGCTCAGCATGTATCTTTCCGATGTGTTGACCATTCCCGCCAACCTGGCCGGTATCCCCGGATTATCCGTGCCCTGCGGTTTCAGCAGCGCCGGTCTGCCTATAGGTATGCAGATCCAGGGAGCACATTTTGCCGAAAAAAAGCTTTTGAAGGTTGGTTATAACCTTGAAAAACGTCTTGATATTGTCGGTAAAAAGCCTTCACTCTAAAAACCTTCATCCTTCAACCTAAAATCCTAAAAAGTTATGAAACTTTCAGTCAGTCAAAACATAGAAACCCTTATTCCCTATCCTCCGGGCAAACCTTTAAAGGAACTGGAGCGGGAGTACGGCATCTCCGGCTCCATTAAGATGGCATCCAATGAAAATTCGCTGGGTCCTTCCCCAAAGGCCCTTGAAGCGATTTCCGGTGCTTTGTCCTCTCTGCACCGTTACCCTGACGGCAGTTGCTATTATCTGGCCAGTGCATTGTCAAAGAAACTTGATGTGCAGGCCGGGCAACTTGTTTTTGGTAACGGCTCAAACGAGGTCATTGATCTCCTCATCCGTGCCTTTGTTTCGGTGGGAGACGAAGTCATTACCAGTCATCCTTCCTTTCTTGTCTATCAGACAATGGTTCAGGCGCGGGAGGGGGTCAACCTGGTGGTGCCGTTA
>DAOUUW010000257.1 GCA_030667965.1 Deltaproteobacteria bacterium
AACGTGGAAACAACCGTCAGGCTTGCTTTGTTTCTGACGAAGATCACGGAGCCTATGTAAACTGGCTAAAAGAGTATTCCTCAAAGTACAGTGTGGATATTCACGCCTGGGTGATGATGGTAGGCTGGCGTAAAGAGAGGATTTAATTTTACTCTGACCCCTTTTATCCCTTCCCACAATAACTATGCAGCACGGGGTGGTGACCATTATAAGGTAGTCAACTGGTAGGTGTGGCGGATTTTATAGCGAGCTGGCCGCAGGCGGCGGAAATGTCCGCCCCTCGGCTGGATCGCAATAAAACCGTGTAGTCTCTCTTCCTTAAAATATCCTGGAAGGCGTCGATTCGTTGCTGATCCGGTTTTTTAAAAGGAATATCCGGAGCCTCGTTGCAGGGCAGCAGGTTTATCTTGGCCGGAATATCGCGAAGAATGCGGGCGAGATTTTCGGCATCTTCGTCCGAATCATTGATATCTTTCAGCAGAACATATTCAAACATGATCCGTTTTCTCTTTTGCAGAGGAAATTTGCGGCAGGCTTCAAGGAGTTCCTCAATGGGGTATCGTGCATTAATCGGCATGATGCGGCTGCGGGTCTCGTTGTCAGCCGCGTGCAGGGAAATGGCAAGGTTGACCTTGATTTTTTCACCCAGTTCAATAATTTTCGGGACAAGCCCGCAGGTGGACACGGTGGTTCTGCGGTCAGAGAAATTCAGCCCCAATTCATCCATCAGGATAACAAGGGACTGCAGCAGGTTGTCAAAGTTGGCCAGCGGTTCACCCATACCCATGAAGACCAGATTGTTCAATTCACCCGCTTCTCTACTACGCAGATCGTCAATGACCGCGCAGACCTGGTTGACAATCTCCGCACAGCTCAGGTTGCGGATAAACCCCATCGTTCCTGTGAGACAGAAGGTGCAACCCATGGCACATCCCACCTGGGAAGAGACGCACAGTGTGTTACGGTCGCCTTCGGGGATAAGGACGCTTTCAATCATCCTGCCGTCGGCAAGCTCAAAGCCGTATTTAATTGTACCGTCGCTGGAAACTTCTTTGACCGCCGGTTCCATGTGGCTGATAAAGGCTTCCTGGCTCAGTGTCTCCCGCAGTTTTTTAGAAAGGTCGGTCATTTGGCAAAAATCCCTGATGCCGGGACGGTAGATCCATGAAAATATCTGCCTGGCCTTGAAGTTGGGCAGTCCACGTTCGGCAACAAAGGCAGCCAGATCGTCACAACTGAGATTTTTAAGATCGATTTTTTGCAAAATTAAGTCCGTTTTCGGTTTATGGTTTTCGTGAAAATCTCTCGCAGAGGCACAGAGTTCACAGAGCTTTTTTCTTTGCGTCTCTGTGCTTTGAAATTTTTTTATACCTCGTTGTGGATTGGTATAGCCATGGGTATGAGAGAGTAATTCAGAGAGCCCGGAGAAATTCCGGCCTTAATTCTTTCTCTCCGGCCAGGGCCTGGTCTATGGCAGAGAGCACCTTTTCCCTGTCTCTGCCCAGCCGGCAGTTCAAGGGCAGATAATTCGAAGCATGATTGGCCTGGAACTGGGCCCTGGATATGGTTATGTTTTCCACGAGCAGCCGTAGTTCCTGCAGGGTTTCCCTCTGGTTTGGAAGTGTGAACTTCTTCGTTTTTTCAAGATGATAAAGCGAAGTGTTCGGAAGAAGCATGAGGGTGAGGGCGGCAATCTGGTTGGCCTCCATTTTTGATACAACCCTGCCGGTTTCAATGGCATGTTCTTTCCATAATTCTCTTCCGCCTATACCAAGAAGGACGGTCACCGACAGGAAAAGACCTGCCTCTTTCACTCTTTTGCCCGCCTTGATCATTTTGTCACTGTCCGCCCCCTTGCAAATGGATGCAAGAATCTTGTCCGAACCGCTTTCAAGTCCCATATAAACACGGTGCAGACCGAGTTTTTTCAACTCCTGCAGTTGTTCAACCGATTTTAACAGGATGGATTTGGCGTTTCCGTACAGGCTTATGCGGTTCACCCAGGGAAGTTGCCGACGGATTCTGTCCAGCAGATCGACAAGGCGTGCCTGGGGAATAATCAGGGCATCGCCATCCGCCAGAAAAACCCGGTTCCGGCGCTTGCAGTATTTTGCGGCAAAATCAATATCAGCGTTGACCACCTCATCGTTCTTGATGCGGAAGAGAACGTCTTTATACGCTCCGCAAAAGGTACACTTGTTGTGAGAACAACCCACAGTGACCTGGAGAATGATCGAGTCGGCTTCGCTGGGAGGCCGTATGACGGTGCCTTCGTAGTGCATAAATAAGAAAAACCACAGAGCTCACAGAGACCACAGAGAAACGAAAAAATATCTCAGTGATCTCTGTGAGCTCTGTGGTTAATAGTTATTGAGATTAATTTGTTGAGAAAAGTCGGCTGATGTTAGGCCTTCTTTTCAAACTCCTTCATAAACTCTATCAAATCAACAACACCTTGCTTGGGGAAGGCATTGTATATTGAGGCCCGGCAGCCGCCGATGGAGCGATGGCCTTTCAGTCCGTCAAGGCCAATGGCTGTTGCTTCGGCGATGAATTGGGTTTCAAGCTCCGGGGTCGGCAGATTGAAGGTGACGTTCATGAGCGACCGTGAGCCTGGCAGGGCATGTCCTCTGTAAAAATCAGTGCTGTCAATGGCCTCATAGAGCAGGCCCGCTTTTTCCCGGTTGATTTTTTCAATGGCGCTCAC
>DAOUUW010000149.1 GCA_030667965.1 Deltaproteobacteria bacterium
ATGAGGGTGGGAGCGGATTTATCCGCGAATTTTCTGGGTTGGCAAGCAAGCAGTTCCATCTCCTTGCCGGCCCTTTTCGCGGCTAAAGCCGCTCCTACAGCACTGCACTGATGAATGGCTGAATTTCGATGGTAATCACAATTAAAAAAGATCATCGTCAACCCTCTCGATGTATACACTTGTCGACCTAAACACCTTCAGCCTAAAACCCTTCGCACAGCTGGTTTAACACCCTGATTGATGTCGTCACAGCATCGTCTCTGCAATGTTAACCATCATCTTCCCAGCAAAATTTACCATTGACCTCAAGACCTTCTGCTTTTAAACTACGCCTATACCTATCTCATTTCATGCAATTAATATTTTTTTCTTAATCCGGTAAAAAAATGGTTGCCCCTTCGGCACAAAGAAAAAACAAATCGTATCGGTTCCCCTGGCAAATCGCAATGCCTTTACTGGTATTTTTTTTCCTGGTCTGCAGCTCTGTCTTTCTCCGTCCTTCCCCACTCCTGGCCGCTTCTCCTGTTATTATAACGGAAAACACCCACAAGGTTCCAATGGGTCTACATCTGGATTTCCTTGAAGATGCGGGAAAGACATTGACAATTGAAAAAATAAATTCCCCGGAAATAGCCAAAAAATTTCAATCTTCCATTGTACAGACACCAGGTTTCGGCTTTACCGATTCGGCCTACTGGTTACAATTTACCATCGCAAACTCCCTTGACAAAGCAACAAAATACTTCATTGAGATAGGTTACCCGCTACTGGACCATGTTGACCTCTACAGTCCTTCTCCAACCGGATTTGACATCATCCGGGCAGGGGACAACCTGGCGTTTGACAAAAGAGAAATCAAATTCAGAAACTTTATCTTTCCTGTTGAGCTGGAGGCCAATGAGGCAAAAACCTGCTTTATCCGCTGTGAAACAGCAAGCTCCATGAACTTTCCCGTTACCCTTCTTTCCTCAACCGCCATTCCGGAAATAATAGCAAAAGAGCAATCACTGCTCGGTCTTTATTACGGCATCCTGATTACGATGATGTGTTTCAGCCTCTTTGTCTTTTTTGTTATCTATGACATTACCTATATCTATTATTTCCTGTTTATTGGTGGTTACATGCTGTTTCAGTCAAGTATCAACGGCCTTGCCTTTCAATATCTCTGGCCTGAGTCAATCTGGTGGGCAAACAACAATATTCCCTTTTTTATCTTTTTTTCTTTCCTGTTTGCCACCCTCTTTACCCGCAGGGCACTGAACACTCGAAATCTTATCCCCTGGATGGACAAAATACTTTTTTGCCTTGCCGTAGCATCAGCGTTCGGTCTTGTTTTTGCCCTGTATGCAGACTATGCCGTCAGCATACGGGTCTCTTCCGCTCTCTGTCTGACAGCAGTTTTTTTCATTATCTCAGGTATTATCTGCGCCATAAAGGGACATCGTCCGGCAATATTTTACTCCGTTGCCTGGTTTGCCTTTATTATCGGTGTTGGCGTCTATGCACTCAAAAGCTTTGGTTTCCTGCCGAATAATTTTTTTACCCGCTGGGGATTGCAGATTGGTTCTGTCTGGGAGGTGCTTATTCTCTTTATGGGTCTGGCCTACCATCTCAAGCTGATGGAGGCTGAAGAGAGCAAATTACAGCTTGAATATGCCGGCAAACTCGAACTCACCGTGGACGAAAGAACCCGCGACCTCCAGTTGTTAAATAAGCATATGGAAAAAGAGGTCTATGAACGAAATCTGGCGGAGCAGAAAGCCGCCAGGGCCAACCAGGCAAAATCAGACTTCCTGGCCAATATGAGCCATGAAATACGTACACCGATGAATGCCATCATCGGTATCTCCAGTCTTGCCCTGCAGCAGGACATTCCCTTGAAAGTCAAAAATTACCTCAATGTTATTAGAGAATCCGGTCATTCTTTATTGGGCATTATCAATGATGTTCTTGATTTTTCCAAGGTTGAGGCGGGCAAACTTGCACTCGAGCAAACACAATTTGATCTCTATAAAGTGACTGACGATCTGATTGATATGTTCAGCAGTAAAATTGCGGAAAAAACCGGCCTGGAAATGTTTGTCACCCTGGATGATGATGTGCCCAATGCACTCATCGGTGATTCCCTGCGTCTCAAGCAGATCCTTATAAATCTGGCGGGAAACGCCATTAAATTTACGGAAACGGGTGAGGTCATCCTTTCCGTCAGCTGTGCGGAAAAAACATCGGAAACGGCAATCCTGCAGTTTTGCGTGCAGGACACCGGCATCGGCATTGGCGTAGAAAAGCTTGACACCCTTTTTGATTCATTCACCCAGGCCGATTCATCAACAACCAGAAAATACGGCGGCAGCGGACTTGGCCTGACTATCTGTAAAAAACTGGTAAAGCTGATGGGCGGCGACATTGCGGTTGAAAGCGAACCAGAAAAGGGAAGCATCTTTTGTTTCACCGCTAAATTTAAGCTGCAGAAAGAAAAGGTACGGCCCAGATTCATCCTTCCGGATGAGCTCAGCGGCTTAAAAGTGCTGATCATTGATGACAATAAGGTGCTGCGGACAACTTTGCAGAAAATGTTGCAATCCTTTCACTGTACGACGGAAGCAGCCGCCTCCGGAGAAGAGGCTTTAAAAAAGCTCATGTCCGCCAGGGAAAACAGAGGGTTTGATCTGGTTATCACTGACCTGATCATGCCGGGTATGGACGGCATAGAAGTTTCAGAAAGAATACGGCAGAATGAAAAGCTGAAAGATTTGCCCATCATCATGATTTCCGCCCTGTGTAATGAAGAGGAGCTTGAAAAATCCGGCACGGCAGCCGTTGATGTCTTTGTCAACAAACCTATCAAAAGCTCCCATCTTTTCCAGACAATCCTGGATCTTTTCGGTCACAAAGCAACACAGGAAGCCGGCCTGTCCACCAATGAACCTGAGAGTTTTTCCGTGGACACCAACGCTTTTGCCGGACGAAGAATACTGCTGGCGGAAGACAACTCCATAAACCAGCAGGTGGCCCGGGAAATCCTCGAAAATGCAGGCATTATCGTTGAAATTGCCAATAACGGCAAGGAAGCCCTCGATGCCCTCTCAAAAAACAGCTACGATGCCGTACTGATGGATGTGCAGATGCCCGAGATGGATGGTCTTGAGGCAACATCGCAAATCCGTCAAAATCCGCTCTTGCAAGGACTTCCCATCATTGCCATGACCGCCCACGCCCTGTATGGTTACAGACAAAAATGTCTTGAGGCGGGCATGAACGATTACCTGACAAAACCGATCATTGCCGAAGATCTTTTCCATGTTCTGCAAAAATGGCTTGAACCATGCGGCCCGGAAAACAACAAGAATATCCGGCCCAAAACGAAACACCACGCGGAGACTTTACAGCCGTCCATACCGGAGTCGTTGCCGGGATTTAATGTCAAATCCGCGTTAAAAAGACTTGGCGGCAACAAGATTTTCTTTGTCAAACTCCTCAAAGAATTTGCCCGCGATTATAGTGATATTCCGGAAAAAATAAGTACTGCATTGCAAGATCAGGACATTGAGGCGGTACAAGAGCTGGCCCACAGTGTCAAAGGATTAGCCGGCAACCTTTCTGCCGAATCGCTGGCAAAAGCAGCCTATGCCATAGAGCATGCGGCACGCAACAACAATCTTGGCAATATTACGGTACTTTCTGATACCTTTCAGGAGGCATTCAGCCAGGCAATGGAAGCGATCAGCAGCCTCGATGCAGGGCCTCCTGAACGGCCTGCACCAACCAGAGTTCAGCCGGCCGAAACAGATGAAACACGCAGAAAATTTGCTGAACTAGCCAAACTCCTTCAGGATAACAATGCCATGGCGGAAGAATACTGGCAGTCGCTGAAACCGCACATTCATTGCCCGGACAGAGAGGAACTCTTTGCAGATCTGGAAGAGCAACTGAGTCGATATCAGTTCAAAAAGGCCCATACAACTCTTTTAAAGCTTACCGAACATTTGGGAATCAACCAATAATTTACTTGAGAATTGAGGAGGCTGAAAAGCAATGTCCATCAGAGCAATTGCCCTTGAATTATATCGTGCCCAACAAAAGGTTGACCGGCTTGAGGCTGCGCTTAAAACTGCGCCTCAAGAGGAAAAGGATGCCTTGGAGGCAGACCTGAGACTGGCCAGATCGGAATTAAGGCAACATCGCAACATTCTTAATGGTGAAAAAAGTCCTTCACCCTATAAATCGCGCCCTTCAACCTTCAAGCCCAGGTGGTAAACGAACCGTCATGTTCCCATTTTCCAAAACCCTTCATTCAATAAAAAAAGCCAACCTGCTCGGCATCATGTTTCTTTGTGCTGCTTTGGCAGTGCTGGTGATTTTGATGGCCGTTGGCGCCATAACCTGGCTCACCTCCATGCTGGTTAATCTGCAAACGGGCTGGCTCGATACCCTTGTCAACTGGATCGTCGGCGCTCTTACAGGAATTGGCGGCTGGTTTATTTTACCTGCCTTCACGGTCCTCATTGCCGGAATTTTTCAGGAAACCACAATCCACCGGGTGGAGCGTGTTTATTATAAGAAAAACATGCGGAAGGAAGAACCCGGCTTCTGGCCGGATCTGGGCCATGACATTCGTTTCACCCTGTTTGCCCTGCTGCTGAACGTGCTCATTCTCCCCCTCTACCTTTTCGGCATCGGATTTATAGCGTCAATTATCCTCAACAGCTATCTACTTGGCAGGGAATTTTTTGAAAGTGCAGCCGGATACCATCTGGGCAAGCCGGAGGCAAAAAAACTGGCAGCAAAAAACAAGGTCATCGTATACGGCGGCGGTTTTGTTATTACCCTGATGACCCTGGTGCCGGTGCTTAATCTTTTCATGCCCATATTTGCCATCGTCTGGATGGTGCATGTCTATCACGGAGTTTTGGAAAAAGGCTGATGGCTGATGGCTGATGGCTGATGGCTGATGGCTGATGGCTGATGGCTGATGGCTGATGGCTGATGGCTGATGAGAGCAAAACTTCACACAGGTAGAGTTACAAGCTTTATTTACGAAACAAATCAACAAACTGACCATATCCATCTTTTTCCAGATCTTCCACAGGGATAAAGCGCAGGGCGGCTGAATTGAGACAATACCGTAATCCTGTCGGCGGTGGGCCGTCGTCAAAAACATGGCCGAGATGTGAATCCGCCTGCCTGCTCCGCACCTCTGTTCGCACTACAAAAAACTTCCTGTCTTTTTTTTCTACAATATTTTTACTGACAAGGGGTCTGGTAAAACTGGGCCAACCGGTGCCGGAAACAAATTTATCCAGGGAGCTGAAAAGAGGTTCTCCTGAAACGATATCAACGTAAATACCTGCCCTTTTATTGTCCCAATATTCATTTTTAAAGGGAGGCTCGGTACCCTCCTCCTGGGTGATCTTATATTGCAGGGGCGTCAACTTCTTTTTACGCTCGGAAAAACCCATGGTCTTTTCCCGGTCTTCTCCCCATACATTGTCGAGAAACTTGTCGCGGCCGGAGCCGTAGCGGTAGTACTTATAACGCAAGGGGTTCTTCTTGTAATAATCTTGATGGTACTCTTCAGCACTGTAGAATGTTGATGCGGCCAGAATCGGCGTCACAATGGGTTTACTGAAAATTTCCTGGGCGGCAAACTCTTTTTTAGACTCTTCAGCCAGCTTTTTCTGCTCGTCATCATGGTAGAAAATTGCGGAGGTGTATTCCCTGCCGCGGTCAACAAACTGGCCGCCCGCATCCGTCGGATCTATTTGCCGCCAGAAAACATGCAGAAGCTTTTCATATGAAATAATGTCCGGATCATAATAAATCTGCACAGCCTCAATATGTCCGCCTGCTCCGTAATTTTCATAGGTTGGATTCGTGCTTGTGCCGTCCGTGTAGCCGGAAACCACCTTTTCAACTCCGGCAAGCTGCTCAAAAGGCTTTTCCATGCACCAAAAGCAGCCTCCGGCAAACGTTGCTTGTGCAAGTTTCGATCTCTTTTCAGGGGAAACCCCATCTGCCAGGGCAAAAGAATAGACGAAAAAAAAGACTGAAAATAAAACCAGGTAAAAAAGCACTCTATTTTCCATATTAACCACCCTCGTCTCGATGCGTAAAAGCTAAGAGCTATCAGCTAAACGCTATTCTTCAATCAGGAAATATTATTAAGTAGACAAGGTTCTATGCACGCAGGTTCCATTTTTTCAGCCAGCCTTCCTGCCAACTGACCGCAGGCGGCGGAAATATCGTCTCCCCGGCTGCTTCTGACAAGAGTCCTCAAACCTGAATGGCGCAATATTGCCTGAAAGTTGATAACAGTATTCTCGTCAGGACGTTGGTAAGGTACCAAAGGAGACTCGTTGCAGGGAAGAAGGTTAATTCTGCATGGAATACCCTGGAGTTTTTCAGCAAGCAGCCGCGCATCATCAGCGCTATCATTGACTCCCTTGATCAGGATGTATTCAAAAAGAATAACTTTCTTTTTTGAAAGGGGATACGTGCGGCAGGCATCAAGAAGATCATCAAGAGGATAAGTCAGATTTACCGGCATTAATTTACTGCGAATGGCATCATCGGCAGCATGAAGTGAAACAGCCAGATTCACCCTGGCATCCCTGCCCAGTGAACGGATCTTCGGCACAATGCCGCAGGTTGAAACAGTGACCCGCCGCTCCGTAAATTCAAGGCCTTTCTCATCCATCAAAATGGAGAGTGCTGCAAGAAGGTTATCATAGTTTGCCAGGGGTTCCCCCATACCCATGAAGACAAGGTTATTGATGTATTCACGCACAGTGGGACGAATCAGGCCGGAGGCCATCATATACTCCAACACGCCTGTCACCTGATTGACAATTTCCGCAGGCAAAAGATTTCCGGCAAAACCAAGCTTGCCTGTAAGGCAGAATCGACAACCCATGGCACAGCCGACCTGGGAGGAAACGCAAAGAGTATTCCTGTTGTTTTCCGG
Organism: Deltaproteobacteria bacterium; assembly: GCA_030667965.1. Taxonomy (GTDB): domain Bacteria; phylum Desulfobacterota; class Desulfobulbia; order Desulfobulbales; family SURF-16; genus JAHLLM01. Next base: position 6,965 of record DAOUUW010000149.1, read on the forward strand.
AATCAAAACACTTTCAATGACCTTGCCGTCGCTGAGGCGAAAAGCATATTTAACCGTCCCGTCACGGGATTGCTCCACCTCTGCCAATTCCAGTCGGCTTATGTACGCATGCTTTGCCAGCAGGTCCCGAACTTCTTTTTTGACTCCAACCATTTTGGAGAAATCATCGTTTCCCGGCCTTTGCAGCCAGGAAAAAAACTGCCCTGCTCTGCTGGAAGCAATGCCAAGACTCTTGAAAAAAACAGCCAATTGGCTGCGGGTCAGATTTGTCAGATCGGTTTTACAAGTCATTGCCAGAGAACGATGACCTTTTTACCACCCTGCATGGCGGCACGAATTTTCTCCATATGGCGCAGGGCGGCAATTTCTCTTTCAATATCCCC
>DAOUUW010000070.1 GCA_030667965.1 Deltaproteobacteria bacterium
AAATGATGAACAGGTTTTTATATGGATAAAATTGTTATAGAAGGGGGACGACCCCTTGAAGGTGAAATTCGTATCAGCGGTGCTAAGAATAGCGCTTTGCCGATTATTGCGGCTACCCTGCTGTGCCCCGGCACCCATATCATTCATAATGTGCCGGAACTGCGTGATATCCGCACTATGCTTAAGCTCATGGAGACTCTCGGGGTAAGCTGGGAAAGACGTGAGGCAAATACCCTGGTAATCAATTCTGATGCTGTCACGGAATTTGAGGCTTCATATGATCTGGTTAAAACAATGCGTGCCTCAGTGCTGGTATTGGGGCCATTGCTGTCCCGTCTGGGTCGAGCCCGGGTTTCATTGCCCGGAGGATGCGCCATCGGCGCCCGTCCCATAGATTTTCACATGCAGGGCTTTCAGAAGCTCGGAGCCCAGCTTGAGCTTGAGCAGGGGTATGTTGATGCCAGGGTCAGCGGCAAGTTGCGTGGCGGCACTATTTATTTTGATATCCCCTCTGTAACCGCTACCGAAAATATCCTCATGGCGGCTGTCCTTGCCGAAGGCGCCACAATAATCAAAAATGCTGCACGGGAGCCGGAAATTGCCAATCTCATCGACATGCTGACCAGGATGGGAGCAAAAATTGAAGGCCGCAATCGTGATAAACTGACAATTCATGGGGTTAAAAGCCTTGAACCCTGCGAAACAGTGGTCATTCCTGACCGCATTGAGACCGGCACCTATCTTGTTGCCGTGGGAGCTGCCGGTGGTGATGTGACTTTGACCAACTGCAGACCCGCCCATCTCCCGTCCATGTTTGAAAAGCTGCGTAATTGCGGACTTTTTCTTGAAGAAGGAAAAGACTCAATCCGTGTTATCCGCTCAGGCCCTCTTAAGAATGTTGATGTCAAAACAATGCCCTATCCCGGTTTTCCCACTGATCTGCAGGCTCAGCTTATGACTCTGATGACCTTAACCGACGGCTTGAGTGTTATCCACGAAAATATTTTTGAAAACAGGTTTATGCATGTGGCTGAATTAAAGCGCATGGGGGCAGATATTATGGTGGACGGTGGCAGGGCTATTGTCAAGGGTCATGGGAAACTCAATGGTGCCCCGGTTATGGCAACGGATCTGCGTGCAAGTGCCTCTCTTGTCATTGCAGGACTTGCCGCCATGGGAACAACCGAAATTTCCAGGGTGTACCATCTTGATCGCGGCTATGATGATCTTGTTGGTAAATTGTCGGGAGTTGGTGCTAAAATCCGGCGGGAAAAAGAATGATGAACGGCAATTGACAATTGAAAATTGATATTTTTTGATCAGCCATCAGCCATCAGCCTCTTTAATGCCTGTTCAAGGGCCTTGGCGTGAATGTATCCTGCAACATGCACGGGGCTTTTGCCGGTGATGGGATCGAAGTTGCTCGGATCGGCGGAGCAGAGATACTGCACTTCCCTGGCGATACATTCCAGGGCTAGCGCAGGTGTCAAACCGATTATGCGGTGTATGACCTGCCATGTGGCGCCGCATGAAGCGCCGCGCCTGACGTCTATTTTGCTGATTGTCTCAGCAGCTGAATCTATTTCAACATCATATTCCGGGATGCCGAACTGCGCACCATACTGCCCAAGACCAGGACGTCTGCCCAGGGAACAGCAGGTGAAAGGGGTAATGGCGTTAATGCATTTCCTGCCCGAGGCAACGAGGGGGATCTGTTTTTGACTGCACAGCGAAGCCAGGTAATCAAGAAGATCCGGCTGTTGCAGAAAGCTCAGTACCAGATCGCAACTGAAATCTTCAGGGAAATATTCTTTAGGGTCATCTATGAAATCCGGCAGAGATCCGGCAAGCTCAAACACCTTGCTGATAATGAGATCATGACCGAATTCCCTGATGCCTTTTACTTTGAGGCTGCCGGAACCCGGCTGCTGAAAGACAATTATTTCATCCATGCCGGTATTTCGCTTAATGGGTCAATTTGCTGATATTGATTGTGTTGCTGCTGGTATTTCCGGAGAGAATTTCATCAAAATCACTCATAATTGTTGCGCGGGATGCCTCAACAGTTTCGTAGGGGAGATCAAGAAACAGGGCAACGTCGTCCAGTCCTCTTCCCTGGCCGAAATGCTGTTCGGCGATAATAATTTTCAGAAAGTCATCCTGGAGTAGCGGCCGTAAATGTTTTTCAGTATCTTTTAGAATTTCACAGGCCTGGGCAAAGGTTTTTCCTTTGGCAACTTCCCGCTTCATTTTTAAAACAAATTTTTCATACTGGACATCATCTTCAAGTTCCTGAGCCGGTTTTGCCACAACGAATTTTATATCTGGCATCTATTTTCTATTCCTGATAATTCTTATTAATAAAAAGGTAATCGAAATCTTTTTTACAAAAAAAATTCACAAAAAGAAAGCATGAAAATATTTCTTACCGACATTTTCTCAAAATTTCCATGATAATTTCATTATTGTACCCTTTAAGTTGCCATATTTTTGCCAAAGCCAGGGCATTTTCGGCAATGAGAGGAATGTCACCTTCAGGGATGGCTGCTTCTGTCAGGGATACCGGGCTTCCGACCGATCGAAACCACTCTTTTAAATGCATGATGCCTTCAATGGCAAGGGTTTCCTCGGCTCCTGAGAGGTTGAAAACCCGTTGGCCGAACTGGGCGAATTTACCGGGGGTGTTTTCTGCCTGAAAGGCCATCCAGGCGGGAACGACAATCGATAGACCAGCACCATGGGCAATATTGTAAAGTGCGCTTAAGGAGTGCTCTATCATATGCATGGGAAAACCAACCATGCCAAGTCCGGCAGCTGTCCAGCCGTTTAATGCCAGGGTGGCGCACCACATGAGATCGGCCCTTGCCTGGTAGTTATGCGGGGCAGCAAGCACCTTGTCACAGCTTTCCATGATATTTATGACAAGTCCTTCCATGAATCGGTCCTGCACGGGAGTGGAAGGATCTTTTGTGGTGAAATAGAATTCCAGGATATGGGCGATGGCGTCCACAGCCCCGTATGCGGTGTAATCTGCGGGGACTGTATAGGTCAGGGTTGGGTCCAGGATAGATACTTTCGGATTGAGCAGACGATTACCAACACCGAATTTATGTTTTTTTTCATCATGGGTGACAACCATACCGCCATTCATTTCCGATCCGGCTGCTGCCAGGGTGAGGACGCAGGTGAGGGGGAGGGTTTGTTTGATGCTTTTTTTCCCCGTGAAAAATTTCCACACATCATGTTCCACAACCGCACCTGCTGATATGGCTTTGGCGCTGTCAATGACGCTGCCGCCTCCTACGGCAACAATGGCCTCCACATTCATTTCCTTTGCTTTTTTGATTCCCTCCCTGACATGACTGAGAAGGGGGTTGGACTGCACGCCACCATGTTCGATAATTTCAAGAGACGCATCACGAAGGGAAGCTGTTATCTGGTCATAGATACCGTTTTGCTTGATGGAATTTTGTCCGTAAACGAGCAGCACCTTTTTGCCGTACGCAGCGGTTTCTTTGCCTATTTGACTGATAGTGTCGGTGCCGAAAAGAATCGTTGTCGGGTTGTATAAAACAAAATTCTGCATGGTTTTCCTCTTGTGTGATGGGCGGGTTATTTCTGTATTTGTGTTGATTATGAGTGGTGAGGTAGTTTTTCAAGCTCATTGCAGAGCGTAACATATTCTTCAATAGTCAGCTTTTCCGCCCTGGTTGTTGGGTCAATATTCGCATTGGCAAGGGACTTTCGGATCATTTCCTTGTTCGCTGCAAGAAGTGCTGAAGAGGATAGGGCATTGAGCAGGGTTTTGCGGCGTTTTTGAAAAGCGCTTTTGACAATATTGCGCAACAGCATATGGTCATGTTGTGGTAAAGATGCGGCTCGCCTGGGTGGTGGATCAAAGGAGATTTTGACCACCACGGAATCAATTTTCGGACGAGGATGAAACTGTTCCGGACCGACATTAAGCAGTTTTTTCACCTCAGCCGAACTTGCCAGCAGTACGGAGAGAATGCCGTATTCCTTGCAGCCGGGTTCGGCGATAAGCCGTAGGGCCACCTCCTTTTGCAGCATGAGCACTGCCCAGCCCATAACCTGACGATTATCGAGCAGTTTAAAGAGTAAAGGGCTGGAAATAGAGTAGGGCAGGTTTGCTACTATTTTAAGCTTGCCGCCGCATTGTTCCGCGAGTCGGCTAAAGTCAGCCTTGAGCAGATCCTGGTGCCGCAGCTCAACATTGTCCGCAAGATTGCCGTCATTCTGCTGCCAGTCAATTATACCGGAATCAATTTCAAGTCCTATGACCTTGTTGACCCTGGCAGCCAGGGGGCCGGTAAGAGTGCCCAGGCCGACACCGAGCTCAACAATAGTTTCATTTTCATCAATTCCGGCAAGGGAAACAATCTTTTCCGCAGTCTGTTTATGGATAAGAAAATTCTGGCCCAGTCTTTTTAACGGGGCAAGTTTTTCGTGTTTAAGAATTTCTTTTATTGTCCGGATAGTCATAGGATGCCATTTTTTCGGCATGTTGAAGTTGCCGTTTTTCTCGTAATTTTTTGTAAAAATAAAGGGATAAAAAATAGCTCACAACAGCAAAGGGTATGGCCATGACAATGCCGCCGACCAGCATGACGGTAATGGCCTGCCATCCAAGTCTGCTCAGTTCAGTCAGGGTTTCCCTGAATCCTGAATGGCCGGTAATAATGGCCATTATTTCATGGATTTTCTCCCAGGAAAGTTCATACGGTGTGATCCATGTGCCGAGACGCCAGGAAAAATAATATTGAAAGAAAAAGGTAATAGGGTTGCTGACAAGGTAGCTGGTCAGCAGACCTGCAAGTTTGCTGGCCCGGCAGAAAATGGCCAACAGAAGTATCATGACGGTGTGCAGGGGAATAGTCGGAGTGATGCCGATAAACACGCCGATGGCAACACCTCTGGCTATTTCACGGGGATCACCCTGAAGACGAAGGAATCGCAGATAATAATATCTGAGGAAACGGCGCTGATCCATGGGGGATTACCCTGCTGCAAATAAGCTGCTGCGGGAGTAAACATCCATGTCAAGTTCAAGGGTTGAAGCCTGTTGGAAACGATAATATCCTGCCAGGGCAATCATGGCGGCGTTGTCTGTACAGAAAGCCGTATCCGGCATGAAAATATCAAAACCTTCTTTTTCCCCTCTGTCCGTCACTACCTGGCGCAGTCTCGGGTTTGCCGCAACTCCACCGGCAATAACAATATTTTTTACAAGAAATTTTTTGGCAGCCCGAATGGCTTTGCCGGCCAGAACATCAACAACTGCTTCCTGAAAAGAGGCACATATGTCGGCTGTTATGTCTGGGTGATGGTTTTGTCTGACATAGTTGGCCACCGACGTTTTCAGGCCGCTGAAGCTGAAGTCAAGGCTGTCTGGGGCAAGCCATGATCGGGGAAAGGCGATAGCGTCTTTATCTCCCTGTTGAGATAGTTGGGAGATAATCGGTCCGCCTGGATAGGGTAGACCAAGGATTTTAGCCACCTTGTCAAAGGCTTCACCAGCGGCGTCATCACGTGTACGCCCGACTAACGTGTAATTGAAATGGTCTTTGACGTGAAAAAGCGAGGAATGCCCGCCGGAGGCAACCAGGGCGATATAAGGGAATGATGGTTTTTGTTGGCCGAGAAAAACGGAAAAAAGATGACCCGCCATGTGATCAACCCCAACATAAGGTATTCTTTTTACCAACGAAAGGGCCTTGACAAAGGACAATCCCACCAGCAATGAACCAATGAGTCCCGGCCCCTGGGTGACGGCAAGGCCGTCAACCAAGTCCAACGTAATGCCCGCCTCAATAAGCGCTCTGTCAACAACAGGATAAATGTCCTCCAGGTGTTTGCGGGACGCAAGTTCCGGCACAACACCTCCATATTTTCCATGCAAATCTATCTGCGAATTAACAACATTAGACAGCAAACGTTCGTCATTTTCCATGACGGCCGCAGCCGTTTCGTCGCAGGAACTTTCAATTGCCAGTATGATCATGAGAGAAAAAGATTTAAGTTTTAAACTGAAAGATTTAAGTTGTGGGTATTGTCGAGAAGGTAAAATTTAAAACCTATCATTAACTATCTTTAATACTGCCACATTATGACAAAAAATACTCCTGAAATAGTGCCGGAATCGAAAGAAAAATACCGGGATATTCTTTCCTCCGGTCAGCTCAAAGACTTGTTTTCCCGTACGATTTCTTATCTCAGGGTTTCACTGACAGACCAGTGCAACCTGCGCTGCATATATTGTTCTCCTAAAGAAGTGACGGAAAAGCTCGATTGTAAAGAATTACTCAGTTATGAGGAATTATTGAGGGTCATTGATATTGCCGTGCAACTGGGCATCCGGAAAGTACGGCTTACCGGTGGAGAGCCCTTGGTGAGAAGAAATGTTATTTCCTTTATCCGCAGGCTGGCATCCATGTCGGATTTGCACGATATTCGCCTGACGACAAATGGTGTCATGCTTGTCCGGATGGCGGAAGAGCTGTATGAGGCGGGTATCAGGAAGCTCAACATCAGTCTCGACACCTTAAAGAGGCAACGTTTCCGGCAAATTACCGGAGTTGATTGTTTTGATCAGGTGTGGCAGGGCATTGAGCGGGTGCAGGCTGTCGGATTTTCGCCGATTAAACTCAATATAGTGGCCTTAAAGGGTATCAATGATGATGAATTCGTTGATTTTGCCGGACTTGCGCTTAGTCACAGGTTGCAGGTTCGTTTTATCGAGTTTATGCCCATTGGCCGGGCAACCATCGAAAACAGGGAAAAATATATTTCCGTAGATGAGATCAAAGAGAAAATCAGTGTCCTTGGTGATCTTGAGGAGGTGACGACCTTTCGCGTTGATGGACCGGCACGCGTCTATACACTCACCGATAAAAACGGTACCTCGGGAAGGATTGGTTTTATCAGTCCCATCAGTCACAAGTTTTGTGAAACGTGCAACAGACTGCGTCTGACTTCCGATGGTAAATTGCGCTCCTGTCTCCTGTCGGATATGCAGACGGACCTGAAGCAGATTCTGCGCTCAGGCGGCAGTGATGACGATGTAAAGGCCGTTTTGCTGAAAACGATTATGGATAAGCCCAAAGGCCACACCATTCTGGAGAAGGATGGTGTGAGTTGTGTCGGGCAGATGTCACGGATTGGCGGCTGATTGTCTGGCCTGTGGATAAGAGCCAAGCCACTCAAAGTATGAGGAGCTTTCCTGCAGCCTTTCAAAGGCCTCTGCCAGAACCCCGTCTTCATGATGTCCGAGCATGTCAATGAAGAAAAGATATTTGCCCGCTTCACCTTTGACCGGCCGCGACTCAATGCGGGTCAGATTGATATTGCGGCGGGCCAGTATTGCCAGGGTGTCGTTCAGGGCGCCCGGTCTGTCAAGCAGACCGAGGAGCAGTGATGTTTTATCTCTGCCGCTTTTTGAAGGCGATTCTTTGCCCAATACAACGAAACGGGTGGTGTTTCCCCTGTAATCTTCTATTCCTTTTACAACTACCTGGAGCTGATATGTTTTGATGGCAAGCGAGCTGGCAATGGCTGCCAACGTCGGATCGTCTGCCGCCATCTGGGCGGCAAGTCCTGTGCTGAAAACAGCTTGGGTGGGCACGCCGGGCAATTGTTTCCGCAGCCACTGACGGCATTGGGCCAGGGGCTGGGAGTGGGAGACGATGAGCTTGATATCCTCTATGTTGCCCGAGTGGTTGACCAGATTGTGGGAGATGTTCAGATAATCTTCTCCGCAAATTTTCACCTTGCATTTCATGAATGCGTCAAGGGATGAGGTGACAGAGCCTTCAATGGAGTTTTCAAGGGGTACGATTCCGTATTGTACCCGTCCTTTTTCCACTTCGTAGAAAATTTCTTCAATGGTTTCAATGGGTCGGTAATCAGCAGACTGGCCGAAATATTTTACCCCGGCAAGATGGGAAAAGGTTGCTTGCGGACCGAGATAGGCAACTTCAACAGATTTTTGAGAAAGTCTGCAGGTGGTTATGATCTCATGAAAAATACTGTTTAACGGACCTTCGGGGAATTCTCCGTTATTGTTGCGGGACAGCTTGTCGTAAATTTGGCGCTCACGCAGCGGATCCCATTTGGCCCTGTTTCCCTTTGATTTGAGATGGCCGATTTCCTGGGCGCATTTCAGTCGTTCTTTCAGTAAGTTTAAAATAGTGTCATCAATTGAATCTATACGGTTTCTGGTATTGATGAGAGCAGCTTTGTTGTCTGTGTCCATAATGATATAGTGAAGGAATGAGTAATTTGTACCCTAACATGCTGTCAGGGTTGAGGTTGCCGTTATTGTGCATGAGAAGTATTAAAGTAATTTGTCGGATATGGAAAGGCAAAAAAAATCTCGTTTGAAAAAAGAGGGATAATTCCCTTTGTTGTCTTCGAGCTTGAAAAAATATGAAAAGTATTCTAGGTTTAAAAATATATTATGAATTTCTATTCATTATGAGTAATAAACGATTTTATGAGGCCGGAAAGCGGGAAGAAATGTCATGAAAATTAAAAACTGGATGAAAGAAAACCCGGTTACTATTCACAGGAGTGCCCTTCTGCAGGAGGCCACTGACTTGATGAAGGAAAAATCCATTAGGCATTTACCCGTGGTGGAAGATGGGCAGCTTGTCGGATTTATTACTGAAAGTGATCTGCGTCAGTTCTCTTTTCCTTCAATGGTTGAGAAGATCCCGATCCATCAGGTTATGGTGCTTAATCCCATTACCGTTAATGCCAATGCCAGTATTGAAACGGCAGCCCGGCTTATTCATGACTACAAGATAGGCGGGTTGCCTGTTCTTGACAAGAAGAAGCTGGTTGGCATAATAACCGCTTCGGACCTGCTTTCCGCTTTTATAGAGGTGCTCGGGTTGTTTAAGGCTTCCACCCGAATTGATGTGGTGGTTGATAAAAAAAGCGGACTTGAGGATGCTACCAGGATCATTAATGAACATGGCGGCGAAATTATCAGTGTTGCCATTGAAAGTTATGCAACCAGAAGAAAAGTTCATTATTTCCGGCTCGAAAGATGTGATTCGGCGGAAATAGTTGAGTCTTTGGAAGCAGCCGGCCATAAGGTCGTTTCTGTTATGGAGTAAGTGCCATGGGCAACTGGAAAGTTCAGAAAACCTATGAAGAAATAAATGCCAGGATTAAATCCGGCGAAGCTGTGGTTGTAACAGCCGAGGAGATGGTGGCCATTGTCCGGGAAAATGGCCCCGAGGAGGCTGCAAGAAAGGTGGATGTTGTTACCACCGGTACTTTTTCACCCATGTGTTCTTCCGGAGCATTTATTAATTTCGGACAAAGCAATCCGACCATTAAGGCCACCAAGGTGTGGTTGAACGGTATTCCTGCCTATGCCGGTCTTGCCGCAGTGGATGTTTATTTAGGTGCGGCTGAGCTGCCTGAAGATGATCCTTTAAACAAGGTTTTCCCCGGTGAATTTCGTTATGGTGGCGGGCATGTGCTTGAGGATCTGCTGGCAGGCAAGAAGATTTTGTTAAAAGCCACAGCCTATGGTACGGACTGTTATCCCAATAAAGCCATTGAAAAGGAGATAACTCTGGAGGATTTGCCCTACGCTCTTCTGATGAACCCCCGTAACTGTTATCAGAATTATAATTGTGCCATTAATCTTTCCGAAAAGACGATCTATACCTATATGGGGACATTACGTCCCAATGGTAAGAATGCCAATTTCTGCAGCGCAGGTGAACTCAGTCCGCTCATGAATGACCCACTTTATAAAACCATCGGACTGGGTACCCGTATTTTCCTTGCAGGAGGCATTGGGTATGTTGGATGGCACGGTACCCAACATAATCCGGCTGCCCTGCGTCTTGAAAATAGTACACCGAAAAGGCCGGCAGGTACAATGATGGTGTATGGGGACATGAAACATATGAAAGCCCGATGGCTTAAGGGTATCAGCATGCAGGGATACGGTGCCACAGTGGCAGTGGGGATTGGCGTTCCCATTCCTATCCTTAATGAAGAAATGGCCGGGTTTACAGGAGTCTCCGATGAAGAACTGGTCACCCAGATTGTTGATTATTCGTATGATTATTCACATGGTGTTGCCAGAAATTACGGAGAAGTGACCTATGCCCAGTTGAAAAGCGGCAGCATTGAGGTGAACGGCAATGAGGTGCCTACAGCTCCTCTGTCAAGCGTAGTGAGGGCAAGGGAGATTGCCAACACGCTTAAGGAGTGGATAGAAAAGAGAGATTTCACTCTGGTGGAACCCGTTCAGACATTGCCTGATAAGTAATTTTCCGGGTAGATGTTAAGAGAAGCTGTATAATTTGGCTGATGGCTGCAATGGCAAGATAATTATTTCACGAAAAGAGTTGGATCAGAAATACCAGCATCTTCTTTCCTGTATCGAAAAATATGGGAAAGTGTCGGTGGCATTTTCCGGTGGAGTTGACTCTACTTTTTTGCTTAAAGCGGCAACGGATATGTTCGGATCGCAGGTGCATGCTTTTTTCGCTCGTTCGCTCCTGCAAAATAAACGTGTTGAAGGCAGGGTTCGGGAAAGTTGCCTTTCTTTTAATGTAAATTTACATGTTGTTGATTTTGATCCCCTGTCGTGGCCCGATTTTGTCGTAAACAACGAGCAACGTTGTTATCACTGTAAGACTAAAATTTATGAGATGTTTGCATCTTTATGTGGTCCTGCCTACTGTTTACTTGACGGTACCAATGCTGATGATGTAAAAAAAGACCGGCCCGGTCTCAGGGCAATTGATGAACTTGGCGTGAAAACACCTTTGCTGGAGGCTGGACTGACAAAAAAGGAAGTTCGATTTTTGAGTAAAGATCTTGGTCTGACCAGTTGGGACCTGCCGTCGGAATCATGTCTTGCAACCAGAATTGTCTGCGGTGTGCCCGTCAGACAGGATTTTCTGCGGATAGTGGAGGCTACGGAAAGGCTTTTGCTTGAAGAGGGGATTCACGGCTGCAGGGTCAAGCTTGACCCACCCAAGGCGTATCTTGTTTTGCCCCGGGAAGATATCGTTCGTTTTGCTGAAAGCCCTTTGCTGGAAGGGGTGGTGGCCTTTCTGGGAAAAAATAATTTTACCAAAGTTTTTCTTGAACTTTCCGCTTGAGAGAGTATTGTATTTTGAAATTTTTGCTGTTTATGGTATGAACTTGTTATATTTTGTTTGGCAATCAAAATCTGTTTAGGTAAATTGGCCCTAAGCTGAATTTGAATACATTAAGATTATTCATCGAGGAGAAAAGGACTATGAATAAAAGTGAGTTGGTTGAAAGGATGGCTTCTGCTGCGGGTATCAGTAAAGCTGCCGCAGAAAAGTCATTAACCGGGTTTCTGGATGCAGTAACTGACGCTCTTGCCGGCGGAGACAAAGTAACTTTGGTCGGTTTTGGTACTTTTTCCGTATCCGAACGTGCCGCGCGTCAGGGAAGAAATCCTCAGACTGGTGCCACTATTGAAATTTCTGCAAGAAAAGTTGCTCGTTTTAAACCGGGAAGCAAACTTGCCGATGCTGTCAAATAAATTGTTTTTATTGTAAGTAAGCATCTGCCAATTCACATATTGACAGTATCCTGGAGTGAGAGCTTCAGGAAGGTGTAAATTGTAAAAAGAGCGCGGAGGGATTTTTTTCATTTCTCCGCGTCTTTTTGTTCCTATTCGTGTCGGGATGTAGCGCAGCCTGGTAGCGCATCTGCTTCGGGAGCAGGGGGTCGGAAGTTCAAATCTTCTCATCCCGACCATCTATTCTTTCTCGTTTTTCCTGTGAAATTTTCTTTCCGTGTTCGGTTCTGCTTGTTAGCCTTCTGCTGGATGAGTATAATAACAAGATGAGTTTTTGTTGTTGACTGCTCCATACCCTTTATGTTTTTTATGCTTTGCACTGTCTTTGTGCGGAGGTTGCGCAATGGCTTTGAAAGTAAATGATGTCAGTTTGGAGCGCAGTCAAAGTCTGTTGTCTTGGTGTTCCTGATTTCCTAGAATTGTTAAATATGTGACCGAATTGCAGAAAAACTACAGGCAGCGTGTTGAAGAGACGGTCGCTTTTTTGCGGGCAAAAATAGCATCCCCTCCAGAGGTAATCGTGGTGCTCGGCACCGGTCTTGGAGCATTAGCCGATCGTGTCGAGCAGAGTCTTACCCTTCCCTATGAATCCATCCCTCATTTCCCTAAATCAACGGTTACCAGTCATGCCGGTAATTTGATTTTCGGTATGCTGGCGGGAAAACGTGTTGCTGTTTTGCAAGGTCGTTTTCATTATTATGAAGGATATTCCACCCGGGAATTGACCTTTCCCATGCGGGTGTTGTCCCTACTTGGCGCCGGTGTTGCGTTGGTGTCCAACGCCTCGGGAGGTCTGAATTCTGATTACGCCCCCGGCACCTTGATGATCATTCATGATCATCTTAATTTTATTCGCGATAATCCTCTGCGGGGTCCCAATGTCGACGAATGGGGACCCCGGTTCCCGGACTGTTCGCAAATTTACGATCCGTCGTTGATCGACTTGACCATCGCATGCGCGGCCCGGAATAATGTGGCCCATGTTGTATCAGGTACCTATGTGGCCATACCCGGTCCCAGTCTTGAGACTCCGGCCGAAACACGGTTTCTTCGTATGTGCGGGGCTGATGCGGTGGGTATGTCAACCGTGCCGGAAGTTTTGGTGGCAGTGCATGCCGGTTTACGAGTGCTTGGCATCGCCATGGTGTCCAATGTTAATGATCCTGATAATTTCAAGCCCATCCGAATAGAAGAAATTCTTGCGCAGGCCAAGGCTGGTGAGGCTGAGTTTATCCGACTTGTTGAAGCGGTTCTTGCAGAAATGCAGGTTGCGGTGTGTGGGTGAATATGGATAATAGAGAAAAAATCAAATGTGATTTGCTGCTCTGTGGCATGGTTTTTACCATGGACGCAGAAAATACTCTTATTGACCAAGGTGCCGTGGCGGTCAGCGGGGAGACCATTGTTGAAGTCGGTCCTGTCGATGAGGTGCGGAAGAAATACAGTGCCCTGGAAATAATTGAGCCCTCCGGGGGGCTTATCATGCCGGGGCTTATCAACGTCCACACCCATGCTGCCATGTCCTGCATGCGTGGACTTGCCGATGATCTGCCGCTCATGACATGGCTGCAGGAGCATATCTTTCCGGTTGAGAGGAAGTTGACTGGTGAAATAGTCTATTACTCCTCTCTGTTGTCCATGGTTGAAATGATCAAATCCGGTACGACAAGCTTTTGTGATATGTACCTCTTTGCCAAAGATGTCGGCCGTGCTGCTGAAAAAAGTGGTATGCGCAGCTGGATCGGCGAGGTGCTTTATGATTTCCCTTCTCCCAGTTACGGAGCACTTGCCGCAGGATATGATTATGTGGAGGAAATGGCCTTATCCTATGCCTCTCATCCCCTTATTCATGTCACCATGGATCCGCATGCCGTCTATACCTGTGCGCCCGAACTTCTGGTGAGATTAAAGGAGATGGCCGTCAACCATGACTGCCGCTATGTTATTCATCTTTCCGAGAATGAAGATGAGGTGCGCATGGTCAGGGAACGGTACGGTAGAACTCCGGTGGCCCATATGGAGTCACTGGGACTTCTCGATGACCGTGTGATTGCCGATCATTGCGTCGTCTTGACCCGGGAGGAAATTGCGTTGCTGGCCGAGAGAAAAGTCAAGGTGGCCCATTGCCCGGAAAGCAACATGAAGCTTGCTTCCGGCGTTGCACCTGTTCCCGACCTTCTTGCCGCCGGTGTTGCTGTGGGGCTTGGCACCGATGGCAGTGCCGGCAATAATAATGTGGATCTTTTTGGTGAGATGGACAGCGCAGCCAAGTTGCATAAGGTTCATAGACTTGATCCGACAGTTATGACGGCGCAGGAGACTGTAGCCATGGCAACCATGGGAGGCGCAGCCGTACTTGGGGCCGAAGATCAAATTGGCAGCCTTGAACCCGGCAAAAAGGCGGATTTTATTGTGCTGGACATGAACCAGCCCCATTTGACTCCCATGTATCATGTTCCATCTCATCTTGTTTATGCTGCCCGGGGCAGTGATGTTGTTTGTTCAG
>DAOUUW010000252.1 GCA_030667965.1 Deltaproteobacteria bacterium
GACATCCGATAAGTGAGCCTGCGAGACATCCGATAAGTGAGCCTGCGAGACATCCGATAAGTGAGCCTGCGAGACATCCGATAAGTGAGCCTGCGAGACATCGAGAGGGTTAACACTTGATCCGTTAAACTGTTATTTTCTTTCCAGCGCCCTGCGAATCTCTTCCTGTAGAGTGTCAATCACCTGTAAAGGTTCGGCGGCTTTAGTAATTGGCCTGCCTACCACCACATAATCAGCACCGTTTTCAATGGCCCTGCCTGCCGTCATGATACGGGTCTGGTCATCCTCGCTTTCCTCAATGTTAGCACCGGGACGAATACCGGGTGTGACAATGAGGAGCTTATCACCAAGTCCCTGGCGCAAACGCTGTGCTTCCAGTCCGGATGAAACAACCCCATGACAGCCAAGCTCCAGTGCACGTTTTGCCCGGAAATAAACCAGGTCTTCGATGGTGCCGGTCAGGCCCATGGCCCGCATATCCTCTTCACCAAAACTTGTCAGAACCGTCACTCCCAGAATTTTCAGTCCGGAATCACTCCCCTTTATCGCCTCAAGAGAAGCACGAATAATGGGGTCGTTGCCATGCACGGTTGCAAAGGTCACCCCCTTGTCGCTCAGCTGCATCATGGCCAGTTTGACGGTTTCCGGGATATCAAAAAACTTCAGGTCCACCATCACCTTATGGCCCCGGCCGATAATCCAGTCGACAATATCAAACCAGCCGGCCAGAAAAAGCTGCAGGCCGACCTTGTAAAACCGAATCTTTTCCTCGGTTTTCCTGACCCACTCCTTTGCCTCTTCAGGTTCCGCCACATCAAGGGCCAGGATAATACGCTCATTTAGGGGGATGTTTTTCATTTTATACCCGTGAAAAAAATATTTGGTAATTGATAAATGATAATTGACCGTTATAATACATCATATTCATATTTTTGACTTTTGATTTTTAAATTGTCTATTCAGGTAAATAGACTGAAGGCCGAAGGTTGAAATTTAAAAAAATACAATTGTAGTTATTTTAACCAATTTTGGTATGATTTAACATTCATCCCATTGGAGCTTATTTGGTTTTCCCTCTCGATGTCTCGCAAGCTCGCTTATCGGCCTTCAGCCTTAAACCTGAACACCTTAATATACCTACTTTTTAACTTTTGCTTTTAACAAGGATTGCCGCCCATGAGCTCTCTACTCCGTCCTGACAACTATGCCAGACACACCCTTGAACGCTATACCGGCTCGCCGGTCACAGAATTTTGCTCCCATATCATGATCTGCAACTTTCATCGTTATATTAAAAGTTTCTCCCAGCGCACCGGCAACAAGATAATGTCAAACAACTGGAGTGTGGTCCATGACCATGAAGCCGATATCACCATGATCAATTACGGCGTCGGCTCGCCCCAGGCAGGTATTGTCATGCACTGCCTGTCATTTCTGGACGAACTTAAATGCGTCCTCATGCTGGGTATGTGCGGCGGCATTGCCGACACCCTGCAGATCGGCGACCTGGTGCTGCCCACGGCAAGCATCAGGGACGAAGGCACCAGCGCCCATTATCTACCCAAAGATGTTCCCGCCCTTCCTTCTTTCGGCATAAACCGCATTGCCGAAGAAGTCATCTTCAGAGAACTTGACACCTATCCCAAATCAGGCATCATGCACACCACTGATTATCGCATGTGGGAATTTGACCAGGAATTCATCGAATACATCCTCAAACACCGAATTATTGCCATTGACATGGAAATAGCCACCCTTTTTTCCGTCGGCTATGCCCTGAATGTGCCGACTGCCGCTCTGATGCTTGTCTCGGACCTGCCGCTACGCAAGGGCGGCATCAAAAGCAAAGACAGCGCCAAAGAAATTTTCCAGACGTTAACCGAGCAGCATCTTGATATCGGCATAAAGGTGGTTGAAGAACTGAAAAAACGCAACTGTCCAGTGAGGTAGCAAGATGATCCGCATCGATTTTCATACCCACGCATTTCCCGACTCCCTGGCTGCAACCACCGTTCCCGCCCTGGAACAGAAAAGCAATGTCAAGGCCGCCTTAAACGGCAGAGTTGACTCCCTGCTGGCATCAATGGACGCTGCCGGTATTGACCAGAGTGTTGTCTGCTCCATTGCCACTCGTCCGAAACAATTCAGAGCAATTCTCAACTGGTCCTCAACTATCCGTTCTGACAGAATCATTCCTTTTCCCTCTTTTCATCCGAAATCGGACAATGCGCCGGCGGAAATTGAAGAAATATACAATCAGGGTTATAAAGGCGTAAAGCTCCATCCCTATTATCAAAATTTCTTTCTTGATGAAAAACGTCTTCTGCCCCTGTTTGAAAAAATATCCGATCTCGGTCTCATTATTGTCATGCATACCGGCTTTGATATCGGTTTTCCCCGGGAAAGGCGGGCCGATCCACAAAAAATCGCCGACCTCATCGATACTTTCCCTAATCTTAAATTCATTGCAACCCACCTGGGATCATGGCAGCAATGGGATGAGGTGCATGAAATACTGACGGGCAAAAACGTCTATTTTGACATTGCTTTTTCCCTGGAATTTCTTGATCCTGACAAGGCAAAAGAAATTATTGCAAATCATCCGGCGGACAAAATACTCTTTGGATCCGACTCTCCCTGGGCCGACCAACTCAGTGCAATCAATCTTCTTAAAGGTCTTAACCTTGGACACAACAGTGAAAATAATATACTCGGACTTAATGCAAAGCGTCTTTTAAGTGGATAAATTGACTATTCTCAGCTTGACACATTGTCTAAGCTTCTGTATTTATTAAATGAGTGTGCATTCATTCACCTAGGAGGCTGTCCGAGAATAGCAATTTTTTCTCAAATCGAGGCATTTTTAAAAAATAAGCGCAGTCATATATGTGATATTACGAGCATTATTTTTTTAAAATAACGAAGAGTTGGGGGAAAAGGGCATTCTCGGACAGCC
>DAOUUW010000085.1 GCA_030667965.1 Deltaproteobacteria bacterium
ATCCGGAGACGATTTGTTTCTGGTTTGCCCAATCTCTGCCAAAAAGAAAAAAGAAAGGGATTCCGACTTGGTCAACGCCGAAATTGCCCTTAAGCGAGCAGCAAGGAGAGCAAGGGAACAAGCCAAAAAGGCAGGCATAGGAGTGATTGTACAGCGGAATGGACGGATAATCGAAGAGTTGCCGGATAAAGAACTATGAAACCGAAGAATAGGTTTTTCTCTTTATTTCTGGGAGTGCACCTCTGCAAGGGACGAAATAGGACGTTGCCGTGACCGTGTCCCCTATTGTCCTAATCTGTTATTTCCCGGCATGTGAATAATGATGATCCCGTAAAAAGTCGATATCTCAAAAAATGATGACACTAACTCAACGACTTACAACGCAAAAAAACCAAATTTTGGATTTTTTACGGGACCATCAATGGTTTTCATGTCGGCCGGATAAACAATGGCCTCGATGCTGTAGAGTACGGTGAGGAACCCCAAATGTCCGGATTCGGCCTTTTCTTTTGTTTTTGTCAGCTTGCGAAGGTTTTTGTTAAGCGGAGAGATTTGTTTCATTGTCAAAAAAAGATGTGTCAGGGGACCATGATTGTCATGCCGATTTGTTTCAGCGCCGTATGGACCGTATTTAGTCTCATGGTGTGCACTCGAATATAGATGGTGTCTTTGCGGCCCTCGTTTTTTACCCTGGTGAGGCGAGAGAAATGGATATCAAGTTCTTCCAGCACTTTGACAATGCGGGTCAGGGGTTTGGCGAGACCATCGTCTTCCACGGCAATGATTGCTGAACCGCGTTCGCCGATACCGTAAAGTTTTTTGTAGGCGCTCATGAGATCCTGCACTGAAAAAACACCGATTATTTGCTTGTTTTCATCAACTACAGGAAGCATTCCAACCTTATCCCGTGATAGAAAATAGAGAGCATCGTCCAGAGTGGAATGGGGAGTGAGTGTGCAGAGTTCCCTGCTCATAATTTCTGCAACAGTGGTTTTTTCTACCCCGGCCAGAATGACCTGTCGTTTTTCTTCATCCAGAACAGAAGAAGGGTAGGCGGAGCGCAGGTCGCGGTCGGTAATCATGCCGATCAGCTGTTTTTCATCATCAACCACAGGCAGATGCCGAAAATGGTGGGAATTAAGGATGCGGCGCACTTCCGGCAGGAGTATGTCCGGAGTGACGGTCAGGGCTGGTGATGTCATATGGCGTGCGATATACATTCAGATAATCCTCAAGTTTTTTTGGGAGAAGAAAAAGCTCAGTAAACTCTGTACCTCTGTGAGATATTTGTCATGCTTGAAACATACTCTTTTATTTTTTTGCCAGGCCAAGAAGATATTCCTCCACACTGGCGGCAAGGGCCTCAATATGATAGCCGCCTTCAAGGATTGACAGCAGTTTCCCCTGGCAATATTGATGCGACCATGCCGCCATTTTCTCCCCTATTTTTTTATACAACCCGGTGCTATATGAAAGGCCTGACATATCGTCCAGCACATGTCCGTCAAATCCGGCCGCGATAATGATACGCTCGGGGCGGAAAGATGCCAGAGTCGGTTCCACCAGTTTGTCGATGGAATGAAGAAACATTGTGTCATCAGCGCCGGGAGACAGGGGAATATTTAATGTTGTTCCTCTTCCAGGGCCTATGCCGTCTTCATCCGCATAGCCTGTGCCGGGGAAGCTGAAAGTTGGGTGCTCGTGGATGCTGATGTATAAGACGGTTGGATCCTCCTCGAAGGCGTCCTGGATGCCGTTGCCGTGGTGGGCGTCCCAGTCGATAATGGCAATTTTTTCACGTTTGTATTTTTTTTGCCAGTATTTGCCGGCAAGCACGACATTATTAAAAAAGCAGAAACCCAGGGCCAAGGCCCGTTCGGCATGATGTCCCGGCGGTCGGACAGCACAGAATGCCAGGTCTGCCTTTCCGCTTTCAAGCAGGTCAATGCCCGTCAGGCAGCCGCCGGTCGACATCAGGGCCGCCTGGTAGGATTCAAAGCAGATCTGGTTGTCCGGGTGGCCCAGATAGGTTTTGCCGGAAAGGGCGGCTTCCTCGAAACGGAAGAGGTAGGATTCGTCATGATAAGCGAAAAAATTTTCTCTGTCCGTTTCCTCTGCCTTTACCTCGGAAAGAAAGGGGGCTAAGGGACTTTGGGCAAGCCTTTGGCGGATAGCAAGCAATCGTTCCGGCACTTCGGGATGATCGCCGCCGCCTGTGTCATGCTCCAGATACAGTGGATGGTTTATGATGGTAATCGTTCTGAAATCAGGCATTTTGGAACCATGTTTTAACACAATTTTTGAAACATCAGCGGGCAATCACAAAAGCCTCAGAATACCCTTGTTGGCCCAGGGTGCTCTCCATCGTTTTTGCCTCGCCAAGGGTGGAGCCGCCGTACACCTGCACCCGGTAAAAGAGCAAGTCCTCCCGGTCATACTCAACAATGACAGTCGTTTTCCCTTGTTTGTTCATTTTTTGTCTCAGCTTGTCAGCGTTTTCCTTGTTGGTGAACGAGCCGAGCTGAACAAAAAAATTTCCTTTGTTGAAATCCTGATAGGGCAAAAAGCGTTTAATTTTTTTGTTGTTTTGGACATAAGTAACGGCCTCTCCCAGGGCCGTCACTTTTACTTGCGCCGTGCCGTTTTTAACAATGCCCAGTTCCTGTGCTCCTGTCAGACTGAGGTCGATAATACGCCCTTTGACAAAGGGGCCCCGGTCATTGATCCTCAACATTGTTTCCCTGCCGTTTTCAAGATTTTTTACCAGCGCCTGGGTGTTCATGGGAAGCGTTTTGTGGGCTGCTGTTTTTGCGTACATATTATAAATTTCGCTATTGGAGGTTTTGCGGCCATGGAATTTTCGCCCGTACCATGAGGCGACACCCTTTTCACTATATCCGTGTGAGCTTGGCAGAGGGTAGTATGTTTTCCCCTTTATCTTGTAGGGTCGCTGGGTGTAGGGAACGTAGGATGAATCCGGCACCCTTTTACCGGGATGCGCGATGGACGGCCCGGTTGGGGTGGAAATGGTTTGCTGTTTGCCGCAACCGGCAAGAAACAGAACAAGGATAAGGACGATTCTGAGGATGATCATCATTAATTATCAACTATCAATTTTCAATTATCAATTGTTTTTTTTCAAGATTCAGGGGCTGCTTGAGAAGGTCGGTATTTTCTTGCAGCCGTTCGGAAAAGAAAGCTCCGGCTTTGCCGATTGTATGGGGGACGTAGGGCAGCAGCCCAAATGGACGGACGTTTGCTGGAGTAATTGCGTCGAATACAACCTCTTCGTTTTCATTGACAAAGCTCAGGTGCAGGTCAAGCAGCGGACGGCACACCTGCAATATGCCGTTTTCATCCCTGCAGATAATGGGGAACTCCCAGCGGCGCAGTTCATATCCTTTCAGCCAGATACCGGAATAGAGTTCGCCGGTGATCTTGTCGGACATGAAAACATAAGGATAGGAATCATCACTGTATAATGATGTGGTAACCTGGCCTTCAACTTCATAACTGCCTTGTACGTAGAGTGCTCCCCATGGGTCGAACTTTTCAACGTCAAGGCGCAAAAGATGGGTGCCTGCGTCAGAGAAAGACCATTGGGCATGACAGACCGTGCAGTTTGCTTCGTTTTTATATTTTTCGTGGGCAGGATGCGTCGCCGGGGGTATGGTGATGTCTTTCCGACCCAGGCGGGTGCGTAGATGGAGTTTTCCGTCTATTTCATGGAGATTGTCCGCAGCAGGGGGTGATCCCGGCTGGTGGAGATGGCAGGAGGAGCAGGAGAGTTTTTTCGGCTCGTCCGTCATCAACTCTGCCCCACTATGACAATCGATGCAGTTTATCCCTGCACGGTGATGGACGTCGGTGGAAAGCTGATGATATTCCACGCCATAGGAGCGGGGCACCCTGCCGTCTTTTTTGAAGGGGGTTCTGTAGTCCCAGTGCAAGTCATGCTCATAGCGTCCGTAATAATCAGCGCCGACATAATTTCCGTGATGGCAATGCAGGCATTGGCTGTCCGCCGGCGATTTGACAAAAACGTGAGAGAGCATGCGTCCTTTTGAGAACTGCAGGTGGCAGGCAGCGCATCCCGTGCCGTGCAATGCCTGCGGATAGTTGTCTCCCCCATAGTAGACATGACACCGCAGGCAGCGCCGTCTCAGCAGGTCTTCGGCCAGGTCAAGTTCTGTGGCAATCTCCTCATGCTGGGGAATGTCAACAAGGGTTTGCAGGTCATTTACCGCCCCAAAGGCCCGCCGGACAAGGTTTGTTTTGTTTTTTACGGTGAAATGGCTTGAATGGCGGGCTTTATTAAGCTGTTCGGCATGGCATGGCCCGCAGGAAGTTTCCATGTGAAGGGGGTGGGCCGGCTGTTGTATAAGGTTTTGGTGGGCCTCCTCTGCTGAAAGGGCGGGTTCCCGGCCCTGGTGGCAGGTGGTGCAGGCGATTTCACCGTGCGCCTCATCTGTTTTCAGCTCATGGCAGTCACGGCAGCTGTATTTTTTGTCGGGGATAACAGCGGGTTTGTCCGGTTTTTCATGCTCTTCACCGGTACAGCCGCAGAGAAGAAAGAGTATGCAGAAGAGAAGACGTCCGATCATGCATGACAGATAACCCGAAATGTACGTGAAGTGCAAAGAAAAAGAGGTGTAAAAAAGTGGGAAAGCCGCGGAGAGGGAAAGGGGCAGAGGGGCAAAGAGATGGAGCGGTGAAAGAGGAAGGCAGAGAAAATTAAAGGAATTTTTAATGGAAAAACTGTAATGCTTGCTATATAGTGACAGACATGAAAACATCAAAACATAATCCCAAAACAAAGTTTATTTTTATTACAGGCGGTGTTCTTTCCTCCCTTGGTAAAGGTCTGGCAGCAGCGTCTATCGGCGCCTTGCTGGAAAGCCGGGGTCTCACCATTACCCTGCAGAAGCTTGATCCCTATATAAATGTGGATCCGGGCACCATGAATCCCTTTCAGCACGGTGAGGTTTATGTCACCGATGACGGCGCGGAAACCGATCTCGATCTAGGCCATTACGAGCGCTATACCGGCGCCAAGCTGGGGCAGAAGCATAACTATACCTCCGGCCGGATTTATTACTCCGTTATCACCAAGGAACGCCAGGGGAAATATCTCGGCGGCACCGTGCAGGTCATTCCCCATATTACCGATGAGATTAAAAAAGCAATTAACCAGCTTGACGGTGATGCGGATGTGGCAATCGTGGAGATCGGCGGCACCATTGGCGATATCGAGAGTTTGCCTTTCCTGGAGGCCATCCGTCAGTTTCGTCTTGATGTGGGGCGGGAAAATACGATTTACATCCATGTTACCTGGGTGCCCTACCTGAAAGCGGCGGGTGAGGTGAAGACAAAACCGACCCAGCACAGTGTCAAGGAGTTACGGGCCATCGGTATTCAGCCGGATATACTTTTATGCCGCACCGAGACCCAGCTTTCCCTGGAGCTCAAATCAAAAATTTCCCTGTTCTGTAATGTGCCCACCGATGCCGTTATCACGGCCCAGGATGTCGAAAGCATCTATGAGGTTCCCCTCCGTTTCCATGAAGAGGGGCTTGATAAGAAGATTTTAGAGCTGCTCAATGTCTGGACCGGGGCACCGCGTATTGAACCTTGGCAGGAGTTGGTGCGCAAGATCAAGAATCCCTCCCATAGGGTCCTTATCGGTATTATCGGTAAATACGTTGACTTGAAGGAGTCATACAAAAGCCTGCATGAGGCTTTAGTGCACGGCGGGGTGGCAAATGACGCCCAGGTTGAGCTGCGTTACGTTCATGCCGAGGAGCTGGAAGAGAAGTCCGCGGCTGAGTTATTGTCCGGCTGTCACGGTATCCTTGTGCCGGGCGGATTTGGCTCCCGGGGGGTGAAGGGAAAAATAAAGGGCATCACCTATGCCCGGGAAAATAAGATCCCCTTTTTCGGAATTTGTCTCGGCATGCAGCTGGCCGTGGTGGAGTTTGCCCGTACCGCCGGCATGAAAGACGCCAACAGCAACGAATTTACTGCCGACACCAAACATCCGGTTATTTATCTGATGAAAGAATGGTTTGATCACCGTACCAACAAGAAACAGGTGCGCGATGAATCGTCTGAAATGGGCGGAACCCTGCGTCTTGGCAGTTATCCCTGTAAGTTGCATAAAAACACCTTTGCTTATGAGGCATACGGACAGGATGAAATCAATGAACGTCACAGGCACCGCTATGAGTTTAACGGAGAGTTCCGTGATAAGCTGGTGAAAAATGGGTTGATTATCAGTGGCGTTTCTCCTGACGATACTCTGGTTGAAATTGTTGAGTTGAAAGATCATCCGTGGTTTCTCGGTTGTCAATTTCATCCGGAGTTTCAGTCAAGCCCAATGAGACCTCATCCGCTCTTTCGTAACTTTATCAGGGCGGGTCTTGAGTTTTCCCGCAAGAGCTGACGGGATCGGGATCGTATCTTTTTTTAATATAGATCAACACTTTGAGATTGGAGGATTGGGGGAATGGTTGAAGATTTTTTTAAAGCTGCCATAAGTCACAATGCCAATGATATGCATCTTACCGTCGGTCTGCCGCCGGTTCTCAGGATTGGCGGCAAGCTTGTCCGATTAGACCACAGTCCCCTTTCTTCGGAAGATATTGACCTGGTCATGCGGGCGGTGACCCCTCCCCGAGCCATGGTGGAGCTTTCCCAGAGCGGCAATACCGATTTTGCCTTTAATTATGAGGGGCATCGTTTTCGTGTAGGGGTGTTCCGCCAGTGCGGCACGCTCAGCATTGTTATGCGCCATTTCCGTAATATCAGGTTCAGCCTTGATTATCTGCGCATTCCCAAAGAGCTCCATGAAACATTTCTCCATGAATGGGGTCTTTTCCTGATAACCGGACCCACCGGCAGCGGCAAGACCACCACCCTGGCAAGTCTGGTTGATTTTATCAATTCAAATTGCGCCAAGCATATTGTCACCATTGAGGATCCTGTTGAGATTTTGCATCAACATAAAAAGTCCATTGTTACCCAGCGTGAAATAGGCACTGATGTTAACAGCTTTGCCGAAGGGCTGAGAAGGACAATGCGGCATGATCCCGACGTGATCGTCGTTGGGGAAATACGGGATCTGGATACAACGCGCATTGCCTTGAAGGCCTCTGAAACAGGACATCTTGTCCTGGGAACACTGCATGCCAAAACAGCAGCAACAACTATTACCAGGATTATTTCCCAGTTTCCCCATGATGAGCAGCCTTTTATTCGCATTCAGCTTGCGACGGCCCTGCTGGGCGTTATTAATCAGGTGCTCCTGCCGACCCAGGATGGGCGTGGGATGACTGCCGCCATGGAGATCATGATGAATTCGCCGACCATTTCCAGTTTGATCCGCCAGGAAAAGGAAAGCCAGATTTCCGACGAGATTCGTAAGGGCAAAAAGCTGGGCATGGTCTGCCTGGATGAAGCCCTGCAATATCTTTGTGTTAACAAGGATGTTCACTTTAAAGATGCTTTGCGGTGCTGCCGTGAGCCGAAGGTTTTCAAGGGCCGGATGGACGTAAAAGAATGAAACCTGTTGAATTGGAGGGATTCAGCGGTATTGGCCCCGGCAATCCCTTGCTGCTTATTGCCGGGCCCTGTGTGCTGGAGTCGGAGGAAATTGCCCGTAAAACTGCCGGTTACGTTAAAGAAATCGCTGAGCGTCTTGGTTTTTCTTATGTTTTCAAGGCTTCTTTTGACAAGGCCAACCGTACGTCACTTTCTTCGTTTCGTGGCCCGGGATTGCAGGAGGGACTGGAAATCCTGGCACGAATCCGCCAGGAATTTCAGCTGCCTGTGATTTCAGATGTGCATGATGTCTCCCAGGTTGATCAGGCGGCCGAGGTGCTTGATATCCTGCAGATACCCGCATTTCTGTGCAGGCAGACCGATTTGCTTGTTGCGGCAGCAAAGACCGGTAAGGTTATCAGTGTTAAAAAGGGCCAGTTCCTTGCCCCATGGGATATGGAGCACGCGGTTAATAAGATCAGGGGCAGCGGTAATGACAAGATTCTTCTCACTGAACGCGGAGCCACCTTTGGTTATAACAACCTGGTGGTTGATATGCGTTCCTTGCCCATCATGCGTTCCCTTGGTTGTCCCGTCATCTATGATGCCACCCATAGTGTCCAGTTGCCGGGTGGGGCCGGTGGCAGTTCCGGAGGGCAGCGTCAGTTTATTGCTCCCCTGACCAGGGCCGCGGTGGCGGCAGGGGTTGACGGTATTTTCCTTGAAGTGCACCCCGATCCTGACAAAGCCTTGTGCGATGGTCCCAATTCCCTGCCTCTTGACGAGCTTGAGTCCCTTCTTAAAACGATTCTCGCAATCCACAACGAAGTGCAATTGATAATTGATAATTGATAATTGGGATTTTTCAATTTCAGTGTGTGTATGCACTTGATGTGGCTGGTTGATTCTACTTTTTGCCACTGATAAGCGAGTATGCGAGACATCGAGATCCATGAAATACTCAAAAAGAAAGAAAATTTTTTGTGTTTTTTCGTGGGGTTCGTGGCTGAGATAAGATTTTTTGTTTAAGTTAATGACATTGAATTGAACATTGATGTAAAGGTTTTTTTTATGCAAGATAACGACGACTGCGTTTCATCAAATAATGGTGTTTATCCGGGGGATTGTGAATTTACCCGGTCACTTCTGCAAAAGGCGGCGTCCCGTTCTGAAAATATGGAGAAGGGATACGTATGGCGCAATTGTCTGCCAAAGGCCAAAGAGGTAAAACTGCTGCTGCTTGATGTTGACGGTGTGCTCACCGACGGCTCAATTTCCTATACGGACGAGGGTAGCGAGATCAAAACCTTTAATGCACGTGACGGTTTTGGTATGAACCTGCTGCGCAAGATCGGGGTGGAAATTGGCCTCATTACCGCCCGCAGCTCCGAGGCCTTGAAACGACGGGCCAGGGATTTAAACCTGACCCATGTTTACCAGGGAAAACGCAAAAAAGTTGAGGTTTTTGAAGAAGTGATACGTGAGCTTTCCCTGTCCCCCAATGAAGTGGCCTATATGGGGGATGACTGGCTTGACCTTGCCCTTCTCCGTCGTGTTGGATTTTCCGCAACCGTGGCAGACGGCACCCATGAAGTAAAAGAGATTGTCGATTATGTTGCCAGGCGCTCCGGTGGACAAGGTGCTGTTCGCGAGGTATGTGAACTGATTATTGATGCCAAAGGCCGGTACGAAAAACTGCTGAACCAGTATTTATGATGCTTTCCGGCTCACGAAACTTTCTCTGGATCATTCCATTACTGCTTTTTGTTTCAAGCCCCCTGTGGAAACCAATGGCAGTTAAATTTCTTTCACCCCATGGCCGGCACACGTCAAAAAGCAATATATCCACCGTGGAAGAAAGTTTCACCCTGACAGGAGTGGAGTTGACCCGCAGTGAAAACGGTGAAACCGAAATGATCCTGCAGGCTGATCAAGTCAAAAGCGGCGGTATGTATGATTTTTATTTTAAAAAAATAGACATGCTTCTTTTTGATAAAGGAGAGGAGTCTTCGCACATTGTTGGTGGTGAAGGGGCCTATGATACGGTTTCGCAAATTTTTACACTTGTTGAAGATGTCTCTGTATATGTTCGTGATGAATATGAACTGCGTACCGATGCACTGCGTTACATCCTTCCCTATAAAACATTGAAAACCGCTGCTGATATTGTCTTTAAGAGCAAGGATGCTACTATCCGCGGCGGCGGCATGCGTTATAATCTCACCACAGGAGATTACCGTGTCGGCGGCCGGGTTGTCAGCGATTTACGATAATGTGCCGGCGAAGTTTCCGCCCCTCACCCCGCCCCTCTCCCCAGGGAGAGGGAGAAAACAAACCTTGTATAAAATATTTGGCGTCAAAAATTCCCTCTCCTTGGGGAGAGGGTTAGGGTGAGGGGGTAATTTGTTGTATGTATGCAGGTTGATTTAACCAGATAAATATAATCCTTTTTTTGTTCTCTCTTTCCGCAGCACCCCCCCCAAAAAAAACATTATGAAAGAATATGCGTTTTAGGTATCAGATATTGCCATGGTTATGGCAATATGGTAGGTGAAAGGCATGGGTTTTTATTTATGTTCCTTTTTATCAATAAACCACTCTCCGTAATATGAAGAGACGTTTCTTTTCCTCGCTTCTTGACCGGCTGGGCCCCCGTGAAGGGATGGTGCTGCTGTTCATGTCTATTGGTGTGGGGGCTGCCACGGGTCTTGCAGCCGTCTTTTTTATTCGACTTATTACTTTTATTCACCATTTTACCTTTGGCGATATAGCCGGCATGTTCCCTGATCTCGGGCGCCTCTGGCTCATTGTCATCCCGGTTTGCGGCGCCCTGGTGAGCGGTCCTATTATCGCTTTTTTTGCCAGCGAAGCCAAGGGCCACGGTGTGCCGGAAGTGATGCAGGCCCTGATTTTACACGGTGGAAGAATCAGGCCGCGGGTGGCAATGGCCAAGATTGTCGCCTCTGCCCTTTGCATCGGCACCGGCGGATCGGCCGGGCGGGAGGGACCAATTGTGCAGGTCGGCTCGACACTGGGGTCAGCCGTGGGACAGTGGCTCGGATTTTCAGATGACCGGATAAGGAATCTTGTTGCCTGCGGCGCCGCCGCAGGCATAGCCGCCACCTTTAATGCGCCCATAGCCGGCATTGTTTTTGCCATTGAGGTGCTGCTCTGTGAGCTGCAGGTCACTGTATTCGGCAATGTTGTCATCGCTGCGGTATCCTCCTCCATTGTCAGCCAGTTCTTTCTTGGCAGGAGCCCTGCTTTTTCCGTTCCCACCTATGTCATGCACTCGCCCTGGGAAATTCTGCTGTACGTCGTTCTTGGCCTGCTTGCCGCCCTGGTGGCTATCTTCTTTATCCGTCTGCTTGATTTTTTTGAGAATCTCTTTGATAAAATGAAAATGCACCAGATGGTAAAGCCCGCCATTGGCGCTTTACTGCTTGGTATCCTTGCCTTTTGTTATCCCCATGTCTCAAGTTTGATTTCTGTTTTTCCGGGGGAATCCAGACTCGGCTACCCAGTGGTGGATAATGTTCCCCATGTGTACGGCTCGGGCTTTGAATTTATTGCAGTGGTGCTCAAGGGAGATGTCTCTTTCGGACTGCTGTTTATGCTGATATTTTTAAAGCCCCTGGCAACATCTTTTACCCTTGGATCAGGCAACTCCGGCGGTATCTTTGCTCCCTCGCTTTTTACAGGGGCTATGCTGGGCGGTGCTTTCGGCTATGGAGTGAAATTTCTTTTTCCTGCTATGCCGATTGAAATCGGCGCCTATGCCCTTGTTGGAATGGCAGCTGTTTTTGCCGCAGCAGCCCGGGCACCGCTCACCGCCATGCTCGTTGTTTTTGAAATGAGCAATGACTATATGCTTATCCTGCCGCTGATGGCTGCCGGTATGACTGCCTCCTCTTTGGCCCACTGGCTCTATCCCGATTCTATCTATACAATCAAGCTGACAAAGAAGGGCATCCATTTTGAGCAGGGCCGGGACATGGATATCATGCAGGCTGTCAAAGTGGAAGAGGTGATGAATCACGCACCTATAACTGTAAACCATGAGCAGACCCTGGCAGAGCTTTTTGCCATATTTCACGAAACCCATCTTCATGGTTTTCCGGTAATGGGTCAGGATAATAAGTTGTATGGTGTGGTGTCGTTACAGGATATGGAACGTACCCTGCAGAAAATTGATCGGACAATGCTGAGTAAAGACATTCCTTTAAAGGATATCAAAGTTTGGGATGTGGCCACGCCGCAACCGGTGACGGTTTTCCCCGATGAGCCCATCTGGTCGGCGATACGCAAGATGGCCCCCCGGGATCTGGCCCGTCTGCCGGTTGTTTCCCGTGATGATCCTGAAAAGATGGTGGGCCTTATCAGCCGCAGTGATATTTTAAAGGCTTACCAGGTGGGTATGATGCGCAAGCAGCAGGAGGGGCTTATGCGGGAGCAGATGGTGTTGCGGCGCGGTAGTGATGTTGGTTTTATTGATGTTGTAGTCGGCAGCAGAAGCAGTTGTGTCGGCAAAAGGCTCGCCGATCTCCCCCTGCACCAGAGTACGTCCGTTGTGGGCCTCAAGCGCAAAGGTATTGTGGCCATTCCCGGCAGTGATGCTGTTTTTCAGACCGGGGATGAGATATCCATCTTTTGCAGGACAATGCATAAAGAGGAGATTCGTCACTTGTTTGG
>DAOUUW010000241.1 GCA_030667965.1 Deltaproteobacteria bacterium
CACCACCAGGGAGCCTTCCTGCACCGCCCGCACCTTTTCCAGCAGGTCCTCCATGCTATAATCATCCCAGACCTGAAAAAAGACCTTGCCGGCATAGGTAGGAAGGGTCTTCTTGATGATCCTGTCATAGATCAACCCATCAGCACTGCGATCATTGATGACAATAATCTCCTTTGTGTCCGGATAAAGATACAGACCCGCATCCAGGGTAGCGGCAAGATCCACATCTTCACAGACACCGGCAAAATAACGGCCTTCCTCGATCTCCTCGGTCCCAGTGCAGCTCACCCCGCAATACACCACCGGCGTCATGGGAAAAAGCTGCAAATGGTACCTGCGAAGAAAATCCACCGAGATGTTATCCACCCCTATTACGGCGTCAAACTCCATGTCCTTGTATTTTTCAGCGAGGTATCGGGAAAAATGCTGAAAATTATGGTCACCGGGCCACCGCAGGCTGTCCAGATATTCGATGTGCAGTTCAACATCCTGACGATCCTTGGCCAGCAAAATCTCCTCGATGCCCTGGTTGACGCTTGCCGTCCAGGCAAGTCCGCTGTGAAAAGAATGGAGGACAAGGATATCATGCACCGGCAGGGCTGCTGCCCGGACTCCGCCCGGCAGCAGCAGGAACAACACCTGCAGAAAACAACAAATTATAAGAACAATGTATTTAATAAAAGACACCTGTCTGACCTTGCCGCCATAGTGTAAAAAAGATTGTTGCCTTACACGCCCTGATGTATGTTGGGCCATGCTCAAAAAAGAAAACTATATCCAGAATCCATACGATCCGGCAAGCCATATAAGAAAAATTTTCGTGGAGCAAAGCTGCCTTGATCTTCCCTATACCAAAGAAATCCTCCAGCGCGCACAAACAATTCCTGTTGAAACAATTCCGGACCGCACCGTGCCGCAGATCAACGCAGGCCCCTATCCCCGCAGCCTGGCCCAGGGGAAACAAAACCTCTTTCTCAGTGCCAACCGGGGCAGTTTTTTTAAGCCATGCCCCGGCACCCGGGAATACTGCTGCTGCGATTACCAGGTATTAAATATCGGCATGAACTGCCCCATGGACTGTGTCTACTGCATCCTGCAGGCTTATCTCAACAATCCCTGGCTCTCCTTTTTTGTCAATATAGATGACCTGCTCGCCGAACTCGATCTGGCCTTTCAAAGCCGCAACCAATTCTGGCGCATCGGCACCGGCGAATTCACCGACAGCCTGGCCCTGGATTCCATCACCTGCCTGAGCAAAATTCTGGTTGAATACATGGCCGACAAAAAAACAGGCGTGCTTGAGCTTAAAACCAAAAGTGTTTCCATCGATCATTTGAAAAATATTGACCACGGCGGCAGGACCATCGTCGCCTGGTCGCTGAACAGCCCGCTCATCATGGCAAAAGAGGAATTCCGCGTCGCGTCATTGGATGAACGTCTCCAGGCTGCCGTGCAATGCGCCGAATGGGGCTACAAGCTGGCCTTTCATTTTGATCCCATTATCTATCATCAGGGCTGGCAGGAAGGGTATGAACAAACCATAGGCAAGCTCTTTGACACGGTGCCTGCTGACAAAATCGCCTGGATCAGCCTCGGCGCTCTGCGTTTTTTACCCTCTTTACGTCCCATCGCCCTGACACGTTTTCCTCAATCGAAATTTTTCCATGAAGAATTTGTCATGGGACTGGACGGCAAGTTCCGTTATTTCCGTTCCCTGCGCGTAGAAATGTACAACCACCTGCTAAAACATCTGCGCAGCAGAGCCCATCCGGCCACCTGCCTCTATTTCTGCATGGAAAGCGACGAAATCTGGCAGGAATGCGGTTTTAACCCAGGTGATGCGACAAACCTTCCCCAGGCCCTTGATGAAGCTGTTGCATCACTTGATTAATTTTTTTTTATTTTCCCCTTGCGTGATTCAAGCATTGCATTAGAATTTAAGCTTCCAATAAAAGATACGTCTAAATACAAATACTGAAGGATTGACGATGAACCGTTTTTAAACCTTCAGCCTTCAACCTTCAGTTTCATCAACAACAAGGAGTTTCAAAATGATAAACAAGGCCATCCTCATCGGCAACCTTGGCGCAGACCCGGAAGTGCGCTACACACAGAGCGGTTCGGCCGTGGCAAATTTCAATATCGCCACCAAGGAAAAATGGAAGGGTCAGGATGGTGAGATGCAGGAACAGACCGAATGGCACCGTATTGTCGCCTTTGCCCGCCTGGGTGAAATCTGTGGGGAATATCTTTCCAAGGGATCAAAGGTTTATATTGAAGGACGTATCCAGACGCGGCAATGGCAAGACAAAGACGGCAATAAACGCTATACCACGGAAATTGTAGCCAGAGACATGAAAATGCTTGACTCCAAGGGGGCAGCATCCGGCGGCGGCGGCCACCAGGAACCGCCTCCTCCCGAGCCGCGCCCGGGAGATGAGGTTCCGTTTTAAAAAGTACCATAATATGTAATTTGCAAAAAATATAACTGAAGCCCTTTGAAACAGGGGGCTTTAAAAAAAATTTACACAATAAAAAATGTGGTTTCCAGGAAGAAACCGGCAAGTTTGCCGGTTTCTTCTATAAATGGATCAACGATATTTGTGAGTTCGGCAAAATCTTCTTTGCGCAGCGGGCCTGTCGGGCAAACATGAAGCACAGCGTCTAACTGGCGAAATATTTGCGCTATGGCTTGCCGTTTCGTTTCATAGATATTTTCTTTGCCAATTTTAAGGAGATCATCTATCAGTCTGAAATGATCACAGGCTCCTTCGTTGAGAGTATAAATATACAATCCACCCCCATCTTTTTTTCGCTCTTCGGCCGGACGAACCAGTAATTCCGCCCCTGCCATATCTATTAAGTTAATTTTGTTGGCCAAGAATTGCAATTTTTTCTCCTGGTTTTCCGAAATTTTTTCCTTGCCTGGATGTACATGTCTATTTCAAACAATGGTCCTGTCAACGATATCAGCGCCATTTCCATGCGGTTCCATTTTTTCTATTTATTTCGTTCTCAAATCATGAACTTTGACAATTAACTACGCCACCGCTCTGATCGTATTTGTATTTGTTGGCCTTTATGCCTTAAGTGGAGAGTCGATAACCACCACCTATGTGGCTGAAATCAGCAGCACAGTGATTTTGGGCTCGCTGGTTGTCGGAGTGACAGTCGGTTTTATTGGGCTGTCTGTCTTGAAGACAACTGAAAACCGTATCGCCGAAATGATGGTACTGATTATCACAGGATATGGTGCCTTTGTGCTATCTGAGCATATCTATGTTTTGCTCAACATGCTGGGTGGGCACTCTCATTTGCATCTGTCCGGAATTCTGGCCTGTATTTTTGCCACAATCACTGTTA
>DAOUUW010000058.1 GCA_030667965.1 Deltaproteobacteria bacterium
ATAATTGGCAGTTTATTAAAATTTCCGGTGAGCCGGACAAGGAGTGACGTATGAAAACACTTTTTCGGATATTCTTGGGACTTTTCATTTTTATTATTCTGATTGTTATTGGTCTTTCTTCTTTTGTCCGGTTTTATCTCACTGAAGAGAATCTGACGGAAATGTTGGTCCCCCAGGCGGAAAAGGCCCTTGGCCGACAGGTGTCAATCGGCGGTATCGAAGTGAGTCTTTTTAAGGGTATTATTGTCAAGGATCTTGTTGTCAAGGAGGCTGACGGCAGCCGTGATTTTGTCAGCAGTGGCAGCTTTGTCCTGCGGTATGAATTGATGCCACTTTTACAGAAAAAGGTGGTTGTCAGTGAGATTCGTCTGGAAAATCCTTCTATCAGGGTGGAACGGGACAAGGATGGAAAATTCAATTTTGAAAGCCTGGCCATTCTTGCAGGTGAAAAGGCTGAAAAGACTCCTGCTGAAAGCGCTCCTTCCTCTGCAGCAGCACTGCCGCTTGCCTTGACCGTGGACACGATTTCGATCAGTGGAGCACGGTTTTCCCTGATCGATGCCAAAGGCGAGCTTCCCGCCGTTGATGCACAGGCCGATGTGACGATTGGCGTTGATATTGCCCGGGATATGGCTGATATGCGTTTTCAGGGACAGGGCACCTATACGGTTTTTGCCGATTACCAGGGTGTGAAACCTGAGTTGAAGGGCAGTTTTGATTTTGACCGGAACCGCCTAGGTTTCAGCAGCGATGTGCTGGTGGATGGTGAGAAGGTACATGTTGCCGGAACGGTTGATAATTACATGAAGGTGCCGGCAATAGAGGTCAATGTTGCAAGTAAAGAGCTGAATCTTGATAAGTTGCTTGCCCTGGCAGGGGCCCTTGGCGGTCAGGGCGCGGAAAAGGGTGCTTCTTCTGAAAAAATTGCCGGGTCTCCGTCCGTGCAAAAAAGTGCCGCACCTCCTGCCGCCATTGGCGATCAATTGCCCAAGGGGTTGACAGCCCACGGAACTGTCAAGGTTGACAAGGCACTGTATCAGGCATTTACGATAGATAATTTCCAGCTGGCCTATCGTCTTGAAAACAATGTTTTCACTGTGAAGGATCTTACGGCAAATGCTGCCGGGGGAACAATAAGCAGTGATATGGCAGTTGATCTGAATGTGCCTGATATGGCCTATAAAGGAAATGTTGCTGTTGATTCCATCGGTATTCCACAGATTCAGGCCGCTTTTTTCCCCGACATTTCCGAAAATATTTCCGGGGCTCTGTCAACGGCTGTCAGTTATTCCGGTGTTGGTACAAAATGGCCTGAAATGCAGGACAGGCTCACTGCCGATGGGACGTTCAGTCTTTTGGACGGGGCTTTGAAAAATTCGGCAATGACCCGCTCCATCGCCTCTCTGACCGGCATTCAGGAACTGCAGGATCTTGTTTTCGATACTTTCAGCGGAAATTTCAGGCTGACAGAGGGAAATGTTCTGCTCAAAAGCAGTGTTGACGGCAAGGACATTGACCTGCAGACCGAGGGCGTCATCGGCCTTGATTCCACCCTGGATCTGCCCATGACAATCATACTGTCCCCTGAGTTGAGCACAAAGCTTGCGAGTAAATCATCCATCGCCAAATATCTTGCCGATGAAGAGGGACAGACAACCCTGCGCCTGAAAATGGCCGGCACCGTGAAAAAACCAAGGCCCACTCTGGACAGCGCTGCCGTACAGGAGCAGGTAAAGGATACCCTGAAGGAAAAAGCGCTGACGGAAATCGGTAAAGCCCTGGGTGGGGATAAGGACGCGGCTGCAACAGGCACCGATACCGGTGCATCAAGCCTTGAGGAGACTGGGAAAAGCCTGTTAAAAGGGCTTTTTGGTAATTAGGTTTTGATAAACTCGACAAAACTATAAATTAACCACAGAGATCACAGAGGTAACTTCTTGTAATAAAAATATTTCTCTGTGGTCCCTGTGCGCTCTGTGGTGAGAAAAAGACTTCTGACTTCTGAGGAGTCGCAAAAAAAAAAGCCCCGGATATCCGGGGCTTTTTCGTTTGCCAAAAGGCCTTTATTTATTAACAGGCGGATTGTGGACGTCGATATGACAATCCAGACATCTCGGGAACTTGGCAAGCATTTTCGGATCATGGGGCTGGCTGTGACACATGGAGCACTCAGGAATTTCACCATGGCTCTGGTGGCAATCAGCACAGGCTACGCCGGCATGTCTACTCGGTGAGGTGAACCATGATTCGTACACATCACCATGGCAGGTTGCGCATGTTGATTCGGTTCCTGCCCCATAGCTGATCTGCCGGGGGCTATGCACAGGATGACAGGCAAGACATTCAGAAATCGGCTGATTTGCCACATGGGGCTCGTGACATTCCATACAGGATGGGATGTTGCCGTGTTTTGAATGGTGACAGCTGTCACAGGCAACCTCTGTGGTATGCAGGCTCGGGAACTTGACCAGTTCGTCGGCTGGGCCGGTATGACAGTTGCCGCATTCTGCACTTAACAGATCATTTAAAGCTACGTTAAGCGGGGTATGCGGGATAGTATGACAGGTAATGCAGTTGGGAAATTTCGGACCATGGGGATCCACATGACACTGGCTGCATTTTGGCATGATTTCCTGGAAATTGTTCTTAGCCGGACTGTAGGAATGAAATTCAATATGGCAGTCCTGACAATGAATGCGGTGACGACCACCGTCGTTTTTGACTTTATTGAAAACGCTGGTATGGCATTGGGCGCATTGTTCAACGGTCAGCGGTTTTGGGGCGGTGTTATACAGTTCCGCTCCTCCGGGAGTGATGATACGGGACGGATTGATTTTTTTAGGATCAACAGGCTTGGCCTCTTTGACGTCAAGACTTGCCATCAGCATGGGAGCCTGTTCGGTCGCTGCTGCTTCCTGGGCTTCCGTATCACGTTCGGTGGCATTGATCGGAGAACATGAAATAGCCACACCAATAAAAAAAGTACCAAGAACATTGTAAAGAACTTTTCTTTTCATTTTCATCTAATTCCTTCCTGAAAATAGTTGGGATCTCGGAGTATCTGGTTTCTATACAGTAAAAAAAACGAATGAGCAGATCCGGCTGCCCATTCGTTTTTAAAGGCCGGTTTATTTACTCAGGTCATGCGCGATGCCGTGGCAGTCACCACAGGTCGGGAATTTAACCATAATGGCTTGCGGATGGGGCACACCGTGACAATCTTGACACATCGGAATCATCTTATGCTCGGCTACATGGCAGTCCACGCAGGTAACATCTTTATGTTTTGCCTTGCTGGCCATGAGCAGATCAAGAGCTGTGTCATGACAGGAACCGCACTGGACGTTCGGGATGGTGTCGGGATAGGCGACAGGGACCGGAACATGGGCTTTGTGGCAGGTCAGGCAATCCTGTTGTACCATATCGGCGGAATGGGGCTCATGACAACGGGTACAGTTGGGAATCTCTAAATGGGTGCTATGACATGATGAACACGGCTGCTCCTTGTGCAGGGTTGGAGTTACCTTCATCTGGTCCATCTGTTCCGTGTGACAGGTGAGACAGGGATCTGTCACATCGTCGGAAAAGGCAATCTCAAGCGGTGTATGGGGGTTGGAGTGACAACCTGCGCAGTTCGGCAGCTCAAAATGAGGCGTGTCCGAATGGCACATATCACATTTGGGAATGATATCCGCATCTCTGGGCGGATGACCAACATGGCAGTCGGTGCAGCCAACGTCCGTCTTATGGGCCATACCCTTTGCTTCTATTGCCGCCGGAGCAGCATCATGACATTTGGAGCAGTCATCCGGCACCAGTTCAGGACGGGCATCCATGGCAGAGGCCTGGGAAGCAACCAGACCGGCCGACACAAGGAATGCAAAAGTTGCCAATAAATGTTTCATCATGTAGACCTTTCCCTTTTTGCGCTGTTTCACTTCGATATCCTCCCGATGGTTGCGTTGTAAATATGTTGTGTTCGTAAAAAATTACGAATTAATGTCATTCGGAGTCTTCGCTTTCCTCGACAGCGGGAGAAATTTTATGAATTGTAAAAGACTGCTCTCGCTGTGTTTGAGAAATGACAGGTGGTTCGTTTTGAGTTTTTACGAAGCTGTCAAATATATTAAAGTAAAATTTGTAGCTGTGTCTAAAACAGGCTAATTCATCGTTATTATTAGTTAAATTTGCGCTTGTAAATGTATATTTATAAATAACAATAATGAACCACTATTCAGATTAGCAAATAGTTGCATAGTCTTGAAAAAATTGCAACTTCTTTTAAAGTTGATTGGGGAAAAAATATGATTCACGGGGGCAATGTATGAGCAGGAAAATGTTGATAAGACTCCTAGGGAGTTAGGAAAGAATGCCGCAACATAACAATTATAGCCTAAAAGCGAAAAAATCGAATGAGATTTGGAAATTTGCCAAGCACTCTGATGTCAGAGTCAAACTGTCATGCATTTACCCGTCACTTGATAGTTGACCTTTCACGGTTTTTACGGATTTTGTTTCATAACCTCTTAAGATTAAAATGTTTTCCTGGTTTCTTCCACTCCCGTCCTGCTTAGTTCTGCCGGTATATAGACGATAGAACCATGAAAATGGCATTGCTCGCAGCTAATTTTAGTAATTGGCGTATCGCCATTATGACAACCGCAACCATCAGTAAACGTATTTCCGGAGCTTTTGCTTTTGATATAGGGTCCGTCATCCGCATCATGGTGGACTATTTTTTCAGTGTCTGGATGACATTTTCCACACAACAAGCCCATGGGAGGAGTGCCGGGACCAGTGTCAAGTGCCAAGTTGCAGGTTGTTCCATCAAGCGTATAATCGTCTAAGGAATCTATGGGATCATAAAGATCCGGGTCGGTGAAGATAATCGAGTCGTCTGATCCTGAACCGTTAACTGATTGCCTGATCAGAAAGGAATTGGGTGAACCATGGGGCTCATGGCAGTCAAGACAGGAGAGTAGGTAATTATCGTTAGGGAGGGCCACTGAAGACGCATATGGATTGCCCGTATCCCTGCTCACATCTGCTGGGTCTGAGCCATGCTTGTCGGGGTCGCCTGTCGTCCACCAGTCAATTTCAAAAAGATTGCGTCCAAGGGAAGTGCTGCCTATGGTGTCACTGGTATTATGACAATCTATACAGAAAGTATTATAGTCAGGAGTCTTGGTGCTGTCCTCAGGAATTCCTCCAGGCTCATAGGTGCTGCCAGGTGTGACGTAAGGAGGCTGGTAATCGTTGTCATCTAAAATACTCCAGCTCATTCTCTCTGTATCGGTAGCGTTTGTACCCAGATCATCACCCCAGAGGTTATCGTGGTCCGTTGGCCGTGATATGGCCGTATAGGATGGATCGCTGACATTGGCCTTATTGCGTTTGGCAATATGGGGATTATGGCAGCCGGTGCAGGGGTTGGAGGATGAGGTGAAATAAGAAAAATTCGGTTCTGAGAAAATGGCAATATCATTAAGGTTGTGGTAGGAGTTGAGGTTGAAGGCTTCAAAAATGCCTGTGGGCGAACCAGTAGTGGAACTGCCGAAGGTGGTGGCATAGTCCAGATTGCTTATCCCGCCAACTTGCAAAGAGCTGGAATTTGTATGGCAGTAAAAACAGAAATTGTCACTCTCACTGTAGGGGGTGGTGGTGGCACTTGTAGCAAAGTTGTCGGCAAAAAGTGCATAGGCTGAGGGGGCTCCGGAGGTTGGACTTGGTTCAGCGCTATTTACGCTTGCATGCTGTTCATGGCAATGGGCGCAGTTGCCGACGGAGTAGCCTGAAAGGGATGAGCGGTTCACTCCGGCAGAGCTATCACCATGGGCAGATAATAAGTAGTCACCGGCCAGGGCAGGAAGATAGAAAAGAGTGGTTTGAAAAAATATACCGGCAAAAAGAAATACAGCTTTTTTGAGCGCTTTCACTTGAAAATCTCCTATTGATATTGTGGCAATTGAAAAAATCATGTCCCAAACGAAATGATACGAGTATTGGAAGACTGTATGCTTTCCAACTTTCTTTTATCAGAATGTGATGTTCTTTTCAAACAGAGATTTGGTTACAGCAGGGTGTTTCTTGATGAAAGCATAAAAAAAGAGCACGGATTAGCGTGCTATTTTTTTATGTTTATTAAGATCAATTTTTAACTACATGGTCAATTTGTAATCAGGCTCGGGAAAGAAATCGTCGCTTTTGTCAAAGCCCATCTGGGGAATGCGTGCATGGTCAATAATGAATCGTTCCAGCATGCGCACCTGAGAATCAGTCAGTTTCCCGAAAAGGATGCGCCGCTGCCTGATAACGGGTTTGCTTGATGTTGATTTGGAAATAATAGTATCGGAAATTGTATTAAATGGAATTTCATCCATGTAGTGGTCGTTATGGCCAAACAGAATGCCTTTTTCGGGCGGTCCGTCATTCAGATAATCCTTGTCAACATAATTAAAAAGTACACCGCCCATGCCTATATCAATTATCTTGCCGAAATTATAATGGAGGACATACATCTCTTTTCTAGGTTCGAAGCGGGGGAATTTTCTGCGGTTATTGACCTGGGTGTGGGCTGTCATTTTCTGTTCCTCATTTAAAAAACATTAGCTTGGATTTTAAAAAAACTGAACTGAATAAATTGAAAACCTTTTTCTGAAGTTGGTGATTATTACCCATAGCAGAAAAAAAAAGTCTTGTGAATGAGGCAAATTGTCGCATTATTTTTTGTGTCGCTGCGAAATTAAAAATTCTTTCCCAATTTTTTATCTCGCAACGACGAGGAAAGATAAAAAAAACAAGCAATTATGAATGCTCATTCATTTGCTTCGCCCAAAAAAAGAAAGGTTTTGTTGTTGAGCTGTTTTTTTACTTGCTTTTCATTGAGCCGGGCATCATTGACAATAGAAAATGAAAATGGTAGGTGAATGAGTCAGGAGGACGAGTGGGACAAACTTCCCATTTTGTCATTATTGATGAAAAGTGGCGGCTATGAAAATGGTATTTACGGCGTTGAAGCCTTTGGTCTTCAGCTGTAAAAGCGAGGCTATCAACTGTCAGTAATTTTTAGGGTTATATAAAATGGGCATCTATACGAGGTTGCTGCGTTGCAGTTTGATGTTTGGGGTCTTTTTTCTTTTTCTTCTTCTTTTTCTTTTTACCGGGAGTGTGTTGCAGGCCGGGGAAATTACACTGCTGACCCCGAATGAGGACTGCATTGTATACAATCGTAGTCCTTTTACGCATCTCGTCATCAAGGTTAGTGATGAAGGCGACTTGAAGCGCCTTAAACTGCTGGCAAAAGAGAAAGAAATTGGTCCGCTGACAACCAGGCGGCAAAAAGACAGCTTTTTTGTTCATTACCGTGTGCCGCTCGATAAAGGGAAAAACATTTTTACCCTCCTGCCTGTGAAAAAGAAAATTTCCATCGAATCAAGGCCTTATCGGGCCTTGCTTGACCCTAAATTTGACCAAACGGGAGTGTATCTCTACCATCGTCAACAGACAATGATGAAGGAATGCCGTCCATGCCATGATGTGGATACAATGCCTGCGGATTCTGCTGTCACTCCTTCCCCGTACGGGAAAGCCGCTCCTGCATGTTATAGCTGCCACAAATCTCTTCTTGAAAACAGAAAGTGGCTGCACGGCCCGGCTGAACATCTTCTCTGTGAAAGCTGTCATACACAAAAGAAGGAAGGTGGAAGAATTGCTGTGAAGAGCGGCATGGACAGCTTTCTCTGTTATGGTTGCCACCAGCCTAAGGATAAGGCCTTAGGGGACAAGGTCTACAGCCATCCCTTTATGGCGTTTGGCACCTGTTCCGTATGCCATGATCCCCATGGAAGCAACTATCCCCTTCAGTTATGGGCCGATAGCAAAGCGGAGATATGCGTCGGCTGCCATGTTGATAAGGAAGTGCTGGTCCAGAAGGACAGTGGCGGCCTTTTTGTCCATGGCATCATTAAAGGCGGCGGATGCGTTGTCTGTCATGATGCTCATGCCTCGGGCAGCCCTTTCATACTCTACGATACAACCAATAAACTCTGCGTCAGCTGCCATATCGGCTATATCGGTATGACTAAGGGGCACCCCGTCGGCGGTCATCCCCTTGCCGGACCCAGCAACCCGCTAGATCCTGACAGGGCGTTTGATTGCGCAAGCTGCCATAATGCCCATGGGTCAAAATATAAGTTTTTGCTGGTGGGCGACATTCTCGGCGGACATGTTTGTCTGCAGTGTCATAATTAGGCTGATGGCTAATGGCTGATGGCTGATGGCTGATGGCTGAAGGTTGAAGGTTGCTGATGGTGCTTGAGTCAAATTACAAAAAATATTCTGTTTTCTTTGTTGCATGGGTGGTCGTTTTACTTGTTGTGCTGCTGTGTGAGTCTTTTTTCGGTTCGGAAGGCGATGCTGCTTCTCCATGGAACGTGCCAATAAAAAGTGAAGCCATAATTAATGAAGACGATCAGGGGCAACCCCTGAAATTTCCAGCCGATGTATTTTTTGACTGGACCATGGAAGAGACCTATGTTGTGGCCGGTGGGCGTATCTTTATATATGGCCCGGATTATTTTCCTAAAATATCTCTGGGCGCGGGGCGCGGCATTGATTCTCCCGCTGGGATTTATGTTGCCTCCGATGGTCGTCTCTTTGTCTGCCAGGGAAGAACCGCCGAGAAACCACCCCGTCTCACCGTATTAAACGGCGCATTTTTCCCCCATCTCGAAATAGATATCTCAACCATACCTGGAACAGAAGGCTTTGTGCCCCATCGTGTTGCTCTTGGCCGTGGCGGGAAAATCTACCTGGCCGGATATAATTATCGCGGAGTGCTTGTTCTGGACGGTGAGGGTAATTTTTTACATTGGCTTAAACCAGAAGACAATGTCTGGGCGGATCTGGGCAAAGAGGATGTTGACTATAAAGAGAAAGTCATGGATCATTTTTCTTCTCTTGAGAACGGACAACCCGTGGAGGGCCAGGAGGAAATTGTTGAAGAAATACTTGAAATGACCGGCGGGACAGCATCCGCTGATTCTGATGGATCAGGGATAATTCTTGAGGGCCGCGGCGGAGATAAGTTTCAGTCCTTTGGGCCAGTGCAGATTACCGATGTGGTGAGCGACTCTGATGGGCATATTTTTCTTCTCAGTGAGGAAACCAGCAAGGTGTATGCCTACTCTTCCACAGAGGAGCTGCTCTTTACTTTCGGCCAGAAAGGGGGCTCAAGCGGCAAGATGAGCCGTCCGCGCAGCCTCGCCGTTGATGAGAAAAAGAAAAGTTTTTATGTGGTCGACTACATGCGTCATACAATCCTGGTCTATAGTTTTGCCGGTCGCTTTCTCTTTGAGTTCGGCGGACTGGGTTTAGCACCGCGCTGGTTTAATTTCCCCACCTCGCTGGCATTAAACAGAAAGGGTCATGTTATTGTCGCAGACCTTTTCAACCAGCGGGTGCAGGTGCTTGATGTGCAGTTTGATGGCGGAGTCAGTTTGTTTGGCCCGGTGGCCGAGTCTCCTGTGCAATAACGAATTTGGTATCTTAATGGTGCGCGGTGCGCACTACGCAAAATTAACTTGTGGCAATGTAGGGTGCGCACCGCGCACCATTAGGTAATTGTCGACAATCCTATTTTTCCGGCGGATATTTATACAATTTCCTCTGCAAAGTTCTTCTGTGGATGCCAAGCCTTTTGGCTGTTTCCGATATATTCCCACCGCAATCAGCCAGAACCCGGTTTATATGCTCCCACTCCGTGCGGGCCAGCGAAGGTGCCTCAAAATAGTCCGGCTCCGTGTCGGTTTCAAGATCTGTTCCCTTGTTGAATGCGTTGAGGATGTCGCCAACATCAGCCGGTTTCGGCAGATAATAATGCGCTCCGAGCCTGACGGCATCGGTTGCTGTTGCAATGCTTCCATATCCTGTTAGTACAACTATTTTCAGTGATGGGACGATTTTAAGGCTGTCTCTGACCAGTTCCAGTCCTGATTTGCCTGGCATTTTCAGATCGAATACGGCAAGATCGGGCTTTTCTTTTCTGATGATCTCCATTGCCTCGTCGTAATTTGCCGCAGAAAAGACAGGATAATCACGATTTTCAAAAGCCCGTTTCATCCTGTGTCTGAACATGTCATCATCATCAACTAGCAGAATTTTTTCCATGCTTTCTTCCTGTTTTTGAGCAGTTATCAGCTATCAGCCTTTTTCACGCCTTAATTTTGTCAAGAGCAAAAGAAAGGGTGGCTGTTGTGCCGGCGTCTGGTTTTGATTTCAGTTTAAGTTCTCCTCCAAATCTATTTGCCATAATGTCGGCAAGATACAGTCCAAGTCCCATGCCTTTGCCCGGTTCCTTACTGGTAAAGAATGGTTCCGTTGCCCTTTTCAGGAAATTTTGATCCATACCTGTTCCTTTATCTTTTACTTCAAAGTAAAGATAAGCGCTATTTTTTTGACAGGTGAGTCGGATTGGAGATCCGGGAGGCGAGGCATCCATGGCGTTTTTCAAAAGACTGCGCAGTGTTCTGGTCAGGGTGCGGGGAGGCATGGAAATTTCCATATCACCGACTTTGTTAGTAAATTTGATCTGCTGCAGTTCTTCAAAGCTAAACAGGGCCATGGCTTCGGATACAAGCTCATCGATGCAGAACCTGGCAGTGTCCTCACCGAGATGTTTTCCTCCCTTTGCCGACATCTGGAAAAGGATTTCCTTGCATCTTCCCACCTGTTCCCTGATAAGCCTTGTGTCATCAATAAGGCCAGGGTCACCACCGTGTTTTTTAAAGTGGAACATCATCTCGCCCGAGGCCATGGCAATAGTCGAAAGTGGGGTGGAGAATTCATGGGCCGCTCCAGCTGCAAAGGTTGCCAGGGCGGCAAGTTTGTCGTTGCGTATTT
Source organism: Deltaproteobacteria bacterium (assembly GCA_030667965.1). Classification (GTDB taxonomy): domain Bacteria; phylum Desulfobacterota; class Desulfobulbia; order Desulfobulbales; family SURF-16; genus JAHLLM01. The sequence goes on from DAOUUW010000058.1 coordinate 10,900, forward strand.
TGGCCTCTTCCAGTTCCTTTCCGGCACCCTGTTGCCCTTTCATACCCTCCTTTATTTTGCCAATGGGGTAGACAATGAGGAGGGAAAGGAGGAAGAAAATAATAAACATGAAATAATTAAATGATCGGAGATGCTCTTCAATGTGAGAGCTGAAAAGAGTCAGGATTTGCCTGTCGTTGATGTTTTCCAGAAGATGCAGGTGATTAGCAAGCAGATGATCATCGGTAAGTGACGGGTCACCGAAGTAGAAAAAAATGCCGTAGCACCATATGGTAAATGCCGTCAGGGCATATGAATGTTTCTGTTCAAGCAGCAGGGCGCCAAGCAGGATATAGACAATAAAAAAAATGCCGGCCGGGTTGAGGGTGGAGACAAGTTGAAAAAAAAGAACCGTCAACAGGGCCACGTCAAAAAGCATGACCAGCAGCGGCAGGTGGCTGGGGATGTCTGTTTTTTTGTCGTAAAGGTTGTAGAGGAAAATATTACTGGTAAGTCCCAGGCCAATAATAAGAACCACTGGCATGAGAAAGGTTTTATGGTGGAAAATTTTTATACCGGCCAGAACCATACATGTCTGGCTGGCAATGATGGCCCAGCGCAGGCGAAGCAGCCATAAAAAAGTGCCGATGTCGGCGCATTTGCCGTCCATGTTGGAAATTTTCTGTTCAGGCTTTTTTTTTGATTGAATGTCCATTGTGTTGAAAGCGTGTGGAATTAAATTTTTTTATGCTACTTCGCTTAAGATCTCATTTCCGGGATTAAGTGGTAATCAGTAGGGTGCGCACTGCGCACCAACCAAAGTATCAATCAATGACAAAAAAACAATGATAAAAAAAGGTGCGCCGTGCGCACCCTACCTGGTTAACGACAGGGATGGTTTGTTGAATATATACGGTAATCATAGATTTTTCATGCAGTCAAATAAATATAATATCATTATATGCGACAATTCGCCGCATTTTCAAACATTTTCATCTATGTTATTTTTTTAAAATGTGATTACCATGGAACTTCAGCCATTCATCAGGGCAGTGCTGTAGGAGCGGCTTTAGCCGCGAAAAGGGCTGGCAAGGAGATGAAACTGCTTGCTTGCCAACCCAGAAAATTCGCGGCTAAAGCCGCTCCCACCCTCATTCTTTGTCAGTTACTTATTCAGGGGGCTGAAAATTAGTGGTAATCACATTTTAAAATGAAGATTTAAAAGTGAACATCAGGAGTCTTACAGGTGAGAAAAATGGGTAATGCGGCGTTACCGGCGGATGGCAGGTTGGCGGAACGGGTTGCTGTGGATCAGGATGAGGAAAATCTCATGCTACTTTCCGTGCGCGATCTTGTTATGGCAAATGTTGAGGCCAAAATGCACGATATCAGCCGTGCCGGTATGGGAATCAGTGTGGAGCAAGAGCTTGTTCTTGGCCGGATGGTTATTATTACAGCCGGTTTTCATGATGAAATCCCGAAAAAAGGCGTTGTCATGTGGTCTCGATCTGATGGAAGAAAATTCCGTGCCGGCTTAAAGTTTGTTCGTGGTTCTTGATGGGTTTTCGACGTTGGGGAACCGGGTGACTGGTTCTTTTGTCTCTTTTTTGATGCTTTGAGGGATTGAAACTATTAAAATTTTTTACTGTTTATTGAAACTATTAAAAATTTTTAATAGTTTAGGTCTGGTTGTTTCGCGTAAAAACTCAAAATTCATTCAAGTTCATTCTCCCCCCCCTCCCCCCTTCTCTAAACGCATCTTTGGTTTTTCCGGGATAAAAATTATTCCGGAAAACAGGAGTATTATTCCGTAAAACCGGCAAGAAAATCACTGAGGCCTTCCTGGTAAAATAAATTTATGTTTTGTTTTTTAGCAAGAGACTCAGGGGAGAGCCTTGGATGAGTTCCATGGTAAGAGTGGAATGAATGTAATTTTTGTTTCGTAACATATTGAAAATTAATAAATTTTACTTGATTTTACTCGTTGATCCTGTTGGGGTTTCACGAGTCCCTGGATGTGAAATACGAGAATTGCTGAAAAAAATAATAATATGTTTTATTTGCGTGAAGTGGCGGTGTTTTTCTTGCAAGTTAAATAATTTGAGTGTAGGATCGATAAAAAATTTCCATATGCGACAATTTGCCACATTTCCTTTTGTTGTAAAAGGGTTTATGGAAATAAAATAAGCGAGATAAAAAGGGAACTAAAAGGAGGGAGTTATGAATAAAAAAATTTCAAAACAGTCGCTTTTCATTGGTGTTGGTTTGGCAACAGTGGTGTTTATGGCTCCGGATATGGCAAGTGCTCGAGTAATGGGACCATGTATTGAGTGTCATACCATGCATAACAGCCAGGATGGTGCTGAGATGATTATTAACGATGCTATAGATACAGGTCCATTACGTTCTTTGACACGGGGAAGTTGTATCGGTTGTCATACCGGCACAAATGACGGAACGAATGTTATCCCCTATATTGATGACCGTAGTGCGGTTCCTCTCTACACCTCTGCCGATGGTACGACCGGTAATACTCTGGCCGGCGGAAGTTTTTACTGGGTGAGAACCGGCACAGACCCCAAGGGACATAATGTTTTAGATATAGACGCTATAGATGTTCCTCTTGGCAACACCCCTCCCGGTTTTGTGGCAACTGTGAACGGAAGTGTCTATCTCGTTGCCAATCGATTGACCTGCGCCGGGACAAACGGATGTCACGGGATGCAGGATTTTGCCGATGATTATGCGGACCTGGCCGGCGCGCATCATGGTGATGACGGGACAATCACCGGCAATACCATTACGACCAGCTATCGTTTTTTGTTGGGCGTTGAAGGTCTTGAAGACAGTGACTGGGAGTATCAACCCACTTCACTCGCACATAATCAGTATAAGGGGGAACAGAGGGTGTTGGATACCACTCGTACTGTTAACGCTACGAGTGGAGGACCTTCAACCATCAGTGGTTTATGCGGTAATTGTCATGGCTTATTTCATAATAGTGCTGTAGCAATCAGTCAAGCCGGCGATATGGTAAATCCCTGGCTGCGTCATCCAACGGATTTCGATATGGCAAATGCTGCCGGGACGACTGAATATGAGGCATACAATGTAGCTGCCAGTGGTGGTGGAACTGCTTTAGCGGCAAATTACAGTGTTGAGGCTCCTGTTGCCAGTGATGTTGTCTCCGCTGTTCTTAGTGTGGTAAATGTGTCGACAGATGACACCGAAGAAGCAATTGTCACCTGTATATCCTGTCATCGCGCCCATGGTTCGCCATATGATGACCTGCTGCGCTGGGATTATGACGGCATGGTGGCTCATAGAAATACGGCATCCGAGCAAGATACCGATAACGGCTGTTTTGTCTGCCATACCACCAAGGATGATTTGTAATTTATGATCCTGTTTCTAGGCAGGAGAATTTCTTGTCTATTTGTCTAGTAAGTACATTGTTGTAGCTTATCTTTGATTCCGGCCCGGAAACGATTTTCCCTTCCCTCCTAATCGTTACCGGGCCGGAATTTTTTTTCCAACTTCAGCCCATATTAACTGTTTTCTTTTGTTTTTACTTATGGTTAACTGTTTCAGTCATGAAAGGGAAATGGAGAAAGGAAACAGGCCTGTTGTTGGCTTTGCTTGTTGTGCTTGTCTGGGCTGGATACTCCAGCGCTGCTCCGCTTTCCTTTACCGGCACGGTTTCCTATGATGATCCGGCAGAGGGTGAAGAAACAACCCGCTATTATCAGAGCACCAATGCCGCCTTTGACCAGTCCCTGACCCCCCTGATGCGTCTTTCCGAGTCTCTGCGCTACAGCTCAACCTGGGAGGAGGGCACAGAGACTGAGTCTATCATGCCGTATGCCGATCTTCGTCTGAACAACGATCTTTTCCTCTTTAATCTTTCCGGCAACGCCAGTAAACAGCGAAATTCTGAGACGTCCAACCGCACCAACAGCTCCTGGGATGCCAGGTGGTCCAGCAACTGGCAGAAACAGTGGGTGCCGGACATCCAGTTTGACTACGGACAGAATTTTTCCGTTGATGACGAGAGCCCCCGCCGACAGGACACCGAATCAACAGACAGCGGTTTCAGGCTTGACTGGGACCTTTTGCTGGCAAATATCTATTACAGCATCGATCGTACGGAGAGCGATGATTTAGTCCGCAACAGCAACAATATTTCCACCAACCAGTTGGCCCGTTTTGATACGGAAAAATCTTTTCTGCAGGACAGCCTGCGCCTGACTTTTTCTGAGCAGTACACCAGTAATAAGCAGAGTTTTACTTCACGGGTAAATAGCAGCGGATTTGCCCAGGTTCCCGTTGTTATCAATCAATCCTGGTTCGGCTGGGTTACGGATGTTTTTGGCAATCGTGATGCGTTGAACCCGGATCCTGATGTTTCTTTTCCGGATAATGATCCTGATTTTGATTCACAGGTCGAAGAGAATGAGCGTTACAATATCGTCATTGATGTTGACTCCAGGCAGGTTGACGAGGTTTACCTGACAACCAATATCGATATCAGTGATGATGCCGCTGATTTTCAGTGGGATGTGTATTCAAGCACCAATGGTGCGACATGGTTCCTGGTGCAGTCATCTGTCATTTCAGTCTATAATGAGCTGGACAGGCGCTTTGAACTGCAGATTCCTGAATTGCATGTGCCTTATATCATGCTGGTTGAAGAAAGTATCCCTGACTTCGGTTTGGATCCGGTTCCATCTTTTACCGGTGTCAGCGCCTTCAGCCATATTGCCGAAACGGACAAGGTGACGGACAGCAGCGAGACGGAATATTTTTTGACGACCGTCGGCGCCGGCTGGCGTATTAACCCTCAGCTGAATCTTGTCTATAATATCGCCATTGAAAACGGCACCACGGCAACGGATGAAAATGATGATTCCACCCGCCAGAACTTTAGTCTGGGTTGGAATCCGCACAGCAGTTTGTCCTCATCCTTCAGCGCCGGCGAAACAAGGGATAAAAGGGGTGATGATGAAGAGACAATGAGCCGTTCCTATGGTGTCAACACAGCGGTTAATGTTCTGCCAACCCTTGATATGTCCTTTGGCGCAACAAGAAGCGAATCGTATGAGGGAGGCGATAAAACCAGCACCTCCCATAATTTCAACTGGTACACCACCGCTCTTCTCTTTCCAGACCTCACATCCAGTCTTGATCTGGGCTATAACACGAGCCTGGACGAAGAAACGGACCTTGAGACCCGGAGCTTCAACTCTAACCTGCGTTTTACCGCCCGCCTTACCCCCCGCTTTA
>DAOUUW010000231.1 GCA_030667965.1 Deltaproteobacteria bacterium
CCATCTAACCTCTGGGCCATATGAAAAGGCTCGTCACCCGCGTTCTTAGCATCAAGAAGAAGAGAGTTGCCGTCCGAGACCACATTCACCGCATCATTTGCCCTGCCGCCATAGCCACGACTGACAATAACGGGCTTTTTCTCTGACAGAAGCCCGGCAAGATACATGGTCATGGGTGTCTTGCCGGTGCCTCCCATGGTAAGGTTGCCGACGCTGACCACGGGTACAGGTAAGCGATGCTGCTTCACCAGTCCTTTCTTAAAAAAAGCGGCCCGCAGCGACATGGCAACGCTGTAAAAAGGAGAAAAAATACGCCCGAAGGCATAGAGAAGGCTTAGTTGTTCACTCATGACATCACCTGTCGTATCAAATCAATATACCGTTTCGTCACGCCACGGCGCTGCATGACAAAGTCCTGTGCCGACTGACCCATTTCACGGATGGCCTCCTTATTTAGTAAATAAAACCGGAGCTGACCCAACAGATCATCAGCCGCACGCACCTGCACGGCACATTTTTCAGCAAGCAGATCTTCAACCTCATCGGCAAAATCATCCATATAGGGCCCAAAAAAAACAGGAGTCCCGGCAGCAGCAGGCTCAAGAGGATTATGGCCACGCTTGTCCACCAGACTGCCGCCGACAAAAGCCAGGTCAGCCAGACCATAAAGACCGGCAAGCTCTCCATGGGTGTCCAGCACCAGGATCTGTTCAGCAACCCTAGGTTTTACAGTCCGGCAGGACGAACGGAAGCCTTTTTTTGTGAAAATATCGAGAATCTGTGGGCCTCGTCCAATATTACGGGGAGCAATGACAAGCAGAAGCCCGGCAAACTCTTTGACAAGTTCTGCAAAAACCCCGCAAAGCATCTCTTCTTCGCCCGGATGAGTGCTGCCGGCCACCAGAACAAACCTGTCCTCATCTATGCCAAAATCCCGGCGCCCCAGGCTGCTTTGGCGAATATCGGGCAATAAAGCGTCATATTTAAGGTTGCCGATCAATTGTATCTTTTCTTCTGCAACGCCGAGACGCATCATTTTCTCAACATCCTGACGGCGCTGTACGGCAAGAACGGAAAAGGAATTAAACATGGGCAGAAAAAATGGTTGAAACCGTGCGTATCTGGTATATGATTTCTGCGAAATACGGCCATTAATCAACAGGGTCCCCACCTCGTTTTTTTTCAATCCATGAAGAAAATTGGGCCAGAAGTCCGTTTCCACCAGAACAAAAAGATCCGGCCGCACCATTTTGATAAAACGGTTGACCACCGGGGCAATATCCAGGGGAAAACGCAGGAAAAGATCCACCGGCAGGCCCGGTAAATTGCGAATAAACTTTTCCCCGGACAAGGTGGTTGAAGAAAAAATCAAAACCGTATCGGGAAACTCCCGGTGAAGGGCATGAATCAGGCTGACCGACGAGGCAGCCTCACCAAGGGAAAGGGCATGTATCCAGATGCGGTTTTTTCCCGGTGGAATTTTTTTAACAAGTTCGGCAAGGCCAAAGCCAAGCCGTGCAGGAATACGCAGACGATATTTCGCCTTCCATAAAACAACAAGCAAAAGCAGCGGGAAAAGCAGCACCAGGGCCGCCGGCTGAAAAATATTATAAACTACAAGCATTATATCTCGCTTTTACGTGACAAAACCATTTTATGAACATCATTCTCCTTGACCCTGCCGAAGTTAAAGACAACCGGGTTTTCTTAAACGACAGGCGGGGCGACCATATCAAAAAAGTCCTCGGCGCCGCACCCGGAGACACCTTGCGCACAGGCCTCATAAACGGACCGATGGGCACAAGCAGAGTCCTCAGGGTCACGTCCGAAGGCGTGGAACTCGAAACCGACCACAGCGGCCCCTTACCCCAACGGCCGCCCAGGGACTTGATACTGGCCCTGCCCCGCCCCATCATGCTCAAAAGAATCTTCTCCCAGGCGGCTACCTTGGGGATCGACAGGATTTTTTTAATCAACGCAAACCGGGTGGAAAAAAGCTTTTTTTCAGCCTCGCTCCTTGAAGAAGCAAATTTTCACCCACACCTTCTGCACGGTCTGGAACAGGCGGTGGACACCATGGTCCCCCTTGTCAGTATCCATAAACGGTTCAGGCCCTTTATTGAGGACTCCCTTCCGAAAATCATGGCCAACTGCCCTATTCGGCTGGTTGCTCATCCGGGTGATTTCCCATTACTTGTGCAATGCCTCTCCCTGCCCATCACAGAAAAAACAATCATCGCCATCGGCCCTGAAGGGGGCTGGGTGAATTATGAGATCAGCAAATTTCAGCAACAGGGATTTCAGCCTTTCAGTATGGGCAAGCGCATCCTGCGGGTTGACACGGCTGTTCCCGCCCTGCTCTCCCAACTCGAACTGCTGCGCCACATCAACCCGCCAGCAGACTCCTGACCTTGTCAACAAGCAGGGACAGTTCCCGCACCTTCAAGAGATACAAAAGCACCCCGTAAAAACCTGCCGCCGTTGCTATATACACGAATAAACCTGTCATTTGCAGAAAAATCGATCCGGCAAAAACATTCTGCGTAAAAAAAAGTATGCCCTGCAGCCAACCCGCCATGGCAAGGGAGGCAAGAAAGATCTTGCCGATTCCCTCAAAGAGATAGGAAAGCGAAAACCCGTCAAGCTTTTTATAGAGCACCACCGCCAGAAAAAGAAAGTTGCAGATCATGGCACACGACGTGGACAAAGCGATTGCCCGGTGCTGGAAGGCATCAATAAACGATGTGACTAAGATGAGATTGGCAGCAACCGCCAGAAAACTGGCAATGACCGGATAGCGGGTATCATCCAGGGCAAAAAAGACGGGCACCATGATTTTCACCGATGAATAGGCAAACAAGCCCACCGCGTAAAAGCGAAGCGCTTCGGCGGTACGGGCCGTATCAAAGCTCGAGAATGCGCCGTATTCAAAAATAATTTTTATGATGGGTTCCGAGAGAAACCATAAGCCGAAACTGGCAGGAATTGTCAGACAGAAAGCCATGGTGACGGAAGAGGTGAAGGTTTCCCGCATTTTATCCATATTCTTTGCCGCCGCATAACGGGCAATAACCGGCAGGGTGGCAATGGAGATGGCCACCCCGAAAACGCCGATGGGAAGCTGCACCAGACGAAAAGCATAATTAAGCCAGGAGACACTGCCTTCAACACAGGATGAGGCAAAACGGGTATTGATAAAGATATTGATCTGGGTGGCGGAAAGGCCAATGACCGCCGGAACCATCAGCCTGACAATCCGCCTTAATCCCGGATCAGCAAGATCAAGCCCTGGACAGAAAACAAATCCCGTCTTAAACAGGGTGGGAAGCTGGCCGGCAAGCTGCAGAAAGCCACCGATCAGGGTGCCTATGGCCATGCCCATGATGGCCGGATAACCGAATCTCGGCAGAATCAGGGCCAGGCTCACCCCTCCGATAATGGAGCCCATATTAAAAAAACTCGAAGCCATGGAAGGGATGAAAAAACGGCCCTTGGTATTGAGCATGCCCATGACCACGGCAGACAGGGAGATGAAAAGCAGAAAGGGAAACATGATCACCGTCAGTTTCCTGGTAAGCTCCACCTTGCCGGGCACCTCGACAAATTCCGCATCAACCAGCAGGTGTATGAG
>DAOUUW010000097.1 GCA_030667965.1 Deltaproteobacteria bacterium
AGCAGAAACAGGACTGCTCCTCATCAACTGCAGGATTTCGTTTCTCTCGTCTCTCCTGCAGTTCCTCTGCACATGAACAACAGCAAGATGCTTGACTGCGGCCTTATCGGCAAATTCAAGACAGGAGACAATATTGCCATGGTTGACAACTTCTTTTTTGAGCCAAAACGCCTCATGGACTGCCAGATCACAGCCCTTTGCCAACGACAGGGTTTCCCTGGTAAAACGACCGTCGCCGCTGTAAAAAAGGCTGTGCTCTCCATCATCAATTCGTAATGCCAGAGAGCGCTCAGAATGAATATTTTCAGCTGTTCGCCAATCTGCTCCGTTTACATGCCATTCCGTCCCAGGCTCTATTTCCAAAAAATCAACATCGTACTGCAATCGGGGCATGAATGCCGGGTAAGCCAGTTCCATGGCCGCTTCAACTTTTTCCTTCACACCGGACGGACCTGCTACAAAAAGCGACTTTCCCCTGCCCATTTCCCAGAACCTGAGAAGCAGCAGAGGAATACCAAAAAAATGATCCCCATGGAAATGAGAAATCCATACACAATCAAGCTCATTTGCGTCAGCGCAATAGGCAAAATAACGATGCGGCGTGGTAAATCCACAATCCAAAAGAAAGCGACTTCCCTTTCCTGTAACAATATGCAGCGAAGTGTTGGGACAACGCTCATCACATGCTTCGCCAACTCCTAAAAATAATATCTCCATATACCCTGAATGACCTGAAAAATAGGCTATGTCCAGCTTAAAATGCATTTTAACCGAATAATGAGAGAAGAAGGTAAGAACTTTTATCCCATAAGCTCGCAATTCAATCTTTCCAGCCCTTCATCTTGTGGTATAATATAAAAATGCCTTCTCCATTCTCTCAAGAAATATCACACCTGCTCGGCCAGTATGAAGCTCTTTCTGAAGATGAGCAGATAATACTTCAGCTCATCTCTATCATTTTTGAACCCGTCAGCTCTGAGATAATTCTTTCCTGCATAGACGAATTACAAGGAACGGCCGACCGGGAAGAACAGATAGGTGTTTCCCATCCGTCATCTTCATCTTCCACCCTTCGCAAACTCAAGGAAATGAACCTGCTGACCTGGCGATATCAGTGCAATCCTCTTATCGTTGAAACAATAACACGGCAAGCAGCAGACTCATCATTTTTTCCAGGGATGTCCCATATTGTTCAAAACAAACTTCCCATGCAGGGTTCTTCTTTTACTGAACTCCGGCACAAAAGCCTACGCCACCTGAGAGAGATGCGTATTGGTCTGTACCTTGGCCAATTTGATCATTTCAACAGGCACCTTGTGCAATTTTTTGATTGCCCTGAAAGCTCTGAAAATATCTCTCCGCTTATCACAATTTTCAACAATCCCTTTGATGAAAAATGGTTCAAAACCCTGCCGGCCCACATGCAGCTCCATTCCCTGCATGAAATATGCAGAACAAGCCATCTCTACCTTGATCCCCTGGATCTGCCCATGGCCTATCTGCAAAACCAGGAGACGCTGAACATCATCCCCCGGGAAGGGTGGCCTTCCGTCTATTACCTGATCATTGTCGACCTTTTCCTGCGAGGCGACATTGACGCTGCCGAAAATATAATTATCCAGGCAGCCGACCTGATTGATTCTTTCGGTCTGCGGGGATGGCTTGAGTTCCTGCGCGGTAATAACGAGTCCTCCATCATGGAATTTCGGCAAGACCTCAAGCTTCTTCGCGCAAGACAGGAAAAGAAAAATGCTTTTTTCATCGGTCCGGAAGGCATTGTGTACCTTCTCGCCCTGCTTAAAACAGGTGATTACAGAAAATATCCGTCAATCATATCCTCAGTGGCAACTGTTGAGGATGTCCAGCCCCATAACCCCCTGCTGCCTGCCTACAAAATTTTAGGCAAGATAACAAAAACGAAACTGGAAAACTTCAAATCCGACTATACGATCTCTCTCTGGGCTCCAGGCAGAAAAGACAGTTTCACATTACTCCTCAGTTGTTTAGGAAATTTCTGGATCAACGGCAGAATCGATGCCGGCCAGCAAGCCGAACTTCTTTCCCAGTTTGAGCGGGCCGCAAAAAACGGCTACCAATGGTTTACCGCAAACTATGCCGCCCTTCTCTTTCAGGTTACAGACCAGAAATCATATAAACAACTCAGTCACTCTTTTAGTGAAAAAACAGGAATTTCTGCGCTGCTGGACCTTGTTCCCCATGAAAAAACATGGCAACGCGCCCTGAAGGCCCTTAATCATATCAGCCATGAAAATGAAGCTGAAACCGGTCAGCAGAAAAGAATGGCCTGGCTGATTAATTTCAAAGACGGGTTTATCACCATATCCCCCCGGGAGCAGAAATTAAACGAAGCCGGTAAATGGAGCCAGGGCAGATCTGTAGCCCTGCAACGTTTATACAGCGGCAAAAAGCTGGATTTTCTCAATGATCAGGACCAGAAAATCCAGGCATCATTACACAGGCACCAGACCAGCCAGGGTACATCCTATGAATTTGACATGGATGAAACATTACCGTCTCTTATCGGCCACCCCCATCTGTTTCTTGCTGAATCCCCCACCGTAACAGTGCAATTCCGCCGGGGAGAGCCCGAACTCCAGGCCACTGTAAAAGACGAAAAAATTCTCCTCAGATTTTCTCCACCCCTGGGAGATGAGAAAATCCTTGCCATCCGGGAGACTCCCACCCGTTTTAAAATCATCACCATCTCTGCCAAACACAGAAAAATAACATCCATTATCGGTGATGACGGCCTGACTCTTCCACAATCTACAAGAAAACAGGTTTTAAAAACACTGGGCAACCTTTCCTCCTGCCTGACCATTCATTCAGATATTGGCGGCGCCTCCACCGAGGTTGAAGAAACATCAGTTACAGATAAAATCATTATACAGCTCATTCCAGTGGGTACAGGCTTCAGAATTTCCATGCTCGTCAAACCTTTTGGTCATGGCGGCCCCTACCTTTACCCCGGCCAGGGTTCTGCGAATGTAATCGCCGAAATAGACGGCAAACGCCTGCAGACGCACCGAAACCTGGATACAGAGAGAGACAACTGCAGCCGTATAGAAAACCAGTGTCCCACCCTGGCCAGGCTTGGCAGCAGTGATGGAGAATGGTTTATAGATGACACCCATGACTGCCTGGAAATTCTTGACGAGATCCAGAAACTGGGAGACGAAGTAATAATTGAATGGCCTGACGGTGGAAAACTTGCCATCAGGCAGCATGCCTCCTTTAATAATTTTCATCTGCACATCAGACAACGTCAGAACTGGTTTGAAATGGACGGCAACCTGACCCTGGACCACGGGAAGGTCTTGGAAATGCAAAAACTGCTTGATCTTGCCCGTGATCATTCCAGCAGATTTGTACCCCTTGGCAAAGGAGACTTTCTCGCCCTGTCCCGGGAATTTCGCAGACAGCTTGACGAACTGCTGAGCATTACTGAAAAGCGTGGAGAAAAAACAGGCATCCATCCCCTGGCAAGCTGCGCCCTTGAACATTTTACCCAGAGCGGCATCCACGTCACTGCAGACATGAAATGGCAGGAGCAGTTGCAGAGGATCAATGACTCACGGGAACTACAGCCCGAACTGCCGCAAACTTTGCAGGCTGAACTGCGTGATTATCAACTTGAAGGCTTTAAATGGCTTGCCCGGCTTTGTCATTGGGGTGTGGGTGCATGCCTTGCCGACGACATGGGCCTGGGAAAAACCGTTCAGGCTCTGGCAATTATCCTGCAGCAGGCGCCCGGGGGGCCCAGCCTGGTTGTGGCACCCACCTCGGTGTGCCTGAACTGGCTTGAGGAGATCAATCGTTTTGCCCCCACTCTGCAGCCCCATATTTTTGCAGGCAAAGAAAGAAAGGAACTTATTGAAAAACTTGCTCCTTTTGACGTGCTCATCTGCAGTTATGGACTCCTGCAACAGGAAGAGGAGCTTCTTACCTCAAAAAAATGGCAGGTCATTGTCCTTGACGAGGCACAGGCCATCAAAAATATCACGACCAAACGATCCAGGGCGGCAATGGGACTTGAAGGTGGCTTCAGGCTGATCACCACAGGCACTCCCATCGAAAACCACCTTGGTGAGTTATGGAATCTTTTTAACTTTATCAATCCCGGTCTGCTTGGCTCATTGGAGCAGTTCAACCGTCGTTTCGGCCTGGCCATTGAAAGAGAAAAAGACAAAAAGGCTCGGCACAAACTCAAAAAACTGATTCAACCCTTTATCTTACGACGTTTAAAAAGTCAGGTTCTGGAAGAACTTCCGCCAAGGACAGAAGTTGTCCTCCAGGTGAATATGAGTGAAGAAGAGGCCATATTTTATGAGGCATTACGCCGCCGCGCCCTTCATAAAATAGAAAAAACCGCTGAAGCACCCGGCCGCAGGCACATGCAGATCCTGGCAGAAATCATGCGACTGAGACAGGCCTGCTGCAATCCCCTTCTCGTACAACCCGACACAACCATCCAGAGTTCAAAGCTCGAACTTTTTGGTTCAATCATCAATGATCTCATCGAAAATCGTCATAAGGCCCTTGTCTTCAGCCAGTTTACCGGGCATTTGAAAATTATTCGTTCTTATCTCGACAAAAAGAAAATTTCCTACCAGTATCTCGACGGCTCCACACCGATTCGAAAGCGTCAGGAAAGTGTAGCAGCCTTTCAGTCCGGCTCAGGCGATCTTTTCCTCATCAGCCTCAAGGCAGGAGGCCTGGGTCTGAATCTCACCGCAGCCGACTATGTGATCCATATGGATCCGTGGTGGAACCCGGCCGTGGAAGACCAGGCTTCCGACCGTGCCCATCGTATCGGCCAGATCCGCCCGGTAACTGTCTACAGGCTGGTAACCAGCAATTCAATAGAGGAAAAAATCCTTAAACTCCACCTCAAAAAACGTCAGCTTGCCGACAGCCTCCTGAGCGGCAGCGATATGAGCCACAAATTAAAAGCTGAAGATCTCCTGCAGCTCCTCACTCAAGAATAGAAATAATTGCTATCTACAGGAAATCACCACCTGGGTCGTCAACAGGATCAAACGCTTTAAAGAGGAGGGATGGCGTAAGGCTAAGGCGCAGCTTGTCGGAACGGAATCAAACTCCCAACCTTGACTTTGCCTGTTATTGAAATTATTGTTGTTTTTACAATTTATTAACTTGTTGATATACATGATAATTAAACAACGGCAATGCTGCTCAAACCTTGGGAGTAATCATGTTCGGAAAACGAGATGACATTGACAGGATGTTTGGTACAATGGGCCTTTTCAAAAATCAGATGAACCGGCTTTTTGATGACTTTGAAAATGGACGTACAGGCTTTGCCAAGAGTCACTCCCGGCCTCGCGTAAATTTTTATGATGACGGAGTAAACATGCTTGTCTTCTGTGAACTTCCCGGCATGAATGAAGATGAAATCAACATCAAAATCCACAACAATCTCCTGACCATCAAAGGAGAGCGAAAAACAAATGTTTCCGAAGGCTACGCCATCCTGCGCCAGGAACGAAATGCAAGCCCGTTTTCCAGAAGCTTTACTTTGCCTGTCGAAATCGACACGGAACAAACAACTGCCACTTTAAAAAACGGCATGTTGGCTTTGAAGCTGGTCAAAGCCCGGGCCGAAAAACCTCGAAAAATTGTTGTGCAGGCCGCATAAGAGGAAAAAAATGAACGAGAAAAACACAGTCACTGCTCAAGAATCTCCAGAGATCTTCAAATCCGGGAAAACAAATGCGCCGGATGTGGATATTTGGATCAATGATGAAGAAATACTCCTTGTTGCCGATCTTCCGGGAGTAGCAAAAGAGGATATTGCCATCAACATAGAAAACAATACTCTCACTCTGGAAGGAGGGTTCTCGGCCGATCTTCATGGAACCTTACAGAGACAGGAATTTGAACCCTTTGACCACCGCCGCATTTTTACCCTTCCCAAGGGACTTGACGTGGAAAAAACAACAGCGGAATTCAAGCAGGGCGTCCTTTACCTGCATCTTCCCAAATCATCATCCGTAGTACCCTGTCAGATAAAGATCACTGGGACTTGACCTCTTTCTCATTTTTTCCAGGGACAGAAGACTCCACGACCATGTCAAAGTGCCCCTTAACAACTGTTTGTAGAAATTTCCCGGGCTGCACCGGCAGAATCTTTCACATTGGTGGAAACATCATTCATACCAGTGGCAGCCTGGCTCACGATTCCGGCCTTCACCGGGTTCAATTCTATATATCGCGCTGTAGCGATCAGATGTTGTTCGTCCATTGGAAAGGAAGCGAATTGTCCCTGCCGGTTATGCCCCTTCCAGCCTTTCTGGAACCGACCCTAGACAGTTAAATGCATCATCTTACAGAGGGCAATTTCCGCCGCATTGACCACTTGATAGGTCACCGGCGAGGCGGTAAGCAGAGGATGTGTGCCCATTTGGAAAGTGGCAATCTGGTCGGCATTCATCTCGGTCTGAATCATGGCCGCAATCAGATTGACCAATTCGCCCACGGTCTCACCGCCGCATACCTGACCGCCAATGAGCGTACCGGAGTATTTGCGGAAAACCAATTTCACTCGCAGTTGGGTGGCGTTGGGCAAGGAGCCCGGGTGTTTATCAGGGGACTCCGCCGCGCCGACCACATAAGCAATACCGGCTTGAGCGGCATCTCGCTCACAAATGCCGGCCGAACCACAAGCTATGTTGCCAATCTTGGTCGAAAATACGCTGACCGCGCCTTTGTTAACCCGCCGGATTTCAAAGAGATTAGCCGCCGCAATGCGGGCTTCAGCGGTGGCTACAGAGGCCAGCCAGGTTTTAGCCGGTTTGCCGGTGAAAAAGCTCACCTTCTCTGCGCAGTCTCCGGCTGCGAAAATATGGGGATCACTGGTCATCATATGGTGGTCAACCGCCACCGCGCCGGTGGGCCCCAGGACCAGACCCGCTTGCTGTGCCATTTTGGTGTTGGGGCGAACGCCAATCCCTAGAATGACCGCGTCTGCTTGCAGCCGTTCGCCACTTTCCAGTTCTACGTATTCCACCTTACCATTGCCCCCCAAACTTTTAACTTGTTGTGAGGTTCGTATCGTGATGCCGGCTTCAGCCAACTCCTCCTCCGTGCGCACACATATATCTTCATCAAAAACCATAAAGAGACAGTGTGACAGCATCTCCACCACGGTGATGTTGGCGCTGTTCAACTTCCGACATTCATCTGCCATTTCCATGCCGATGAAGCCGCCGCCAATGATGACCACGTCCTTGGACTTCTTTAAAACATCCAGCAGGTGGTCCAGGTAGGCCACATCCTTCTTGATAGAAAAAACATTTTCCATATCGACGCCGGGAATAGGCGGAATAAGCGGCACTGATCCGGTGGTCAAGAGTAATTTCTCATAACCTATAGCCTCTCCCGAATCCAGTGTGACTGTTTTTTCCTCACGGTCAATAGCCGTGGCTTTGCCGATAATTAAATCGACATCATTATTGGCCAGCACCGGGTCGGGAAAAAGATTCTTTCCGGTTGACCCCAGGGTACCAAAGATGTAGGGGATACCGCAGGGAACCAACGTCTTTTCTTCCTGACGAATCATGGCAATACCGGCGTCGGGGTAGTGGCGCCGGACGGTGATTGCCGCAGCAAATCCGGCGGCACTGCTACCAATAATTAAAGCATCGACATTTTTCATTATTTAAAATCTCCATTGTGTTTGTGAAATGAATTTAAAGGTTGACTGAAGTCATTTTTACATCTCAGTCTGGTCAATGCTCTGTTCCAGTTCATTCAGAAAACAGCTCAGGTCCAGTTTGTAAATGGCGGAAACCTCGGCCAGGGTTTCAAAAGGGGCATGGCGCAACCCACGCAAGCCATCCGGTGGCGCACAAACACTGAGATTATTTGCGCCCAGCGAGACAGCACATCAGCCACAAATTTTTGCTTCTCCATAGATCGCTATCTAATTTTTTTAGTATACCATAATCGAAAAGGATGATCTTTGCGCTAACGCAATGTGCAGAACTTTTTCAGGTTTAAGAAGATGGTTATAATTGATTTGATGAGCAGGGAAGTCAGGAAGGTAAGGCTTAAATATCGATTCCTTCTAAGGGCAAATCTTCGGCAATGCAGGCCAGACCGTGGGGATAACAAATGAGTACCCGGCACCGTCCGGTTTCAATGAGCTTCTTTTGCTGCCAGCGGCTGAGTATTCGGCTGACGGTGTATTGCGTTGTGCCGGTCATGTCGGCCAGGTCCTGGCGTGTGAGCAGTAGATCAATCAACACACCATCTTCCACCTTACGCCCGACCTGGCGTGCCAGGCGCAAGAGGGTCCGGGCAATACGCCGCTCGACTCGCCCCGTGGCCAACTCCCGATACCGCTCCTCGACTTCATGCCGGCGCTGCGAGACCAGATGCAGGCCATTAATGGCAATGCGCGGAAAGCGTTCCATCAATCGTTCAAGCGATGTGCTATCCCAGGACAAAGCCTGGCAATCTTCAACGGCCTGGGTTGCAAGGGGATAAACGCTATTTTTTAAAACAGAAATAATACCAATGGCTTCGCCGGGGCTGACAAAACGCACCAACACCTGATGGCCTTCTGGGGTTACCTCGCATAGTCTGACCTGACCTTCGAGAAGAATGTAAAAATTCGTTGCCGGGTCATCCTGAAAGTAGAAAAAGCTTTGACGCTCAACGTGACGCAGATGAGCGGCTTGCCTGATCGGCTCCAGTTCGGACGAACGTAAACCTTGGAAGAGCTGTATCTGGGCAATAAACTGAGTTGATACCACGGATAAGCCGGCTTGGTGAGTTAATAACTGGGCTGTTTGCTCAATTTCATTCACAATGATCTGTAAATCAGGATAAGCGCGGAGTGCTTGCTCGATATTTTTGCCGTGTCTCCGTTTGGGTGGTTCAGACCATCTAGGGGGATCCAATTGAGTCAAGGCCTCCCGCATCCGGCGCGTATTTCGACTGACGGTTGATTTATCCACGCCAAACAAGAAACCCAAGGCTTCAGTATTTAATGACAGGTGTTGCCACATCAAAATCATTAACAACTGTTCTTGTAAATCAAGGCTATAGGTTCGTCCACCCCCAATGGCGCGTTGGCGTTTACGGTGGGTCAGGCGTTCTTGTTCGCTTTCAATCCATACTTCAGTTACCTCAAGATGAAGTTCATCAAATTCGCTGACACTAATACTGGTGAGGTTTTTGAAAGTTTGTGGTTTTTGTCGCAATATTTTGTAGGTGAGCATAAGCTGACTCTGTTTAGGACAGAATTTATTGTACAACAAATTTTATTTATTACGCAACAAAACTTCTCACCAGACTTGATCCGGTTAAGAAAAGTATGAAAGTTGAGTTTTAATAAAAAAAAGAATGTATGAAAGACAATTCAACTCGTTGCCAGAGAAAGCCAGGTGACGATAAAGAGGGTGAGGCTGATGATGCCGTTCATGGTGAAGAAGGACATCTGGATACGGGAGAGGTCTTTGGGTTTGACGATGAGGTGCTGGTAGAAAAGAGCCGAGCCGGTGAAAAAGATGCCTATATAGTAGAAATAATTGAGCTCGCAGGCAATGCCGGTGGCAATAAAGAGGGCAAAGGCCAGCACATGAAAAAAAACTGCCAGATTAAAGGCCTTTTCCCGGCCGAAACGGGAAGGAAGCGAGTGAAGCCCGGCCTCCCGGTCAAAGTCAGCATCAAGGCAGGCATAGATGGCATCAAAGCCGGCTACCCAGAAAAGAACCCCCAGGGAAAGCGCCCAGGGGAAACCGACCAGGCTGCCCTTGACCGCGACAAAGCCGCCCAGGGGAGAAAAGGCAAGGGCAATACCGAGCACCACATGGCAGAGCCAGGTGAAACGTTTGGTCAGTGAATAAATCAGGGTGAGCGACAGGGCAAAGGGCGACAGAATCAGGGTGAGGCTGTTCAGGTTATAACAGGCAACAAAAAAGAGAAGCCCCGCCAGGACCACCATGGCCCAGGCCTCGCCTATTTTTACCTCTCCCGCCGGAATGGCCCGATTGGCCGTGCGGGGATTCGCCTTGTCAAATCTGGCGTCAACAATACGATTAAAACCCATGGCACAGGTTCGCGCCCCGGCCATGGCAAGCACCACCCAGAAAAAAACAACAGCACCCGGCGCACCGCCCCCGGCCAGAAAGGCGCCCATAAAGGCAAAAGGCAGGGCAAAAACAGTGTGCTTGAATTTAATCATCTCAAGCAGGATGGCGATCTTTTTAAACATCAGCGCCGCTCCATTCATGCAGACCGGCAACCGCAACGCCGATCTGGGCCGCAACCCGGCCGGCGAAATGACGGGCCATATCCTCGAGATCTGACGGCCCCTGGTAAAAAGCGGGCATGGCCGGGCAGATGACCGCCCCTGCCTCGTGGGCTCGCAGCATATTCTGCAGATGGTTACGGTTAAAAGGGGTTTCCCGCACGGCCAGCACAAGTGGCCGCCTTTCTTTCATCATGACATCGGCAGCCCGGTGGATGAGGTTCCGGGACAGGCCGCAGGCGATTGCCCCCAATGTTCCCATGCTGCAGGGCAGAACAACCATGGCATCATATCCTGCCGAACCACTGGCCATTGGTGCGGCAAAGTTGTCAATGGAAAACCATTTCTTTACAGATTTGAGATCAGCAGGAACAAGACTCTTTTCAAGCTGCAGCACCTTCTCCCCTGCCCTGGAAATAATACCGTGCACCTCCACATCGAGATCCTGCATTATTTTGTCAAACTCAACAGCATAAAGGGAGCCGCTGGCCCCTGTTACGGCCAGAATAATCTTTTTCATTTGACCCCTATATAGACTGAAACCACGCCAAAGGTGAGGGGCCGCCGGGAAACCTTGGCAAAACCCGCCTTGCGCATCATGCCCATCAGCTCTTCCGGCTCATAAAACTGGGCAATGGAGCTTGCCAGGTATTCATAGGCCTCCTTATCGCCGGAGACCACCCCGGCAACCTTGGGCAGCACCTTGTTGAGATAAAAACTGTAGACAGGTTTGACAATGGGATTCTGCGGCCTGGAGAATTCAAGGATGAGCAGTTTGCCGGTGGGTTTGAGCACCCTATACATCTCGTCAAGGCCATCCTGGGTCCTGCCGAGATTCCTGACGCCGAATGCAAC
>DAOUUW010000234.1 GCA_030667965.1 Deltaproteobacteria bacterium
AAGTGATTTGGCGATGCCGTAACTGCGGCTATCTCCATGAAGGGAACGAAGCACCTGAGTCATGTCCGGCCTGTGCCCACCCCCAGGCCCATTTTGAACTGCTGGGAGAGAACTACTAAACTAAATAAGGATACAGATAAACCCGGATTTTATCATGATATTTAACATAATACTATCTGTGTTCGTCTGTGAAAATCTGTGTCCTATATTTTTAAGGAGGAGATAAAAATGGCGAAAAGACTTGAGGTATACAAATGTGGTGTATGTGGAAATATAGTTGAGGTCCTTCATGGTGGCAAAGGGGAACTTGTTTGCTGCGGCAAACCCATGAACTTGCTTGTCGAAAATACGGTTGATGCGGCTAAAGAGAAGCATGTCCCGGTGATTGAAAAAGTTGAAGGCGGTGTTAAGGTCAAGGTCGGAGAAGTTGCCCATCCCATGGAAGATAAACACTGGATTGAATGGATTGAAATTATAGCTGACGGCAAGGCTTACCGGCAGTTTCTCAATCCCGGTGAAACTCCGGAAGCAATTTTCAATGTAGAAGCTGAACAGGTTACAGCACGAGAATACTGCAATATACATGGTCTTTGGAAAGCATAAAGGAGGTGATCATTATGGCAAGTTGGAAATGTGGAAATTGCGGATATACGCTGGAGGCTGATAAGCCACCTGACCGGTGCCCCTCCTGCAAAGAAAAATGTGAGTTCCTCGACAACACCTGTTATACGCCGGACTGCGAATTTGAGGGCACTGACAAGCGAATAGGATAACGTGATTAAATTTTAAGGAGAATATAACATGGCCAAAGCTCTTATTGTTTGTGCAACACGCACCGGAGAAACTATGAAGATAGGCGAGCTCATTGCTGAAGGTATTCGATTTTCAGGTCATGAAGCAAATGTTGTAAAAGTCAATGACGTAAAAAAGGAAGCAGATCTTCAAGATTATGATGCCCTTGTTTTTGGATCGGCCACCTATCACGGAGGTATGATCCAGGGAATGAAAACCATGCTTTTTCTGGCTGAGAAAGCAGGCCTTGAAGGAAAAACAGGCGGTGCATTCGGCGCATTCGGCTGGAGCGGAGAAGCGCCTGGCCGTATTTTTGATACCATGAAAAATATTTTTAAGATGAACATGGTCAGTGACCCTTTAAGGCTTAAATCAAGCTCTCTCGGAGGGGGACTTCAAATGGCCCAGGATTACGGCCGCGAGGTTGCCGAGAAATTATAAGCGTGGCATAAGGGTTCGCGCAAAAAGTCCAACTTCTGTGTTGTGCTACATTTTGCAATCATACAACATACCATAAGTACACCTCATGATTGTAAAATTTGAACGCCTTGAATTTGAACTTAATACGAAACCGTCTAAATCGGATTTTTTACGAAATAATTTTATTTAAGGAGGAAGTTATGTCTACACCAAAACATTGCCCTGGTTTTGCAAACTTTAAAACACTTTCGTCATTTAGCTGTAAATGTCCCAACTGCGGTCAAGAAGTTGAAATCTTTTCTGATGAGTTTGATAAAACTCATATATGCAGTGAATGCAAACAAGAGATAGACTTTACACAGTGTAAATTGGAAGGAAAGGCGTAAGGAGGTGCTCATGGACGTAGTACTTCTTTCACGTTTGCAGTTTGCAACCACCACCATGTTTCATTTTTTGTTTGTCCCTCTGACACTGGGTCTTTCTGTACTGGTGGCCTTTATGGAGACAAAATATGTCAAGACAGGAGATGAAACGTATCTTAGAATGACGAAATTCTGGGGCAAGCTGTTTTTGATCAACTTTGCTGTTGGGGTTGTCACCGGTATTACCCTGGAATTTCAATTCGGAACAAACTGGTCCCGGTATTCAGCTTATGTGGGTGATATTTTCGGTTCGCTTCTTGCCATAGAAGCAACTACAGCCTTTTTTCTGGAATCGACTCTCATCGGTGTCTGGATTTTCGGGTGGAACAAAATATCAAAAAAGGCACATGCCATTGTCATGTGGCTTATTGCGGGTGCAGGAACCATGTCCGCTGTATGGATTCTTATGGCAAACGGCTGGATGCAGCATCCCGTCGGTTTTACTATCAGGAACGGCAGGGCCGAGCTTGTCGATTTTGCCGCGGTTGTTTTCAACAAGTTTGCCATCCTTGAGTTTTTTCATACCGTCCCGGCGGCCTATATTTTAAGCGCTTTCTTTGTCATGGGCATCAGTGCATACCATCTTTTGAAAAAACAGCACATCGATTTTTTTACAAAGTCATTCCGGATTGCCCTTGTTTTCGGGCTGATCTTTTCAATTTTCACTGTTATAACAGGAGATATGCATGGGGTCCATGTAAACGAAACCCAGCCTGCCAAACTGGCAGCCATGGAGGCCCACTGGGAAACAACCACCCGAGCCCCTCTTCACCTCTTTGCCGTTCCTGATGAGAAAAATGAAAGAAATAGCGTTGAAATCGGTTCCATACCCGGACTTCTGAGTTTTCTTGTTCGTCATGATTTTAATGCGGAAGTAAGGGGACTCAAGGATTTTCCAAAAGATGAAAGGCCCCCTGTATTACTTTCCTTCTTTTCTTTCAGAACAATGGTTGCCCTGGGAACCCTCTTTCCCTTATTAACCATTATTGGATGGTTTAAAAGAAACCGTCTGGTTGAAAGTCCCGGTTATTTAAAGATTATGCTCTGGTCAATCCCATTGCCGTACATCGCCATTGAACTGGGATGGGTCCTGGCTGAAGTCGGCCGCCAGCCCTGGATCGTGTATGGACTGATGAAGACTTCGGATGCAGCATCTCCGGTTGCGAGTTCTCAGGTGCTGATATCTTTAATCGCATTTATTCTAGTTTACAGTCTTCTTGGAGCGGTTGGTTTCTATCTGATTGCAAAAAATGCCAAAAAAGGTCCCGAACCTGCAGTCAATTGATGATTTTCGATTGACGATTGACAATTAAACAAAATTTTCAATCTCCAATTTTAACAGTCGTCAATATTAAATTCTCAATTATATTGGGGGGTAATAATGGTTTTACAGACAATATGGTTCTTCTTATGGGGCCTTTTATGGGCCTTGTTTTTCATGACAGACGGATTCGACTTCGGAATAGGAACGCTTTATCCGTTCCTGGGGAAAACCGATCAGGACAAACGGATTATGATTAATTCACTGGGGCCCCTGTGGGATGGTAACGAAGTCTGGCTGATTACTGCGGGCGGCGTTACTTTTGCAGCCTTTCCCACGGTATATGCCGTAATGTTTTCATCCATGTATTCGGCCTTGATGTTGATTCTTTTTGCCCTGATTCTTCGCGGGGTTTCCTTTGAATTTCGAGGCAAGGTTGATGATCCACGCTGGCGAAAAATCTGGGATACATGCATTTTTATCGGCAGCTTTGCGCCGGCCCTTCTTTTTGGTGTGGCCTTTGCAAATATTTTTAAAGGAGTCCCCATAGATCATAACGGCGTTTATCATGGAACACTATTTACCCTTTTAAACCCTTACGGGCTCCTTGGCGGCGTGCTTTTTGTAATGCTTTTTCTTGTACACGGCGCCTTATGGCTGGCCATCAA
>DAOUUW010000098.1 GCA_030667965.1 Deltaproteobacteria bacterium
GAAAACAATCAGCAAGACTTACGGCTGTACAATACAAGAACTAAAGGCACCCGGAAGAAACCGGCGCATGGCTGAGGCCCGTCATCTGGTTGGTTTGGTAGCCATACACCTTGGTATTGTTTCTCTTACCTCGGTTGCTTCTTTCTTTGGCAGAGATGTCGCAACGCTAAGTACCGGAATCAAACGGTTGACCGTAAAAATCAGGGGAGGGGGTGAAGGTTGTCGGCACTGCAGGCCAATACTCGGCTTGTTCAATATTAAATTATGAAAGCCTGACCCCTTTGCCCACTCATCTTTTCTGAAATTTTCGCATAATGATGCGACACTCCTGTTACATATCAGCATTAGTATATAGTTTTATTTTTACTTATTACCATATTCCTACAATCTGTTTGCTAGCCTTGCAATACGACTCAATGTCCTTCGCCTAATTGTAAAGATCGGATTTAAATTCAATTTTATGTCACATCAAAGAGTAACAACTTACTGTAACAATCTTCTCTTATTCCCTTGGAACTCTAGTTAGACATACGACGTGTGTTAATATTAACACCTTGAAGTTATGATGTTTTTTGTGTAGCTATCCAGTATTTTGGAGACATTGGCATTTCTCTTGCTCTTTCATTAATGTTATTGTTTTTTCGTAGTTTGCAAAGCACAATATTCAACATTGTAATACTGATGGCAAGTGCCGACTTTAAAATGCATGTCAGAATGCAATAGAAAAAAGGAGAACAATCATGCCAGCGTATCTTCATCCCGGGGTTTATGTAGAGGAGATCCCCAGCGGCTCCAAACCCATTGAGGGAGTGGGAACATCCACAGCGGCCTTTGTCGGTTATACGGAAAAAGGGCCGGTTGCTGATCCCACACTGATCTTCAAGTGGGACACCTATGATCAGGACTTTGGCGGCATCATCGACACAGGAATGGATGCCGCAGGAGATCCAATGGGCTATGCCCTTTACAACTTTTTTCTCAACGGAGGAACAGCCGCCTACATTGTCCGCGTCGTCGAGGAGGATTCGGCGGAAAGTGCCGAGGGCTTTATCGAACATCCTGACGATGCCACCCAGATCATTAAATTCATGGCGGCTAATCCCGGTGAGTGGGGAAATGAACTGCGCCTGAAGTTTACCCAGAAATCCGTTGGCAGCAGTTTTTTTAAACTGCAGGTCGGCAAGGGCGAGGGTGATGACTTCAAGGTACTGGAAGAATTCACAGACCTGACCGTTGCCGATGACACAGCGGATGATTACATCGAGAGCAAGGTCAATGATGCCTCCGAGCTTGTCAAGGTGGAAGTGCAGGATGTGGATCAGTATCTGCTGGGCATAAGCATAAGTCAGGATCTCAGCGGTGTTGTCGACTTTTCAGGGCTCAACACTAAAACAATGACTGTGACAGTGGACGGTGCCGTACGCACCGCTACCTTTGACGCTGCTGATTTTAGCCTCGCCAGCACATTGACCGATGTTGCCGAGCGCATAGAGAATCTGGTGCGGGGGCTCGTTGTTGCTAACCCCGCAGTGCGTGATTTCACCTGTGACGCTGAAAACGATCAGCTCTATCTCGTATCCGGTAGCCGTCTGGCTTCTTCATCGGTCGCTGTATCCGGACCAGGCGATGGAACAGATGCTTCCATTGACCTTCTTCTTGGCTTGGCAAATGATGGTACAGAGATGACCGGCCAGGAATCGCTCAATGCTATTCTTTCCTCCTCTTCCGGCGAGGTTACGCTCTATGACGGATCAAACGGTTCCCTGCCAAGTCTTGACGAGTATAGCGATATATTTGCCCAGTTTGAGAAAATCCGCGACATCAATATTATATGCCTGCCAGGGCAAACATATGATACAGCTGCTGAAAAGGCAATTATTGATGCAGCCGTATCCCATGCAGAAAAGATGAAAAGCCGTATGGTCATTATTGATCCACCGGTGGATAACGAACTGACAACGGAGCTGGATGTAACAGATATTGATTTAAAGCCGAAAACCTACTCGGTTGTTTATTACCCATGGCTCAAGGTGGCCAACACCTATTACAACGCCGAAACCAAACCAGGAGCACCGCAGACCGTGCTAGTTGCCCCCAGCGCTTATGCCGCCGGAATCTGGGCCAAGACGGATGGCCGACGCGGTGTATGGAAGGCGCCTGCAGGAGTTGAAACCTCTTTGCTTGGTGTGGCCGGGCAACAATATATTGTTGAAGACGGCGAACAGGATCAGCTCAACCCCATGGGGATCAACTGTATCCGCAAATTGCCTGGTTATGGTCCGGTAATCTGGGGTACGCGCACTCTGGCCACCAAGGCCGATCCTGAATGGCGCTATGTACCGGTGCGGCGCACAGCTATTTTCATGGAGCAGAGCATCTACAACGGCATCCAGTGGGCGGTATTTGAACCCAATGATCATCGTCTCTGGGCATCCCTGCGGGTCAATATTGATTCGTTCATGAACGGTCTGTTCCGCGCCGGGGCATTCCAGGGAGAGAAGTCATCGGATGCTTATTTTGTCCGATGCGGTCTGGGTGACACCATGGTCCAGGGAGATATTGACCGTGGTCAGGTCATTGTCATTGTCGGCTTTGCCCCCCTGAAGCCGGCGGAATTTGTCATCGTTCGCATCCAACAGAAAGTTGGTCAGCAATAAAGGAGAGCTAAAATGGCGGCACCACTTTTCGCGGTCAATGCACATAGACATGATCCATATCGAACATTTAAATTCCAGGTTCTCATAGACGGCAAGCCTGTAGCCGGCTTGCGCAAAATGACGGCCCTGAAGAAGACCACCGAGGCAGTGGGCTGGCGTACCGGCGGCGACCCCACCCACGAGCGCAAAATGCCGGGAGGTACGTCCTACGAGCCCATTACCCTGGAGCAGGGGCTGACCCATGATCCGGTTTTTGAGAACTGGGCCGGACTTGTGAACAGTATCCAGGGAGACGCAGGAATGTCGTTGAAAAATTTCCGCAAGGACATCATTCTCAATGTTCTGAATCTGCAGGGCAAGGTAGTTATGTCCTACAAGGTTTTCCGGGCCTGGGTCTCGGAGTTTCAGGCCTTGCCGGATTTTGATGCCGGCACCACAAACACGGTGGGTATCCAGACCATCAAGCTTGAGCATGAAGGATGGGAGCGGGACACGGCCGCTCCAGAGCCGACTGAATCGTAAGGATGTTTTGTCCAGGCGGGACGTTTTACTGATGGCAGACAGCTGACCGCTTTTAAAAACAAACGGAGGTTTAATGGCGGAATTCAGTGTGCAGCTTCCCGGCGGTTTTCTGCATGAAAACAGGCTTCATCGGCAGGCGGTTTATCGTCCGATCTGCGGAGAAATGGAACTCTTTTTCCAGGAGGAGAATCGGAAAAAGGATTCCATACCCGGTTACGTGACAGGGGTACTGGCCGCAGCACTTGATAATATTGGCGGTATTCAGGCTGATCCTGTTGTCGTCAGCAGTCTCTGCGTGGCAGACCGCCAATATCTCATGCTGCAGCTCGCATCAATGCTTGAGGGAGATGTCTTCTGGATGTCATCATCCTGTTCTTCCTGTAAAAGCGATTTCGACATATGCGTCAGGCGATCCGATCTACCTGTGAAAGAGGCAGGCCAAGGCTATCCTTTTGCCACAATTAAGTTGGACGGAGCAGAGCTTGTCTGCCGCATTCCAGTTGGAGCAGATCAGGAAAAAATAGAGCGTCTCAGGGATGATGATGCACTGCATCTTTTATTGGAACACTGCATCGAAGAGGTGAATGGCAATGCACCGGAAGAAGGTTTTGTTGATAGTCTGACCCAAACGGATGTTGGTCGCATTGACGATGTTCTGGATGGTGTTTCTCCCTCTGTAACAACGAGTTTGTTGACCCGTTGCCCGGAATGTGAGGCTGAACAGGTTGTCGAGCTTGATCCCTACGCATTGACGGTGACGGAAACAAATAATTTTTACCAGGAAATCCATACACTGGCCATGGTTTATCACTGGAGTGAACAGGATATTCTGAGGCTGACCCGCAGCAGGCGCAGAACCTATCTTGATCTGATTGACCGTTCGCGGGGAATGTATGGATGAATGAAATTTTGGTGCGCAATGCGCACTCTACGGTGATCGTTTTATAGCCACAGGATATGCATGGGATACTTAGGCAACATAATCGCTGATGCCCGGCCGCGGCAGGTGGTAACAATGTCGGATCGGGCAGTGCCTATGCACAGCATGGCAGGTGCTGAACAATCCCCCTTTGCCATGGATGAGGCAATGGGCGCAAGACCCCTTCCGCAACCTGCAATGCCCAGTGAAAAGAGGAGCCCGGATAATAGTTCCAATAAAACCATGGCCGCCGGTGATGCAAATACCGGCAGGGTTCATGGCCTTGACGAAAATACAGTCTTTGGTGGAGAGGAGGGTGCAGGCACGTCTGACCACAGGAGAGCCGTCCCGCCTTTCGGAGATCATTCGGAAACAGAGAAGTATGTTTATTCCCAGTCAAGTCGAACAGCAAGTAACGAGGAAGAGGAAACTGAAACATCGGCAAGTCGTCCAGGCGGAAGTCGTATTCACGTGACTGAGATTGGAGATGAAGCAATTTCGAGCGTAGTATCGCAATTTTCGAAAAGCACATCAAATTTTTTGGAATCGGTTATGACCAGGCAGGATATTTCTGGTGCAACGGAAAAATCAGAAACGAGAACGTCAAGTAGCAACGGCAGGGGGGAAAACGGCGTGTTTTTGCAGAAACAAGGTGAAAACGTGCCATCGGGAGGCTTGTCCGCCTCTCCACCATTGCTTTTTTCATCTGAAAGGGACGCGGTTCCCGCCGTTTCTATCACGGAGAGTCACCGTCGGCAAGTAGTCGGTCCGGCAGAACAGGAAGATAACAGCGGTTTTTTGTCACAACATGTCATTGAGGGTGGCCTGCAACAGCCCGAGCCCTCGGTTTTAGGCAACCCTTCCCATAAGGATATCAGTATCAGCAAGCCTGAATCTGACACACGGGGAGGTTTACAACAGTCGGAACCCGGAATTTCCGGCAAACATATACATAAGGAGAATGACCAGCTTGAACAGGATGTTCTCCCTGATCCCAGGCGGCAACATCCAACCGTTTCCCCTGATATACAAGAATTGAGGCCGGTTGAAAGAAGAGATGATGCTGAGCCGGAGACGCTGCCTTCTGAAATGAAAACGGGCGAGAAGCAGCTTGAGCAGGCAGTGCATGGAAAAAGCTTGCCGCAAGATAATGAAATAAAGGAACAAAAGCTGTCTTGGGCATGGGAAGCGAAGCAGCCCATAATAAAGAAGGAAATGGCTGTTTCCTTTGTAGAGCCCCCCAAAAGTCGTCCTGAAGGACCGAAGATCTCCATCGGAAGCATAGAGATCATCGTCGAGGCGCCGACTGCCACAACGAATCAGTCTCAGGCGCAGACTTCTTCTCCCTCCCTGTCAAGTCGACGTTACCTGAGGAGACTCTGATGCTTGCCACCACGTCTCTTTCAGTTGCAGCCAATACGCTGCGCTCGTATCTTGCCGCCAACATTGCCGATCTGGACTCTATTTTTATCAGCCATCCCAAGGAGGCGGCGGAGCAGGCAAACAGCGAGGGCAAACAGTATTTGAATCTCTTTTTCTACCAGGTTGAACACGGTGGTTACCCTGCTGACGGACGAAGTGACGACCCGTTTTATCTGCGGGTGAACTGTCTGATCACCCCCCTGGGCACGAAAGAACCCGGCCCTCCGCACACCAGTGTCAGCGCCGGAGAAAACGATCTGCGCCTCATGGGAGAGGTCTTGCGCCTGCTGCACGAACAACCCGTTTTAATGGTCGAGGAGGGTGGCGAAACAGCCCATCTGCAAGTGGTGATGAATCCGCTGAGCCTGGATGATATCAACCATCTCTGGTCCAATCAGGGCGAAGTTGCCTATCGCCTGTCGGTGGGCTATCAGCTTTCCCTGCTGCCCCTTCCCCTGGGCACGGCCAAAGAGCGCAGCCCGCTGACCGGTTCCATCGGCATTGGCACTGGCGGCACAATAACGGTGGAATCCCTTCCGTCGGAAGGTTTCGGCATGGAGACAGCTGTTCCTCAGATTACGTCCATGTCGGTGGATGCAAGCCGGCCGGACTGGTCTCCCCAGCTTGTTTTTCTTGATGGGAGCGGCAGGTTGCAAACCGTTCTCTCTTTTTCTCCGGCTACGCTTCCCGCCTCTCTTGATGTCATCATCCTCGGTCAAGCCGGAGAGAATGTGACACTGAGTTGGCAGGAGTGGGATGCCGGTGAAAATCCTGTGCCATGGCGGGATGTGGGAATCGAGCAGGATTTGCCCGCCGCAGCGGACAGAGTGGACCAGGGGCAGACAGAGCCTTCCCTTTCTTCGCTTGCGGCACCGGTAAGCCCGGAAATTTCCATTGCCGGACAAGCGGTGTTGTCCGCTCAAAGAACATGGGTCAGACCGGACGGCAGCTTGGTTGTGCTGCGTAGTAATCCGCTGCTGCTTATCGTATACGGGGAGGGGTCCTGATGCAAACTGTTTCCCTCGCCCCGGAATGGAACCGTCTTGATCTGCTTGGCATCTATCTGGCTGCCGGGCGGCGCGGAGAAAAGATAGGAGCGTCCGTGCATGAACAACTTCGCGATGAGCAGGAAAAAGTGCGTATTTTGCGGGGGCAGTCGCCCTGGCGTGAGGTAATTGATAAATACGGTCTTTCTCTTTTTGATCAGGAAATTCTGGTCTGCGCCCTGGCTCCGGAAGCGGAACCGCGCCTTGGCTGGATGTTCCAGGATTTGCAGCCAGGCCTGTCATCGCCTTATCCATGCCCTGCCCTCATGCGGGAGCTTTTTGTCCTGGATGGTGATGAGGCGGGTTTGTTTCAGAAATCCCTGAGCGCCATGGCGCCGCTATTCCGCCACGGACTGCTGGAGCAGGGTGGCGGTCGCCTGTACCGCTCCCTGCAGCCGACGTCAAAGAGCAGAACCGAACTGCTTGGCTGGAGCCAGGTGATGGAAGCTCCGCCGGGTACCGTTCCTCTGGAAACAAACGCCACCTGGGACGATCTGGTTCTGCCCGAAGCATGCATGCAGGCCCTGCGCGAATTTCTGCTGTGGATCACCCACCGTGCAAAGGTAGTTGATGAATGGGGAGCCAGGTTCTGCGGTGGGCCGGTTGCCCTCTTTGCCGGTCCTTCAGGCACAGGTAAAACATTTTCCGCCGAGGTGCTGGCAAATGTCATAGGCTGGCCTCTGTTTCGGGTGGACCTCGGATTTCTGATCAGCAAATACATAGGCGAAACGGAAAAGAACCTTAACGCCCTGTTCGATTCGGCCCATGGCCGTAACATGGTGCTTTTGTTTGATGAGGCGGACAGCCTTTTCGGCAAGAGGGGTGAAATCCGGGAAGCCCGAGACCGCTATGCCAATATGCAGGTAAGTCACTTGCTGGCCCGCATGGAACGACACCAGGGGCCGTGCATTCTGACCAGCAACATGCGTTGGCATCTTGACCCGGCCTTTGCCAGGAGGTTTCATTCGGTTATTGAGTTTCCCCGCCCTGACAAAGAGGCCCGCACAAGGCTCTGGCAACGCCATATACCCCCCCGGGCCCCTCTGTCGAAAGAATTCGGCCGGATCAACCTGGGTGCTGAAATGACCCTGACAGGAGGCCAGATCCGTAATGCCGCCCTGCATTCGGCATTTCTGGCAGCAGGGGAGGAAAGTGACATTGAACCGGCCCACATTGCCCGGGCCGTCTGGCTGGAGCTGTCCAAGGAAGGACAGGAGGTGCGCCGCCAGAGTCTCGGCAGGTTGGAAACATATCTGCCGGGGGGGAATTGATGTTGCATATTGACAAGATAACATTGCGCTTGCCGCCGGGATTTGAAGGCCGGGCGGAATCCATTGTCCATCTCATCGGTGAGCGATTGGCGGAAATGAAGATGTCGGGCAGGGGAGGGAGGATTGACCATATGTCCATCGGGCCTCTTACTATCCATCCCGGCAGGAGTGATGCGGATATTGCCGCAATGGTCGGAGAAAATATCATCGGACAAGTGGAGAAAAGAGTATGAGTCCGTCGGTTAATACAGGCAATATGTCCAAACTGAAAGTACAGCGCGGCGCCTTGGTGGAATACGCCAATGTTGATAACCCGCTGGAATTGTATTTTGAGTTTAACCCCTCCTCCATCACCCGTACACGCAGCGTGACCGTGCAGACTGGCGGGGCGCCCGGTTCACGGGGCGGCTATGATTTTGCTGATGAAAGCGAGATACACCGGGTGGCCCAGGGCGTTACCGTCAATGCCGAGAGCTTCACGGTGAAGATTCTGCTTGACGCCACCGACCGCATGAACAGCGGTGATGAGGATGCTATTGAAAAGGGGGTGCAGCCGGAGCTTGATCTTATTCGAAGCATGATTGAGCCCAAATCCCAGGATAATGAGGGAGCCCGCACCCTGGCGGCGCTTGGCGAGGGAGATAACCGGGCTTTTTCCACCCAACAGTATGCCTCGGTGTTGCTTTTTAAATGGGGTGTACAGGTGTTGCCGGTGTTTATGACCCAGGCCCAGTTTGACGTAAAGGCATGGTTGCCCAATCTGGTTCCCTACCGGGCAGAGGCGACCCTGACCCTGCAGATTATTGAAAGCAACAACCCCTTCTATCGGGAGGAGTTGCGGCGGCAGTTTTCAGCAGCAGAGTCTATCAGCGGTGCATAGATGTAGCGGAGAAAAAAATGATAACCAAAGGTTCACGATACGCCACAGCCGGAACGTTTACCCCGGACGAAAGCCGTTTTTTCCAGTTCGAGGGAATCCGGCCCCGGGAGATCGGACCGGCAACCGGGGTGCTTGAGCATGTGGTGAAAGAAGACGAGAGGCTGGATTTGCTCGCCCTCTATTATTACAACGATCCGCGCAAGTGGTGGCGCATACTTGACGCAAATCCGGAGATTCTCAATGGCGGTGATCTCTTCATTGCCGGCGGTTCAAAGGAGGAGGAGAACCCTCTTAAGAGCCTGGTGGGCAGCGTGATTCTTATTCCACGGGTGAGTGAGGTGAAATAGCTTTTATGGTGCGCAATGCGCACCATACCAACCGAAGTCTATTAGAACTGTAGGGTGCGCATTGCGCACCGAAAATGTAAAAAGCGAGAAAAGATCAGACAATGCCGCAAACATCCTCACAAAGCTTCCGTGAACCGGGAGAGGCGATCATCAAAATTGATGATGAGGAGATAACTGAACTCTATTCATTCATCAGTGAAGTGCGGGTTGAGATGACCCGGGGGGCGGCGTCGGTCTGCACCCTTACTTTTGACACCATCCGCACGGAGAATGGTGCATGGACTGTGCAGGACAGCGGCATTTTCGCCCCATGGAAGAAAATAAGCATTGAAGCGGCTTTCGCCTCCTACACGGAAGAAGTCATGCGCGGCTATATCCGCGAGATACAGGTTGACTGCCCGCAGAATATGGGGGCGGCAAAGGTGGTGATCACAGGCCAGGATGAATCAATCCTCCTTGACCGTGATCACGTCAGGCAGGTGATGTCCACCGAGGAAAATCCGGTTACGGACGGAGACATGATAACAGCAATAGCCCAGGACAACAGCCTGGAAACCCAGGTGGAGACAGGGCTGGATAACCAGTCTCTCAACCTGGACGGCACCTTTGTCAGGCTGCTTAGGGACCGGGCCGAGGCCAATGGCTTTGAGTGGTTCGTGCGGGAAGGAACGCTGCATTTTCATCCTCCTGATCTTGAAAGCGAGCCCCAGGAAACAATCAGGGTTTACGCAGGCCCGCAGACAAATTGCCTCCGTTTTTCACTGCAGCATGAAGGCCATATGCCGGATCAGGTCAGCGTCACTCGGGCAGCCGATACGGGCACCAGCGTGGAAGATGAGACATTATCTTCCAATCTTGCCCTGCTCGGTGCTACGGCGGCAAACAGTGAAGATGCGGGTCTCACTCCCTTTGTCTGGCGTATGGAACAGCCTCAGGGAGCCACCCAGGAAGAGGCTCGTGCCCGCGCCCAGGCAAAGGCCAATGAAAATGCCTGGAAAATAAAGGCCGGCGGAGAACTGGACGGCGCACTCTACGGCCATGTGTTATTGAACCACGGCACGGTTGCTGTTGATGGCGTCGGCGAGACCTATGACGGCATCTACTATGTTGATGAGGTGAAGCATCTATTCACCGGTACGGGGTATCGCCAGGAGTTTCGTTTGTTGAGGAATGCAACGGGATAAAGGTGCGCAATGCGCACCCTACGCCAGACAAAGTGGGGGGAAGTCCCCTCTCCTTTGGGAGAGGGATAGGGTGAGGGGAAAAGAGAGAAAAAACCATGCCGGAAAACGATATACAGGAAACCATCATAAACCTGGCGCGGCAGCTGAGCGGTCGGCGGTACGGTAAATTCCGCGCCACGGTGGTTGATAACTGCGATCCGCAGAAACGGGGTCGGCTTAAACTGCAGGTCCCCTCTGTGTTGGCCGACCAGGAATCGGACTGGGCTCTGCCGTGTTTACCTTTCGGCGGTCTGGCTGACCAGGGTCTGTTCATCGTGCCGGAGATCGGCGCCCAGGTGTGGATGGAATTTGAGGAGGGCGACATCAGCAGGCCCATATGGACGGGCACCTTCTGGCAGCAGGAATCCGACGTGCCTGTGGAGGCGGCAAAGGATGAACCCACCACCCGTTTGCTGAAAACTCCCTCCGGGCATGTTCTGCAGTTTGACGATGAGTCCGGCAAGGAGGTGTTTCGCCTGCATCATCCCTCCGAAGCGGAATTGACCATAGA
>DAOUUW010000151.1 GCA_030667965.1 Deltaproteobacteria bacterium
CGGGAGGTGCTTGAAGATGCCCAGAAAGAAATTCTGTTGTCCTGCGAAGAAAAATATAACAGCTGAGGTAACCCTTCAACAATCACGTTCTGTAATCCGCATTGATCTTGACGTAATCCAGGGAAAAATCACAGGTATAGATTTTTGCCTCGCTGTTTCCCGTCTTGAGATCAATAACAACAACAAAAGCGTCCTGCTTTAACACCGCGGTTGCCTTTTCCTCCTGGTCCTTGCCAAGTCCGAGTCCGTCACGCACCATCATCACATCATCAAAGGAAATATCCACCAAAGACTCGTCAAACTCCACACCGGAGCGACCAAGGGCGGCAATGATGCGGCCCCAATTGGCATCCTCGCCGAAAAAAGCGGTTTTCACCAGGTTGGAGTTAGCTATTGTCCGGGCTGCCCTGTCGGCATCTTTTGCGTCGGGAGCACCTTTTACATGCACGGTAACAAGCTTGGTTGCCCCCTCACCGTCCTTGACAATCTGCAGAGCAAGATCAAGACACAGCTCATTTAAACATTGGCAAAAGCGGACAAAGTCTTCTGAAGCAATATCGGTCAACGTGTCATTTCCTGCCTTACCGTTTGCCAGCAGCAGCACCGTATCATTGGTGCTGGTATCGCCATCCACGGTGATGGCGTTAAAGGACTGCTTGACACTTTCCCTGAGCATGGACTGCAGGGCATCCGGGTTCACCGATGCGTCGCTGACAATAAAGCCGAGCATGGTGGCCATATTGGGCATGATCATACCGGCCCCCTTGGCCATGCCAAAGAGTGTGACGATTTTACCGGAGAGATCAACGGTTCGAAAAGCTGTTTTCCTCACGGTATCCGTTGTCATCATGGCCCGGGCCACATCCATGAAACCTGTTTCTCGTAAGCTTTCCTTCAATCCGCCCATGCAGCGGCTAAAAAGAGATAGATCGAGCTGCTCACCGATAACGCCGGTGGATGTAACCTGAACCAGGTCTGCGGGAATATCAAGCTCCCGACCAACGAGACGCGCCGTACCCCGGGCAAGCTCCATGCCCGTTTGTCCGGTACATGCATTGGCAATGCCGCTGTTGACAATAATGGCCTGGGCCTGTCCATTTTTATGCAGATGCTCCATATCAAGCAGAACCGGCGCCGCCTTGACCTTGCTGGTGGTAAAGACACCGGCCGCAGAGGCCAGCACCTCGGAATAGATCAGGCCGACATCAAGACGGTCTTTACCCCGAATTCCCGCTTTGACAGCGCCGGCTTTGAAACCGGGCACCTGTAATGTTTCGGTCTTGTTTTTCACTTTGATTTCACTGTCATTATCTTAAGCCACCTTACAATCCCCCTCACCCCTGCCCTCTCCCCAAAGGGGCGAGGGAGAAAAACCCCTTAAGTTAATGACATGATTTTGCTATTTTCGATACAAAGGTTCACACACTTTTTAACACTAAGGCGCAGAGGCGCTAAGAAAAACTTTGTGGCTTTGCGTTAAAATCATTTCTGTGTTCAGCCTGCTGGAAGCAGGCTCTACGTACAATTTAACAATCCTTTAATTTAACAATCCCCGGGATTTGTTACTTTGTTTTGCCGCAGCATTTTTTATATTTTTTACCGCTGCCGCACGGGCAGGGAACATTACGGCCCACCTTGGCTCCCTGTCTGCGGCTTGGGCCATTGTTTGCGGTCTTAGCCTCGTCGCTGCGTTTCATCTCCATCTCCTCATGCCTGCGACGGCGCTCTTCCTCCAGGCGGCCCACATCATCCTCCCTGGCAAACTGGACACGGATCAGGGTGGAGACAATTTTCTCCTTCACCCGCCCAATCATTTCCGTGAACATATTAAACCCTTCTTTTTTATACTCATCCAGGGGGTTTTTCTGACCATAACCTCGCAGGCCGATCCCCTCTTTCAGGTGATCCATGCTGAGTAGATGGTCCTTCCAGTGGGTATCGACAATCTGTAAAAGAATGACCCGCTCAAGATAGCGCATGTTTTGCTCACCAAGCTCCTCCTCCTTGGCGGCATAGGCGTCCCGTACGGTCTGCAGCAATTTTTCTGCCAGCTTTTCACGGGTCAGGTCTTTACGTTCAGCCTCATCCCAGTCCAGGGCAAGACCCATGCAGGCCATGACCCGCTCATGGATCAGATCCCACTGCCACTCTTCGGAAGGAATCTTTTCTTCTACAAATTCTCCGGCCACTACTGCGGCCAGATCGACCAACATATCATCAATGATATTCTTAACGTTGTCACTGCCCAACACCTCGCGGCGCTGCTTATAGATTACCCCACGCTGCATGTTCATGACATCGTCATATTCCAGCAAATGCTTCCTGATATCAAAGTTATGTCCCTCCACCTTGCGCTGGGCATTTTCAATGGCCTTGGAAATCATGGAATGCTCAATGGGCTCGTCTTCTTCCATACCCAGCTTATCCATGATACCGGCAATGCGATCGGAACCGAAGATGCGCAGCAGATCGTCTTCCAGGGAGAGATAAAAGCGCGATGAACCGGGATCACCCTGACGTCCGGAGCGGCCGCGCAGCTGATTGTCAATACGACGGGACTCATGGCGCCCGGTGCCGAGAATATGCAGGCCACCGAGATCCGTTACCCCTTCTCCCAGCTTGATATCAGTACCGCGCCCTGCCATGTTGGTGGCAATGGTCACCTTGCCCGGCTGGCCCGCATCCGCGACAATCTCGGCCTCATGGGCATGATGCTTGGCGTTGAGGACCGAATGCTTAACCCCCTCTTTATCCAGCATGGCGGAAATCATCTCCGATATCTCAATATTAACCGTGCCGACCAGCACCGGCTGCCCTTTTTCATACAGCTCCTTAATCTCCCTGATCACGGCCCTGTATTTAGCTTTGGCATTCTTGTAAATGACATCGGCGTAATCAATCCGTATCATATCCTGATGAGTGGGAATAACGGTGACCGAAAGATTATAGATCTTCTTAAACTCAATCGCCTCGGTATCCGCCGTACCTGTCATGCCGGACAACTTGTCATACATGCGAAAATAATTCTGAAAGGTGATGGAGGCAAGGGTCTGGTTCTCCTTTTCAATCTTGACGCCCTCCTTGGCCTCAAGGGCCTGATGCAGTCCATCGCTGTAGCGGCGACCCGGCATGGTACGCCCGGTAAACTCATCAACAATGACAACCTCGGAGTTCTGCACCAGATAATCCACATCCCGGCTGAAAAGATGATGGGCCTTCAACGCCTGGTTCAGGTGGTGCAGCCATTCTATATTTTTCGGGTCATAGAGATTATCAAGGTTGAGCACCTCTTCACCCAGGGCGACGCCCTCATCGGTCATGGCCAGAGATTTTGCTTTTTCGTCAACCTCGTAATGCACATCTTTTTTAAAGACGGAAATGACCTTATTGACCTGATTATACAACTCAGTGGACATATCGGAGGCGCCGGAAATAATCAAGGGGGTTCGCGCCTCATCAATGAGAATACTATCCACCTCATCGACAATGGCAAATGCGTACTCCCGCAGGCAGAAATCTTCCTCCCGGAACTTCATGTTGTCCCGCAGATAATCAAAACCGAATTCGTTATTAGTGCCGTAGGTGACATCCGCGCCGTATGCAGCCTTACGTTCCGCATCGTCCATGTCGTGCAGAATGGTGCCAATGCTCAGGCCGAGAAATTCATAGACAACCGACATCCACTCACTATCACGCCGGGCCAGGTAATCATTGACCGTCACCACATGCACCCCTTTGCCGGTCAATGCGTTCAGGTAGACGGGAAGAGTGGCCACCAGGGTCTTGCCCTCACCGGTTTTCATCTCGGCAATTTTGCCCTGATGGAGGATAACGCCGCCGATGAGCTGCTCGTCATAGGGCCGCATGTCCAGCACACGAACCGCCGCCTCACGGGCTACTGCAAAGGCCTCGACCAGCAGATCATCCATGGTTTCTCCCTTTGCCAGCCTCTCCCTAAACTCAACGGTTTTAGCAGCTAATGCCGCATCATCAAGTTTCTGTATTTGAGGCTCCAGCTTGTTGATACGTTTGATAATGGGCTGGATTCTTTTTAAAATGCGCTCATTTTGACTGCCAAAAACTTTGGTCAGAACCTGTCCTAACATAGATACTCCTAAACCGGCAAAGCCGGGTGTTGACAATTGACAATTGACAATTAGTGTACTTCTTTGCAAGCCGTAAATCAGGCTATGGTTCAGACATTCTTATTTTATGAATGTTTCACTTTTTCCACACCATTGCCTCTTCATTACAATCCGGGAATTTGGGGCAATTTATACAATCACTCCAAACCTTGTGGGGAAGTTCTTTCTTATCAATGGACGCAAATCCCATTTTTTCAAAAAAACGGGGCTGGTAAGTGAGCGTAAACACTTTTGTAATGCCAAACGTTTCCGCCTCTGCCACACAGGAGGAAACAAGCAGTTTCCCGATACCGCGCCCCTGGCAGCTCTCATCCACCGCCAGCGAGCGAATTTCAGCAAGATTTTCCCAGCTGATATGCAGAGAACAGATTCCGACCACACGCTCAACGCCGTTCTGTTCGTCAACATAGACCTTGAAATCCCGGAGCTGGTCATACAGGGCGCTGAGAGAGCGCGCCAGCAACAATCCTTTTTCGGAAAAATGATTGAGCAATTGATAAATCGCCTTCACATCTTCCATACGGGCATCACGTAGCATAGTTTTTTTTTGTAACCATTCAGCGTAGGCTGAAAATTACCCTTTACTCCAGACTTTAACTGTTCAGATGTGCTTTAGTGGTACGATTTATTTTCCCTGTTTTGTCACCGGCAACAGGGTTATATAGGCCCGCACATGTTC
Source organism: Deltaproteobacteria bacterium (assembly GCA_030667965.1). Lineage (GTDB taxonomy): Bacteria > Desulfobacterota > Desulfobulbia > Desulfobulbales > SURF-16 > JAHLLM01. Next base: position 4,825 of record DAOUUW010000151.1, read on the forward strand.
ATCGTTTTCCAACTCTGCGGCGACCACATTGGCCTGGGCCAGCTTATCGAACCTGCCGACAAAAACCCTGTATGCCTCGGAATCTCCTTCAGGGGGAAGATAAAAGGCGTCCTGGCCCCTGGCCTGCCAGCCCAGCACAGACCGATGCGCTTCTTTTTTATCGCGGAATGTAGCGACCTGCAATGAAAAGAAGGCCGGTTCCTTACTGTCTGACAAAACAACAACATCCTCCACAAGGGCATTGCCGGCCTCGTTCAACTTTCCCATTGCCTCACGGCCGCTCTCAAGCCCCTCTTTCAGGCCGTCCTTTCCCTGCTGCCACAAACCCGATGCCATGCGGGTCAGCACATCAGGTCCCTTGCCAGGCGTTGAAGGCAAAAGAACGGTCTGGCCGCTCCACACCCCGAGAAGAAACATCCACAAAAAAATACAGAAGCAGACGACCCCCAAACCAATTACACCGACTATTCCCATGTCAAAATGAATGGTAAAACGTCTTTTTTTGCGTTTTTTTACGGCCATATCTTTAAAAAAGTGCCTAAAGTTCAGACTACATCGTATCCGGAGCACTCATGCCCAGCAGGATCAATCCATTATGCAATACAATGCGCAGGCTTTCACAGAGCCAAAGCCTGGCCCGGGAGAGATCCTTATCGTCTCCGATTACACGATGTTTATTATAGTAACTATGGAACAGCGCGGCAAGTTCCTGCAGATGATAAACTATTTTATGGGGGGCAAGATCCAGTGCCGCCTCCTGCACCAGGGTCGGATAGGCCGCCATTGCTTTTAAGATATGCTGCTCTTCCGGCTCAACCAGCAGGGAAAGCGACGCCCCGTCCAACGCACCCCTGTCTGCGCCTTTCTCTCCGGCAGTGCGGGCAATGCCGGCCAGACGGGCATGGCCGTATTGCACGTAATAAACAGGATTCTCCTGGCTCTGCTTGGTGGCCAGATCAAGGTCAAATTCGAGCTGGCTGTCGGCCTTTCGCATGAGAAAGAAAAAACGGGCCACATCCGTGCCCACCTCATCAAGCAGCTCATCCACCGTGATAAAAGTCGCCTTGCGGGTGGACATCTTCACCTGCTGTCCGTCCCGCATCAAGGTGACAAACTGATGCAGGATAACGGTCACCTTTGACTGGTCATAACCAAGGGCTGTGACTCCGGCCATGACATCCGGCACCGTAGCAATATGATCGGAGCCGAAAATATCCACCATCCAGTCATAGCCTCGCTTGAATTTTTCCCGGTGATAGGCAATATCAGGCAGCCTGTATGTCGGCTCTCCCGAGCTCTTGATAATGACTCTGTCCTTTTCGTGACCAAATTCCGTGGTTTTAAACCAGACGGCTCCGTCCTGCTCGTAAACAAGCCCCTTTTCCCGCAAAGAAGCCACCACATCGTCCACCAGACCGTTTTCATACAGGCTATGCTCGTTGTAATAGTTGTCAAAGCGAATATCGAGCCTGTTCAGCGTACCGTCAATATCCTTAAAGATTGACTTCTCGGCCGCCTCCTTAAAAGGGGTGACGTCCTCTTCATCCTTTAATCCATCTCCGGAGGTATCCACCAGGGACTGGGCAATATCGCGAATATAATCTCCCTGATACCCATCCTCGGGGAACTCAAAGGGCAGGCCCAGCAGTTCCAGATAACGCGCCCGGGTGGATTCACCCAATACCCGCATCTGACGACCGGCATCGTTATAATAATACTCCCGGTCAACATCATAGCCGACGGCCTCAAGCAGGCGGGCAATGGAATCCCCCAGCACAGCCTGCCGACCATGACCGACGCTTAACGGCCCGGTGGGGTTGGCGCTGACAAATTCAACCAGCACCCTTTTTCCGTTTTTTTCAGAAGCCCTGCCAAAAGCATCCTTTGCCGCGCATACTGCGGGAATGACCGACTGCCAGACAGACTCCTTAATGAAAAAATTAATAAAACCGGGGCCGGCTATCTCCATTTTATCAAAAAGGGTTGTATTTTTTTCGAGCAATCCGACAACCTGTTCGGCAACCTGCCGTGGGTTCATCTTTTTGCCGGTTGCTTTTTTTTCCTTGCCGGCAATGACCATGGCAATGTTGGTGGCATAATCGCCCTGACCCTCGAATTTCGGGTCTTCAACCGCATAAACTTCCCTGGCCGCATCGGACCAGAGGCCCTGTTCAAGGCCCTGGAGAAAGCATTCATCAAGATATTTTTTTATAAGTGATTTGATCATGGAGAAAGAAATATATTTAAAGTGTTAAGGTTTAAGGTAATTATTCAGGTAATGCAGCAGATTTACTCCCTACGCCTACTGTACCAAATTCAGGCACAGAGTTATTCCGGTAAAAGTCAAGCAAGTTTTGAGGCGTATGCATGCCTCAAGTAAACTAATCTTGGCTTAGTTTTATCTGTTCTTTGACAATTCGGTAAAAACTTTGCAGTTCTTCTGATTTTATTTATATAGA
>DAOUUW010000259.1 GCA_030667965.1 Deltaproteobacteria bacterium
GTCGATTTGTTTCAGGGGTATGTAGCAGATTCAAAAGAAACCGGACCAAGTGAGGATGCAGGCTTGTATCCAGTTCATCCACAAAGAGAACAAGACCATTGTCCAGGACATTCAGCCATGGGCCTGCCATGGCAAAAAGCTTGCGGGTACCTGCGGACTCTTCCTCGAATTCAAGAGCCACATCTTTCCCTGTATCGGAAGATGGATGCATAAAAAATAGACTGGTCAGTTTCTTGCCATCGAGCTCTTTGCTGATTTCTTCTTTAATGTTTTGCGGCATTTCGGCGGGCAAGTCCTTCGTGGAAAATTCTTTTTTCTCCAAAAAGATATCTGTAATCGACAAATCCGCTGCATTCATAAACTTGAGGATTTTCTTTTTCTTCCCTTCCTTTTCACATTCGCTGGTGCTGAACCCTGGATGAAGGTTTCCTCCCTGATCAATAACATGCAGCTTATGATCAAACCAGTTGAATACGGGCTTAAGCTGTTCATTGTTCAACTGAATCGCGGTTGAAAGGAAAAGCGCATTGCTGCGAGTCGCCTCCTGCCAGACCTTGCGGCGGCCGGTGAACTTAGGCCCAAAATACCAGACATCCTTTTGGGCCTCGGGATCGAAGTTTCGTTCAAACCACTTTTGCGCCCTGCCTTCGGGATAGGCAAACAACCATTCCCAGGTTACTCTTTCGGGAGTTACGGCAAAACCATACTGATAACGGATACCGTCCTGGATAAACAGGACTTCAAACTCGGAAGGGTTTTGGCTGCCTTGCATGTTAAATAGAAACGGTGTTGTGTCAATTTTCTCGCCTTCCTGGCTTTCTTTGGCTGAAGACGAGACAAAACTCTTCATAAAAGCAATGGCTTGGACCAGGTTGCTTTTGCCGGCGGCGTTTGGGCCATAAACAACGGCAGAGCGAAGAAGGCGCGGCAAATTTGATGCAGGTGAGACAAAAGTGTTTTCTTCTTGCAATTCGCTGGAGGTGTTTGCCGTCAGAGTCAGCTTCTGGGGTGGCAGGAAAGACCGATAATTGGTGATGCTAAATTCAATAAGCATGATGCCCCTTAAGTTTAATTTAGCGGTGATTATTGCATAAAAATTGCAAGAATCAAGATAAAACTGCACAGGCTCATTTTTTTATACGTCCTGTCCCGGTAAAAGTCGTGGAATCTATTTAAGGGCATATTTATGAGATGTTCAGATTATTTCATTTTGCAATCGTCGGGCAACAGGGCTGACGCTTTAGGTTTTAATTTATGCAATGCCTTGTAGCTGGCCCTGCCATGATGTTGCAGGCAGCCCAGGACGATTGCAGGATGAAGTCCAAGACGTTTGGCGCAATATCGAATTTTTATTTCGGAAACTCTCCTGATTGTGCTAAAATCAGTCAAAATTTCCTTGCTCTTAAAGAGGCTTGGTGCCATCTTGATCAACACATTAGTGGAAGTAGGAAGGCGTTCTTTAGTTTTACAGTTTTGAAATAATCCATTGATTAAATGGTGTTTAATATTTGTGACAATGATGGTTGATTAGGTAAGTCACTCGATGGGGGAGTCGTGTTCGGAACCATTCTAATTTCAGTCTGCACATTTATGCATATCTATGTTTTTTGGCGGGCCGCCTCCGTTCCATTTATAGACCGGCACGTATCCCGAAAGATCCTCATCGGAGCAGGAGTGATCCTGTGGGCCATTTTTTTCTTTGGTCGCGTCATAGGGCACGGCGAAACGGGAGTTCTGGCCGGAATTCTTGAATTCCTCGGAATGAACTGGATGGCCGTTCTATTCCTGACTTTTATTCCTCTCCTTTTAATAGATCTCTTCACCCTTTTCGGCTTTCTCATGCCACGGTTATCTTCCTCACTGCGAGGATTGGCATTGTTAGTTGGCATAGTGCTTTCGGCGATTGCGCTCGTACAAGGCCTGCGGCCACCGGTGATAGAAAAATACGAGGTAATCCTTCCCGGTCTTCCCGATGCTATGGACGGAACAGTGCTCGTCGCCATGTCCGATCTGCATCTTGGTTCGCAGCTCGGCGAGCGTTGGCTGGCGGCTCGGATCGCCCAGGTAAAGGCGCAGCAGCCAGACATTGTGGTTTTACTCGGTGACATTTTCGAAGGGCATGGTCCATCTGAAGACTATTTGATTGCAACACTTAAACAACTCTCCGCACCTTACGGTATCTGGGCCGTCTCCGGCAATCACGAATTCCACGGGGAATGTAAAATGAGCCTGTTTGAGGAGGCAAACTTCAAGTTGCTAAGCGACATGTGGACCGAAGTGAGGCCGGGTCTCGTCCTGGCAGGCGTGGATGATCTCACCACCAGACGTCGAAACAACCAAGGCGGCGATCCCATCTCGCAAGCGCTCGCAGGTCGCCCACCCGGTGCTACCATCCTCCTTTCACATACGCCGTGGCAGGCCGAAAGGGTAGCCAAAGCTGGTGCGGGGCTGATGCTCTGCGGTCACACCCACGGAGGACAGATATGGCCATTCGACTATCTGGTCCGAATCTGGTATCCCCTATTGGAAGGACGTTACGAGGTGGACGGTATGACAGTTATTGTATGCAGAGGCACGGGCACATGGGGACCGCGCATGAGACTCTGGCGTCCCAGCGAGATCCTCCGTGTAATACTGCGAGGGAATGGGGAAAAGAACTTATCTGAATAATCAAGTGGCAGGGATAGCTTATTCAA
>DAOUUW010000051.1 GCA_030667965.1 Deltaproteobacteria bacterium
ATACTCTTAAACGTTATTTACGGGAGGAATAAAACATGAGCCATGCCATGACAGCAGAAGACCTTCTGGATGAGTTAAAAGCAATGCCTTTTATAGAGAGAGGACGATTCTTTTCTATTTTGGGGCAGCATTTCTTTCAAGACGATAATTTAACCCACGAACAGGTTTTTGGACATCTAGCTGACGATGAATTTTCAAGTCAAGAATCGGCAGAGTATCTTGAGGTTTCCATTGCAACATTCCGGCGTTATGTTCAGAGAGGGAAAATTAAACCTTCCCGTGTGGTAGGACGTAGTCAAATGTTTGCAACCCAAAGCTTGAAAGAATTTAAACGTGCATTGTGTGAAGTGAGGTCATAAAGGAGGGCGTCTTTATGCCGGCAGGCATGGTTGGTAGTACAAATCTCAATGTCCCGGCTATACTTTGAAACTTAACATGTTCTGTTACTACTCTGCGACAAGATCGGATTTGAACTTTGTCTTGCCAATCTTAACTTTTCGTGTGCCTTCCAAAACTTAATAGCTCTACTGTTCTGTCACGTATATAGACTGTTCAGTCAAAGGCTAAAAAGTTGCCCCTGGATGTTTTAAACTCATTTCTAACCATCTTTTTGATCCCTTTCTCTCTGCGGCAAATCCGAGCAGGGATCGCAGGCCGATCCTTTCAGCTGGAAAAAAAGCTTCAGCCCTTTTTTCACAGTGGAGGAAAAAATCTTGGGCGAGATATAGCTTCCCGCAACCCGTTTATTGATTTCGGCCAGGGTTGGATAGGGGTGAACGGCCCCTGCCAGGGTGGTCAGCTTGGTTTTGCCGTTCAGTACAGCCACCCATTCACTGATGAGTTCACCGGCATGGGGACCACAGATCTGCACGCCAATGGGCTTTTCTTTTTCATCCAGCAGCATTTTAAGTTTGCCGACCCTTTCCCCTTCAGCCTGGCTGCGGTCGTTGTTCTTGAACTCTTCCGTCCAGATTTGATAAGTAATACCGGCTTTCCGGGCTGCTTTTTCATTCATGCCGATACTGGCAAGTTCCGGATCGGTATAGGTACACCAGGGCATCCAGGTATAGTCCGCCTTGCGGGGCAGGTGAAATATGGCGTTGCTGACCACAATGCCGCCCTCATATCCGGCGGCATGGGTGAACTGGAAGCTGCCGTTTATGTCACCTGGAGCGTAAATGTGTCTGTGGTTGGTGCGCAGCCTGTTGTCAACCGTGATACCCCGTTTATCATGGTCAAGACTGATAGTGTCCAGTCCCAGGTTGTCAATGTTGGCAGATCTGCCAAGGGCCACCAGCAGGGTGTCAACTCGAAGTGTCACCTCCTTACCCAGTGCGTCGACAATCTGTACCTCTTTGGTGCTGCCGGTATCGCGCGTGTGCAGCACCTTGGCATTCAGATAAAACTCTACGCCCTCTTCCTGCATGACATTCATGACGAGATCAGCCATGTCTTTATCCTCTTTACTGAGAATCTGGCCGCTTCTCTGGATAACAATCACCCTGGTGCCGAGACGGTTAAAAGCCTGGGCCATCTCAACGGCAATGGGACCGGCGCCGAAAACCACCATGGAGGAAGGCAGGGTGTCGAGAGAGAAGATTTCTTTGTTTGTGATGTAGGGTGTTGTGTCAAGGCCGGGAATGGGAGCAGGCGCGGCAGATGAACCGGTGGCGATAACCCATGATTTGGCACTATGTTTTTGGCCGTTTAAGGAAACTGTATGCTCATCAACAAAGGATGGTGTGCCAAATTCCACCTTTGCGCCAAGCTTGCAGAATCGTTCCACAGAATCATGCTGTTGGATCGTGGCAATGACTGATTGTATCCTGGCCCTGATTTTACTAAAATCAACGGGCGGCACATCGATTTCAGGCAAACCATAGCGGGCAGATGTTTTCATATGCTGGAACACGGAGGCGGATTTAATGAGTGTTTTACTCGGCACACAGCCGAAATGAAGACAATCGCCACCAAGTGCAGGCTCTTTTTCCACCAGGATGGTTTTTGCTCCCAGTTGCGCTGCTCCGGCAGTCACGGTAAGTCCTGCCGCACCGCCGCCTATAACACCCAGATCAAAATCAAATGTGCTCATCATTACCCCTCTCTGCGTTTTTGAACCCAGGCCATAACCTTTTTTACCATAAGGGGAAAAATCCCTAGTATGGCAAATGAAACAAGCAGGCTGGGTGATAATATTCCTGACAGGGAATCTATTTTGGCAAGCTCCTTGCCGGCATTTACATAAACAATGGTTCCCGGCAGCATGCCGATCTGGGAAACCCAGTAATATTGAAAAAAGGAAAGCCTGGTGACTCCCATGGCAAGATTAATAAGGAAAAAAGGAAATGCAGGCACCAGGCGCATGGTGAAGAGATAAAACCCGCCTTCATTATCTATGCCCTTATTGATGGGTTCGAGCCTGTTGCCGAATTTTTTCTGCACCCAGTCGCGCAACAGGAAACGGGAGACAAAACAGGCCAGGGTCGCTCCAATCGTGCTGGCAAAAGATACGATGACGGTGCCTGAGACCAGCCCGAAAAGCCCTCCTCCGGCAAGGGTCATAATGACGGCGCCCGGCAGGGATAGGGCTGTAATCAGGATGTAAATAAGCATGTAGACGGAAATGACAAACAGGGGTTTTGCCGAATATAGATCAGTAAATCGATCCTGTGACTGCTTCAGATAATCCAATGTAAGATATTCGCCGAGCCCGAGCTGTTTGAAAATGATAATAAAGACAAGAATGGCAATAACAATGACTGCCTTCTGGATAATATTCCTGTTCATCGGCGCTGCTTCCTTGTTTTTGTCTGAAAATACTTGGGCTATATGAACATCAATGGTATCAATTTAAGGCGTTTTTCGCCCTCATTCTCTCCCCTAGGAGAGGAGATTGTCCATATAGGCGGCCGCACCGATCAGCCCGGCCTTTGGAGTCATAATGACAGTGATGGGCATGTTTTGCAGAAGGCCTGACATCTTCCCTTGCATAAATCGCTGTTGAAACCCATCCTGTAAAAATGGGAGAATGCGGGCAGGAAGTCCACCAGCCAAATATATGCCTCCGGTGGCCATGACGGTCAGGGCAAGATTACGACAGGCCTCAGCCAGAACTTGCACAAAAAGACGTACTGAAGCCATGCACAAGGGGCATGGGGCTTCACTGTCCATTGCACCGTTAATAATGAGAGGTGTTGGATCTCCTGTGGGTTCCGTATTAATTTTTACCTGGCCCGGTTCTGAAAAACGGTCGGATTTGGCGAGAAAATCATAGATATGCGGCAGTCCGCTGCCGGAACAGAGAGATTCAAAAGATGGGTCTATTTTCTTTTTGTGAAGATATTGGAGCAGTCGAAGCTCCGTAACGCTCCGGGGAGAAAATCCGGCATGGCCCCCTTCCGAAGGACCAGCCAGAAATTTTCGGTCATGACGGATCAGAAAGGACATGCCAAGTCCGGTGCCGGGGGCGACAACACCCTTCGTTCCTTTTTTATCGGGGATGCCCTGGTGTAAAATATGAAGCTCCTCAATCTGAAGTTGCCCTATGGAGGAAGCCAGGGCCACCAGATCATTGATAATCGTCACCCGGGAAATAGCAAATTCTGTCTCAATTTCACTGCCTGTCATATGCCAGGGAAGATTTGTCAAGCTTACCCTGTTCTCACGTACAGGCCCGGCAACCCCGAAACAGGCCTGGCTGATGCTGATATTTTTATCAGCCAGGAAATGTCTTAACAGACTGGAAAAATTATTAAAATCCCGGCTGGGTAGTATTTGCTCGGCAAATGGAGCCGATACCCCCTGATGAGCATTGTACAATGCTAAAATGGTTTTTGTGCCACCTATATCTGCAGCCAGATAAAAACTCATAATTTACAATTTTCCTCCCGGCCCATTACACTGTTGAAAACTTTTTATCTTTTGCAAGATATTCAAGCACTGCTCGCTGACAAGGGTATCATCGAGATAAGTGAGACTGCGCTGCCAGCCGGCATCATCTATCCAGCGAAAGGTATCATCAACCCAGACACCAAAACGGCAGGGTTTGCCTGCTGTGTGATTTTCCTGTCCCACATAGGGCCGGTAGATATCACGAAGTTGATAGTTTGCATCAAAGTTTACCTGAAGCACCAAAGATGACAATGGTACATGGATCAAGGTCGCCCACCACCGTCAGGCAATTACAAACATTATCCAATTTAAAGGTTTTTCCTGAAACCATGTTGCTCATGCGCGTACCATTACTGATTTTTTTGTATAGTTATAATCACATAATTACAATAAGATGCGGCTTGTACTTCACGTACAGTCTTAACTGTTTTTCTTCTTCACTCTATATAGATCGGAGTCTTCGCTTACCTCCCGCCTTCGCGGGAATGACGACAAAACGGACTTTTTACGAGACCAGTAAATTTAATTCATCATTAGAAAAACATTATACAACTTTTTGTAAGGATATGTAGCAAAATGATAATGTTTCTTATTTGTTTAGCAAATTCCCCAAAATAAGTCCAAAGAAAGTCCCGAACATTTCGGATTGGTATCTCCAGCCTAAATGAGCCCGGCATGTGAGACAAAGGGAAAATTGCCAGACGCAACCCGTAAACCAGGTGCAATCCAATGTCGGACTCCCATGGGATGAACAGCCTTGTGCCGATGAAAAGCAACCGATTTCAAAGACTTTCCCCAGTGGATTGGTAAAAGTATGCCTGTGGCTGCCGCTGACTTCAATCATATGCGAAGCGGTCGTAATCCTGGATCGGCAAAATCGGCAACGATACACAGGCCCTTTCTCACCATCATCAACATCCTCATCCGTACTGCTCATAATGAGATTATTTGACGATGAACCGATGTCGTCCCTGAATATAACAGATGGAATGATCATGAATTACTATCGTCTGTTGGCCATGGCTGTTTTTTCGAATCAACAGCATAACAGAAACGGTTCCAGGAGAACTCTCTTTGGCTGATCGGACAACGCAGGGTTATTTTATTATCATCTATACCCACGACCAGCCAGTCTCCTTTTCTTCTTCCATCGGCAATGTGAATTTTGTCACCGGTTTTAAAAGGATATTGCTGAAAGACAAGAATATTTTCTTCCATGTTTTTCTCCATCTGAAATTGTTCTATATGAATCTCTCATATTTTTTTTCTTTATATTATGGTACAAAAATTTCAGAAAATAAAAAATCTTTACTGTCTTTTGTTGATTTTTTATGAACATTTTATAAATTAGAGTCCAATGTCATTAACGTAAGCTACCTTACAATCCCCTCTTCTGGGGGAGAGGGACAGGGTGAGGGTGAAAAGTGGCTTACCTTCATGACATTAAATTGGAGCTGAAAAATGATTATTGATTGGGCATATTTCCGTAAGGGTTGAACTTCCTGTAAAAAGGCCCAGGAGGCTCTTGAGCAGAACGATGTTGCAATTTTAACATATGTAAACGCCGGAAAAGATCCCATGCAGGCTGTTGATGCATGGAGTTTTCTTGAAAAAAAGAAAAAAATTCTGATTGCCAGGGGCAAAAAAGTCGCCGATTACTCCCCTTCCCCGGAAAATAAAGAAGAAATATTAAAAAACTCTTTGGGCCGCAGTGGTACTTTGCGTGCGCCGACTCTTTGTATTGGTAATGCGTGCTACGTTGGTTTTAATGTTGATATGTATGCAGGGATATTAGGCAAATAATAATGCTGGCAAAGGTTTTCACCGGCAGTGTCCAGGGAGTTGACGCCCTTCCTGTGGTTGTGGAAGTGGATATTGTTTTCGGACTGCCGATGTTTTCTACTGTTGGCCTGCCTGAAGGTGCGGTGCGCGAAAGTAAGGACCGGGTAAAGGCCGCCATAAAAAACAGCGGCTATGAGTTCCCCAACAGAAAAATCACTGTTAACCTCGCTCCTGCTGATATAAAAAAAGGCGGTACTGGTTTTGACCTTCCCATAGCGGTTGGTGTACTGGCAGCTTCGGAAATATTTGAATCAGATCTTCTGGCCGGGTATTCCATGGCCGGTGAACTGGCCCTGGACGGTCTTATCCGGCCTGTGCCCGGCATTCTGCCCATGGCGATTGCGGCCCGAAAAGCTGGAATGCGGGGATTTATTGTCCCCATGCACAATGTCCATGAAGCGGCTGTTGTTGATGGTATAGATATTATCGGTGTTGAATTTCTGCACCAGGTTGTTGATTTTTTAACTGATACGACACCCATAGAACCAGCGATTGTTGACAAAAACATGCTGTTTCAGGGACAACAGATTTGTGATGTTGATTTTTGCGAGGTTAAAGGTCAGGAACACGTCAAGCGCGCCCTTGAAGTTGCAGCTGCAGGCGACCACAACGTGTTGCTCACAGGCCCGCCCGGTTCAGGCAAAACAATGCTTGCCAAAAGACTGCCGACAATTCTTCCTGATTTGAGCTTTGAAGAGGCTCTTGAAACCACCAAAATATACAGTGTCTGCGGACTGCTGCCCGAGGGAAGCAGTCTCATGCCCCATCGTCCTTTCCGTGCCCCGCATCATACAATTTCCGATGCCGGGCTTATCGGCGGCGGAAATATTCCCCGACCGGGCGAGGTGTCCCTGGCGCACAACGGCGTTCTTTTTCTTGACGAGATGCCTGAATTTAAAAAGCATGTACTCGAGGTGCTTCGACAACCCCTTGAAGATGGACTGGTTACCATTGCAAGGGCTGCAGTCACACTCAGTTTCCCTGCTCGATTTGTCCTGGTGGCGGCTTTGAATCCCTGTCCCTGTGGGCATTTAGGAGATAGCAGGCATAGTTGCACCTGTAGTCCGATCCAGATCAAACGATATGAGGAGAAATTGTCCGGCCCATTGCTGGACAGGATAGATATCCATCTTGAAGTCCCGGCTGTTCCGTTTCGTGAAGTATCCGCCACTGGCGATGGAGAGTCTTCACGTGCCATAAAAAAAAGGGTTTGCAGATGCCGGGACATCCAGAATGATCGTTTTTCCGGCAGAAAAGGAATTTTCAGCAACAGCCAGATGAATAGCCGTGATTTGAAGAAATTTTGCGCCCTTGATGCAAATTCCCTCAAACTCCTGGAAAGGGGCATGGAACAACTGGGGCTTTCAGCACGGGCCTATCACAGAATACTCAAGATTTCCAGAACAATTGCCGATCTTGCCGAGAGCAGGGATATTTGTTCGGAGCATATCGCTGAAGCTATTCAGTATCGGCGTCTTGACAGGAGTAGACGTACATGAGGATTCAGACTTTGTCTGAAAAAAAGACACAGGTTCTTCTTTGTTTATTCATAACAATATGTTAGAAGAAATGGGTATGTTGCAATTAAAAATTCATATGGTGCGAGATGAAAAATTCCAACGGCAATAAAAGAAAAAGTACACGCGTCGCAGTACAGTTTGATGTAAATATCGTGCATGATGAGGATTATCTCATTTCATTTACCCGGGATATTTCAGCAGACGGCATGTTTATTAACACTTCGACACCCTTTGAAAAGGGTGAAGAGTGTAAAATTTCTTTTGCAATTGGAGCTGAAAAAGGTATTACGGTTGCGGCACGAGTTGTCTGGGTGAACCTGGATGGACCAGAAATCGACAAGGGCATGGGGGTCCAGTTTATCGATGTATCAGCGGCAACGAAAAAAAATATCCTCCTGTTGGTTAATAGAATTGCTATTCTTCCCGATGATGCGCCTGTAAATTAATCCCTCCTGTCTTTCTTTATTTTCTTCTACGTTCCGACAGAGCACGTCTATCATTGGGAATTGACAGGGAAACAATGACTCCGTCACGATTCCCTTTGCGGCGATCAAATTTATTGCTCCGTTTTTCTATGATTTTCCCATTTTCCCGTCCACTATAAAAACTTGGTTGCCTGGTGGGATCCTTTTTTACACTGGGTGTGCTGCCGATTACTATATGCATGCTTTATCCTCAATTGTTCATGGTGTATGAACCATGATCTTCTTTATTTTTTCAAATTTATTCTTTTCCTCTTCCTGAACGTGCGTAACGATAGTCGTTATAATTTTCTTTTCGTCACAATAAAACAAATACTTAAACTCTTTTTTATGAAAAATTACTGGGAAACGAAATAGTTAGTATGGTAAATGTTCGATTAACCCAATTCGCACAAAATCAACGCCTTGGAATATTTCCAATCGGAAAGTTGAGGTGTTAATAAATCCTGCTCAAAGCCGGACCTGGACAATCCCACGGACTGAATTTGCCACAAATACGGCGTCCGCTTCCTTGAGATCCTGCGGGAAAAGAATTTTTTCCCGCACCGTAACTCCTGCTTTTCCTGCAAGGAAATTTGCCCTGAAAACCCCGGGAAGCAGCCCGCATTGCAGGGAAGGCGTAAAGAAGCAATTGTCTTTTTTGATAAAAACCGTGGAAATGGCGCCTTCGGTTACTTCTCCCCTTTCATTGCAGAAAAGCACCTCGTAATAACCGGCATCCACAGCCTTTTTCCTTTCCCTGTTATAGAGCTGACGCATTGTCGTCTTATGAAACAGGAAAGCGTCAGAAGAATCAGTCTTTTCGTTTGAAAAATAAACACGTGGCAGTTTGTCCGCTCTTTCTGTAAAAAACGTCTGCGGCGCATCACAGACTTCGGCATGCAGGGTAAAACTTCCGTCTTTTGCCAGCAGCAGGCGCAGCCGCTGATTTTCCCCGCTCCGCCTGAAAACCTCCTCTTTTTCCCTGACTGCCTGCAGGATTTCTTCAGGATCAAAGGCAAAGTTGTAATATACGGAGGAATCAACCAACCGGGCCAGATGTTCATCCAGCAGCCAATACCCCTTTTCCGGCTGCCAGAGAATAGTTTCTATCAGCTGAAATTCCGGCATGGGCCTGGTAAGGAAATCCGCTTTAAGATTACACTCCTGCCATTCACCTTCCGGGTCTGAATCATGGACAATGCCGGAGCCGATGCCCATCTCTCCCCTGGGGCCATGAAGAACAACCGTTCTGATCGGCACGTTAAACTCTGCGTCCCCGGAAGGAGCCAGATAACCGATGGCCCCGGTATAAACGCCCCTGTTGCCATGCTCCAGTTCCCGTATTATTTCCATGGTCCTGATTTTAGGCGCCCCGGTCACCGAACCACAGGGAAATAATGCCTTAAAAAGGTCAAACAGCGCGAGAGGAGATGGAATCTTGCCGGTAATGGATGAAGTCATCTGATGCAGGGTTTCATATTTTTCCACATCAAAGAGGGAAGAAACACAGACCGTACCAGGTCGGGAAATCCTGCCAAGGTCATTACGCAACAAATCGACGATCATCACGTTTTCACTGCGGTTTTTGCTGTCTGTCCGCAGAAAATGCTCGTTGTTTTCATCTTCTGCATTCGTTTTTCCCCTTTTCATGGTGCCTTTCATGGGGCGGACCGTGCAGACATCTCCTTTTTTGCGGAAAAAAAGCTCCGGCGACAACGACAGAATGCATTCTGAGCCGCTTTGAATAAAAGCACCGTAGGACACACTCTGGTTTCTTCGTAAATCGCGGTACAGACCGGCAGGTGAACCACTAAAATCAAACAGCAACTTCAAGGTATAATTAACCTGATAGGTGTCACCTGCGGCGATATACGATTTTATCGCATCAATTGCCGCCAGATAATCATCTTTTGTCAGATTCGCCTGCAACTCGTTGATGCAATAAGTCGCATCATGCCCCATGCTCTTGCGGGAAAAATCAACCCAGGTTGGATCGTTCCGATCAGGATTTCTATGATCAAATAACAAAGGTGCTCTGAAAACACCTAAATCGGCAAGAGAATAATTCTTTTCAGAATCTGCCGGATGCGCAAGGGAAGGTTCGAGAAGATATCCTGCCTCATAATCAATTCGGCCGGCAAGATAATATCCTTCATCAAGCAAATGTTGTGCTTTTTCAAAAAAATCAAGGACCCCGTCCCGACTCTTTAACCGTAAGCGGTCAACCGGATCTGTAAATAAAAAAGAATGGTGATCCTCTTCATTGACTCTGGAGGTTTCCAGGAGCACGAATTCTTCTGACTTGAGGCTTGAAAGCAATCCGGCAAGAATCGGATCTGGGAGTGGAAGGAATTTATTCATGATAAACCGGCATGATGGACAATAATTTTTTTCACGCTGACCTATACCCTCGCAACAAAAAAAATCAAAGACTTATCTACAAAATTGGTAACTGTTCAGGTAGATAGACTGAAAGTTGAAAGAATGAAATTAGAGCCATTTTGAGCTCTTTGGGTAAAATTCAACTCCAATCTTCATTGGAGATTGTTGGGTTTTTCTCTCGATGTCTGCGCTTATCGGATGTCTGCGCTTATCGGCCTTCAGCCTTTTACCTGAACACCTGAATAGTTACTCAAATTGCATGGATAAAAAAGGCTGTATTCACCCTAAAATCTTGCTATATCCACGGGAATCCTTTATATGTTCCTAGCATAAATTTTTTTTCTTTTCCAGCATAGCAGGGAAAGAAAATGCTCTTTAAATACGTCAAAAAACCATTATTTCATTTAGTGACTTTTCAGAAGAGCATTCAATGCAACTTTCTTTTCGACAATTTCGTAGTTGAAAAATACCAGATTAGATCTCTCAGGAATCAAGGAGGAAATAAAACATGCTGATTCGAGATTGGATGGCGAAAAATGTTCTGACTGTGGATGAAAACACATCCCTTATGCGTGCCACCAGAATAATGAAAGAAAACTCCATTCGACGCCTTCCTGTTGTTTCCCACGGCAAACTGATTGGAATCGTCACAGATCGTGACGTTAAAGACGCCTCCCCTTCCAAGACAACATCCCTTGATGTCCACGAGCTTTATTATCTTCTTTCTGAAATGAAAGTTAAAGACGTAATGACTCCGTCACCCATTGTGATGCACGGAGAAGATTCCCTGGAAAAAGCCGCTGTCATCATGCTTGAGTGTAAAATTTCCGGTATCCCAGTGAACGACTCTTCAGGATACCTGACCGGACTTCTCAGTGAAACCGACGTATTGCGCGGTTTTATCCACAGCACCGGCATCAAAGACGGAGCCATGCAGTATGTTTTTGATCTTGTAGATGAACCGGGATCGGTTACCAGTGTTGTCAAAATCCTGCGTGATAACCATGCCAGGGTTATAAGTGTCCTGACATCCTTTGAAGATGCCCCCGATGGAATCAAACGGGTGGCAATTCGTGTTCTGGTTGGAGAAAAAGGCGATGTAGACCAACTCTCTGCCATCCTGCAGGAAAACTTTACAGTGCTCTTCCAGGGTAAAGATGAATTAAAGGATTTTCCGAAATGCAAATAAGCATTTTGGAAATATCTCACAGAGTTCGCAGAGACACAGAGACAAAAAGAAAAATCTCCGTGAACTCTGTGCCTCTGTGAGATAAACGTTCCTTCGATCGGTTCCCCCCTCCTCAAAAGAATTTCACTCACCCTTATCTGTCCGGCTTTCTGCATCAGCCCATGGCAGCCTTTTTTTGCTGAATGCCATCCAAGTTGATTTATCCCTGTTCATCGGATTAATTTTCCCCGTCTGTCGGTCAACCGGGAAAAAAACAATACCTTCAGGAACTACAAATCTTTCTTTTTTCTGCTTTACCTTTTTCATAAAATCAAGCCAGATCGGAGCGCAGGCCCGGCCACCGGTCTCATTGCTGCCCAGTGAGTGCTTCCGGTCAAATCCCATCCACACGCCGCAAACCATCTCCGGGGTATAGCCGATGAAACAGGCATCTCGATACTTATCCGTTGTTCCTGTTTTCCCGGCGGATTCCCCAGGCAGGCCCCAGGCATTTTTTCCGGTTCCTTCCTCAATAACACTCTGCATGATATGGGTCATCTGATAGGCTGTTTCTTCGTCCAGCACCCTTTCGTTGCCGGGTTTCCATTCTTCAAGTACTTTTCCGTCCCTGTCCAGAATCCTTGTGATAAAAACAGGTCGGCTTCTTCTGCCTTCATTGGCAAAGGTCGTATATGCCCCGGTCAATTCAAGCAGGGAAACCTCTGATGCGCCAAGGGCAATGGAGAGATTTTTGCCGATTGGCGAATCAATACCCATCTTGCCGGCAAGTTTTCTCACGGATTCCACACCCACTTCCTGCAGAAGTTTTATCGTGACCACGTTACGCGAATGAACCAGGGCTGTGGCCAGGGTTGTAGGGCCGTAAAATTCACCGCTGAAATTTTGCGGACGCCAGCTTGTCCGGGACTCTGAACCGGGCAAGACCAGCGGACTGTCATCAATAAGAGAAGCAGGGGTGAATCCGTCCCGCAATGCTGCGGCATAAACTATGGGCTTGAAAGCTGAACCAGGCTGTCTTTTGGCCTGGGTAACTCTGTTGAACTGACTCTTGCCGAAATCCGTTCCGCCAACCAGGGCGCGCACTTTACCGGTTTCACTTTCCATGGCAACCAGGGCGGCCTGGGGCAGTTTTGACGTGCTTTTTGAACGCCGCACAGCCCAATGGGCCACTCCCCGGAGGATAGCGGCAGTGGCAGACTTCTGCAAATCGGGATCAAGGGTTGTTTCTATTGTCAATCCGCCTTCACGCAAGGCATCCTTGCCGTATTTTTCCTGCACATAATTTCGGACATACTGGACAAAATACCTGGAGTCTTCATCATATTCAACCGGCGCTCCCCACAGAAGAGATTTCTGAAATGCAGTGCGAGCCATGGTGGGAGTGATGTAGCCCTCCTCCGCCATGCGGTTCAACACATATACCTGTCTTTTTTTGGTCAAATCAAAATGTTTAAAAGGGGAATAGCGGCTCGGCGCCTGGGGCAGTCCCGCCAGAATGGCAATTTCGGCCAAGTCGAGATCCACGGCTTTTTTATCGAAATAGGCCCTGGATGCCGCATCAACCCCATAGGCTCCTTCGCCGAAATATATTTGATTGAGGTAGATATAAAGAATTTCCTTTTTGGTGAGCACTTTGTCAATGCGGTAAGCGAGAATCGCCTCCTTGATCTTACGGGTATAGGTTTTTTCAGGCGTGAGAAGCAGGGATCTGGCCACCTGCTGGGTAATGGTGCTCCCCCCCTGGCCTCGTCTGCCCTTGCTGAGGTTATGTATGAGCGCTCGTAATATGGACCAGGCGTCAACCCCGGGATGCTGGAAGAAACGGGCATCCTCAGCCGCAACAAAGGCCAGCGGCAAGAGTTTAGGCATGTTGTCGATGCGAACGACGAACCTGTTGTGGGTGTAAATCCTGTCAATCTGCTTACCATTGCGATCTAGAATAACCGTCGTGGCAGGAGGGTTATATGCAGCCAATGAGCTGATGTCCGGGATATTCAAGGAGATAAAAAGAAAAAGAACGGTGCCGATAAAAAGGGTCAACAGGAGGGAAATGGACAGCAGATAAACAGACAGATGGACATGACTCCATGTCCAGACTCGATTTTTCTTTGTAGTTTTCTTTGCTACCATTAATATGAGGGGTTTAGACTGAAGGCTTAAAGGATGAAGTATTCTTTTTTTTCCTTATCATCCATTCCCAATCATCTTCAACCTTCAACCTATAACCTTGATGCATTCGTAAAAACTATAAATTAACCACAGAGACCACAGAGTTCACAGTGGTAACTCATTGTAATAAAGAAGATTTCTCTGTGGTCTCTGTGCGCTCTGTGGTGAGAAAAAGACTTTTTACGAGACCATCAACCTTTAATAAAAAAAAAAGGCCGCTCCAAAGAGCAGCCTTTTTCAGCATCCACTAAAATGAGGATAATTACTTTGCAGCAACAGGATGACAGGAAGCACATTTAGTTTCCATGCCTTTTTCCTTATGACATCCTTTACAGTTATTATGAGCGGCATTTTTCAATGAAGAAATCTTGAGCAATGGATCAAAAGCGGCGGCTTTATTATGGCAGGTCTCACATTTCGCAACTTCCTGTCCGTCTACATAGTCAACCTTCTTTCCATCAGCATCAGCGCTATGATGGCAGTCGGCACATAATGAACCTTCGACATCCTGATGTACCTTGTGAGGAAATATAGCTGGTTTCGGTTTTGTAGGTACGTCAATAGTTGACACCATAGTAATGTCCGCCGGACCGGGATCACTAGCCATAACAGGACTGGCTACGGTAAAACCTGCAAGAAAAGCAAAAGCTGTTGCACAAACAATAGTTTTTTTAATCATTTCACATCTCCCCTTTTGGATTAAAGTTAACTAATTAATACATACATTAGTACACGTTAAAAATAAGCTAATCGATAATCTTTTTAAGAGGTCTGAAACCATTTGTCAAGAAACAACAGAGAAAAAATGAATGATGAATCATTTTTGCTCAAAAGTGTCGCCGACTGCCGTCAGTTTTAATAAATTTCTCCTTCACCTTCACCTATCAGCTGCTGCCGTAACTGTGCAGCCCGGACAACAAAAAATTGACGCCGAAATAGGTAAAAATAACGGACACAAAACCGATAATGGCAAGCCAGGCAATACGTTTACCCTGCCAGCCCCGGGTGAAGCGGGCATGAAGGGTCGCGGCATAAATAAACCAAGTGATGAGTGACCAGGTCTCTTTCGGGTCCCAGCTCCAGTAAGTGCCCCAGGCGGAATTTGCCCAGATGGCCCCGGTAATGATACCGGCGCTCAACCAGAGAAAGCCGAAAATCATGGTTTTATGAATAACATCATCAAGAACCGACAGCTTGGGCAGACTACTGATAACGCCGGTTTCCGACGTGTCCGAAGAGGCGCTTTTTAAGAGATACATAAATCCCAGGCCGCAGGCAACGGCAAAGGCGGCGTAACCGATAAAACAGGTAACAACATGGACAATGAGCCAGTTGCTCTGCAGGGCGGGAATGAGCGGGCTTATCTCCTGATTAATGCCCTTGGCAAACGAGGCATAGGCCATACTGAAAAAGGCAAAAGGAATGGCAAAGGCACCGAAAATCCTGTTATGAAATTTCAATTCAAGCAGCAGATAAAAAATAACAATGGACCAGGAAAAGAAAACCAGCGACTCGTACATATTCGACAAGGGCGCATGCCCCATGCCCATTTCATACGATTCATACCATCGCAGACCGATACCAACTGTCTGAACCAGAAATGTCAGCAAAGTCAATATAGAAGCGACAACTCCTGATTTCTTTGTTTTAAAGAGCAGGGTGGCAATATACAAGGCCGAGGCGAGTAGGTATCCAAGTGTACTTATTCCAAAAAGTTGTGAACTTGTCATGATCAATCCTTGAAAAAGGGTTTACTAAATGCAGAGGAACTAAAACTTCTTTTCAATAACGGTTACTAATAGATTATTTTTACTCTTATGTCAATTTCTCTTCAATCGTGTGGCTAACCGTTTCAAAATTCTTATCAAAAGCCGGTTTATTTTTATTGGTGTTACCAGTCACCCGAACTGAAGTCTGATCATTTTCGCGGCTAATATAAACCCATACTCTTCGATGAGAAAAGAAAAAGGCTATCATGAGACCAAAAAGCATCAAGCCGCAGCCAATATAAACGCACCAGACGCCTGGATCTTTGGTAACCTGCAAACCGGTTGCATAAAACTCTTTCATGCTGAAGGTATATGCCTTCCCGCTTTCATTGATAACAGTTGTGTCACCTTCAATGATCCAGAAAGGCTCGGAGGTGTCGCCGCCGGAAAACCATATTTTATACGTGAACTTACCCGGGGTATCGGTCATGCCCCTGTTGATGATACCGAAGGCAACCTTTTCGGCATCCCATTGTACCTGCTTTCCGGGCTCGATAAGGAAAAGCTCCTTGTTTTTCGTCTCATTATTAACAAGGGTGATTAGAAATTTCTCGTAGGATTGATAACTCGATTGATAAAAGGTATGCCCCTTATAAGAGAGGGGATCATTTACAATGATAGATTTTCTCGCAACTTCCTTGCCGCCGTCGTCGACAATAACCAGATCCGAACGAAATTCCTTCGGTGCCCCGTTGGGATAATGGGACAGTGTAAAGCGGTTGCAGAATACCTCAAAGCCCAGTTTAATCGGATTGCGGGTACCGAATTCATAAATCGTATCGGTTGAGCGGGTCTCCGGAATCATCACGCTGCCCTTATAGCCGAAATACGATCCTATCATTGCCCCGGCAAAAATGACCAGAATACTGGTATGGACAATATACACGCCAAGCCGGGTCCAGGGGGCTTTCTGGGCAAAAAGAAGAATGCCGCCATCCCGGGCCGCCTCTGTTGACTTCCAGCCTTTATCATGAAGCCCGGCACGAACCTGAACCGCTGCCTCTTCAGGCAACTTTGACGTTATGAGTTGCTTGTTCGGCTGCATTTTAGAGAGTCTGCCCAGATCGGTTTTAAGGTTATCAAGGACAACCATGCGCCACACCGAGGGAAGCCTCTCAATGGTACAGACAGTGAGATTCAAGGCCAGCAGGAAAAGCATGGTGGTGAACCACCAGGAATTATACATGTCCGGGATATCAAGAATCTGAAAAAGCCGGGCCATGTTTTCCCCATATTGCTTCACATATACGTCCACCGGACTATTCTGGGGAATGACAGTCCCTATAATAGATGCTATGGCAAGGATAAAAAGAACAAAAAGGGCGAGCTTGACGGATGCAAAAAAAGTCCATATACTATTTTTCTTTTTACTCATATTCTTACGATTCATTAAGGTTAATGTTTAAGGGAGAGAGCATTGCAGAGCTTTGGCAAATACCATGAAGTGCTACACAGTGTCAACAAAATAGCCGATCCTTAAGATCTTACAGAAGATGCGATGGTTTTTATGACAAAGCTCAAAGAAGAAAGTTCAAAAAATAAAAAAACTTGCTAAGCATGTTCATCCGATGTATAAATCACGATTCAAAAATTAACACAATGACACATTTTTTTTAATAAAAAGCCCCCGAAACGGCGCTGTTCAAACAAAATAAGCATAGGCTGTTTGTTTGATATTTAAGGAGTTGTATTATGGCTAAAGTATGTGAAATCTGCGGCAAAAAACCACTTAGCGGCAACAATGTCAGCCACGCACACAACAAAACAAGAAGGCGCTGGCTACCCAACCTGCAAAAAGTCCGCATGGCAACACCGGG